>CAZSXY010000170.1:0-4569 GCA_964611395.1 uncultured Anaerolineaceae bacterium | reverse complement strand
GCGCCGCACGCCAGACTCTCCTGCGCCGTAGGTTCCCTGGACAAACCAAATGGCGTCGTATCCAGCAGCGCCCCGCTCCCGATATCATCCAGCAAGACGACTCCATGCGCATGTGCCAGATCAGCGAGGTCTTGCAGGGGAGTCTCCTCCGTGAAACCCACCACTTTGAAGTTCGAGGCGTGGGCACGAACGATGGCCGCAGACTGCGCGGTAATGGCCTGCTCATAATCGCCCAGGCGGGTCCGATTCGTCGTGCCTACCTCGACCATGATCGCCCCACTTTGCGCCATCACATCGGGTATGCGGAACGCCCCGCCGATCTCGATTAACTGCCCGCGACTGAT
The DNA here is from genome assembly GCA_964611395.1 of uncultured Anaerolineaceae bacterium. Lineage (GTDB taxonomy): Bacteria > Chloroflexota > Anaerolineae > Aggregatilineales > Aggregatilineaceae > CAZSXY01. The sequence continues at coordinate 4,225 of CAZSXY010000170.1, read as the reverse complement.
GATGGCCTCACGCCCCTGTGCGAGTGCCGTGAGCGCCAGCAATACCGCTGACGCATTGTTGTTTACAACCATGGCGGCTTCTGCGCCGGTCACATCTATCAGAAGGTGCTCGATGTGCCGGTCGCGTTTGCCGCGCCCACCCGGTTCGAGATCGTATTCGAGGGTGCTGTAGCTACCCCCTACCGCATGGATGGCGGCAAGCGCCTCATTGGACAGCGGAGCGCGTCCCAGATTCGTGTGAATAATCACACCGGTGGCGTTCACTACAGGGCGCAACGTCGGGATGGATTCAAGTGCAAGCACGCGGGTCGCGCGGTCGATTAGCTCACTTTCTGGTGGCGCAGGCGCACCATCAAGCACAGCCGCGCGCGCGTCATCCACAACACGGCGCAACACACGGACAAGTTGCTGGCGACTGTATTGCTCTTGGAGATTGGCGCTGGCACGCAAGAGCGCGTCGATGCTGGGTAGTTTGCGAAGCGAAGTCATAAGGATGTCTGATTCGGATGTGTACTCGCGTTTTTGTCAGGTCATCCCATTATAAAGCGCAAGCAACGAAATGCATAACATCTGTGGCCTCAAAAACATATGGCCCCGCTGCCCATCCTCATGTCTGGGCAGCGGGGCCAGGGTTGCCGGTGCTCACATACCCGACGCAGAACGCTCTGTATATGCCGGAATCAGTCCATCGCCGTCGCTATCGCGTCCTGGGGCGAACTGGCCTCGGTACCGGGGACCCTCTCACGATCGGGCGATGGTTCACCTTCTGGTATGTCTTCCACATCCTGTTGAAACGCCGGGAGATAACGCATCCCCAGGCTAAACAAAGCTGCCAGAATCGCAACGATCATGAACGACACGGCCCACTCTGTCCAGGCCGGGGTGTAGGAACTCACCAATGGGTCGGTGACCGGTGGATTGACCGAAAGCGGCTCGGTGAATGCCAGCAGCGTTGTGTGCCAGCGATTCGCTATCAGCCCCGCTACCGCCAACCCGCTGCCTACAAACAACAACATCACGCTTTGCCGGAAACGCGCCCGTATCAAGAAGATCGCGGCCAGCAAACCGCCCAGGAAGATTTCCCACGTCCAAAAACTGACGGCAAACGGCCCGGCAGATAGCGTCGTAAACGCCTCCGATCGTCCGGGGACATAGCCATAGTTGCCTGCCGTCGTGTCCCAAAAACGCATGTACAAATATAGCAGGAGCACAACTCCGGAAAGCAGCCCCACCTGGAACAGTACCTTCTGCGGAACTAGCACACGCCCGCTTAGCCACTCCACGATCAGAGTCATATGAACGGTGAACGCAATGCCTGCGGCAACCGCCGACACGATGAATAAGAGCGGCATCGTCGCCCTAAAAAGCGCGGCGCGACCTACGACCACCCCGTACGTCCCTCCCAGGCTGGACTGGTGCAGTAACGATAGTCCCAAACCGATCACAGCTAACACAGGAGCATAGCGGTGAACAGAATGCCCTATGCGGTTAAGCCAGGGAAATCGCTGGGCCAGGAAGGGGTGTTCGGCTACCATCGGGAACACTTCAAACACAAGTACGGTGAAGTACAATGTGATGCACATTGTCACTTCCCACAGCATGGAATGAACGTTCCAGAATACCCACCCATGCCAGAACCGATCGGGCCGCCCGATATCGAGCGCCAAAGCCATAAGCGCCCCACTGTAACCCAGAATGCCAATGAATACGGCGACCCGCGCCAGTGGCTTGAACGACTCCTGACCAAACAGATATGTCATCGCCGACAGGGAAAAGGCTCCCGCCGCCAACCCAATGCACGACAGATCGACAATGATCCACAACCCCCAGGGTGTGCCATCGGTCAGGTTCGTCACAACAAGCCCGCGGGTGAAAACCAGGTACACCGCATAAAGCCCCACCAGGACAACCAGGCCGAGAAACCCCATCCACAGCCAAAAGATGCCGATTCGTTCCCTCACGCGACTAATCATGGCACGCTTTCCTAAGCCTCCGGCAACAGATAGTAAACACGCGGGTTGGTCCCCAGTTCGCTACGCAGAACCACGGCCTGCCTGCCCTTCATGGCACGCGCAGCCGGACTTTCCGGATCCTTCAGATCGCCAAAGCGCCGGGCCTCGGTAGGACAAATCACACAGCATGCAGGTGTTGCCTCACGGTCATAGCCCGGACGCAACCCTCGTTCCAGCCCGGCATCGATTCGATGCGAGCAAAACGTGCATTTCTCGGCTACACCACGCGGACGGCGGCGCACTTCCGGCGTTCCCCAGGTGGGAACTTGCGGGTTATCGCCCGTATTCTCCTCCCAGTTAAAGACACGTGCGCCATAGGGGCAGGCGACCATACAATACCGGCAGCCAATGCATCGCTGGTAATCCATCGCCACCAGGCCGTCGGGACGATGATACGTTGCCCCTACCGGACACACCTCGATACATGGTGCATGCTCACAGTGCATACACGGTCGCGGCAGGTAGACCGGCTTGTCGAATGTTTCCTCGTCACGGAGTACGATATTCCACAGGTGCCCAACCGCCGTATCATTCGTAGCCTGGCAGGCGTAAACGCAACGCTCGCAACCAATGCATGCTCCCAGATCGATCACCATGGCCCAGTAGGGTCCGTTGCCGTTGCCATGCGCACGGGCCGCACCCAGCGGGTCATCATGTGCCCAAAACTCATTGTAAATCCAGCCGCCCGCCGCCACGCTAATTCCCAGAGCGCCGACCAGTCGCAAGAACTCGCGGCGATCAAGCTCGCGCAAGTTATCACTCATACGATCACCTCCTGGCGTTGCGCTACAGCAATCGCCTTAAGCGCAAGAGCACAAACAAGATTGCCACGAGAACCAACGCCCCCAAGGCTCCGCCGACGATATCCGAGGTATGCTCGTCATCCACCGCTTCTTGCAACAGGATCACCTCAGATTCAAGCTCCTGCACCCGGTTCCGCTCTTCGTCGGACAGGCTGTTTGCTTCTCGCACACTCAGCAAATGCGTATTGCCATGACACTCCGCGCAGGTTCCCGGATCGATGCTCATCGTATGCCCCGTCGTGCGCACATCGGAGCCATTCTGGCCCACCCGCCGGTCGAAATGGCAGTTCTCGCACGTCATGTTTTCGCCCATATGAATGTCATCAACCACGGCTTCCTGGTGACAATCGCCGCACGTGGAATTGACATCACCAAGCACCAACCCATTGTTATGCGGGGTGTGGCAATCAACACAGTCAATGCCGGCCACTTTATGCTTGCTGACCAGCCACTCATCATAGGTGGGAGCATGTGCGCCACTGTGGCAACGCCCGCAGTCCGACGACTTATTGGCAATGCTGATGGGTGCAGGCGGGTGCTGTGTGCCCTTCGGGAGCACGTGGCAGTTGCTGCACACAACCCCCTCAAATTCGTGTGTTCCCGTGTTGGAGTTATAACCTGACGCGTGGCAGCTCATGCAATAAGCAGGTCGCCCTTCGACGGCAAATTCTTCCAGGAACGTATCGTTGGTTGATGCCGTAGCATGAGGCGATGTCTGCCACTGATTGAATTCCTCGCGATGACATGTCGCGCAGGTTTCCGGATTCTCCGTCTGGACGCGCGCGGGCGATGTCACCGGATTGACACTCGTCAGCAGACCCAGTTCAACCTCAACCGCATTCAACAGGGCATCTGTGTAAGCGACATTGTGAATCCCCATACTGCCGTCGTTCGCAACAAATTCCACCACTGTCGCCACCCACTCTGGCGCATCAGGCTTTTGAGCCAGTGCATTTTGGGCAGCGGTCAGTCGTTCGGAAACTTCCTGTTTGGTTTCCTGGATGAAACGTTGGAGATATTCCCGGCTCAGGTCGGTATGACAAGTTGTGCACGAATCGGGGAAACATTCCGGAGATTGATCACACAATGCTGTTTCCATGGTATGGCTGCCTTCGCGCCCGAACGCCCCAATCTGCACCGTCTCCGGCATGTGGCATGTCGTGCAACGGGGGCCATCTTCGCTCCGGAAGTGCCCCGATGGAATCGGCGCAACCGCTTCCACCACCGCCTGCCCCTCAAACATCTCCTGGACGGGGTGATGGAGACTATCGCCCATAAGGTATGTCTCGCCTTCTGGCGTGCGGCTGTTATGGCAACTTACGCACAGGTCATAGTCGTCGGCTGGCAAGCCCACCTCTTCCGGCGACTCGCCATGCGGGCTGTGACACGCCACACAGGTCACCCCCACGC
>CAZSXY010000169.1:3045-6752 GCA_964611395.1 uncultured Anaerolineaceae bacterium | reverse complement strand
AAACACCCGCTTTTTGTTATAGTGAGCGTGTGCGTATCTTCGTCAATGATCCGGAGACACCTGGCGTGAGCGAGACAGAAGCCCTGGGCCAGCGCTTACGCGAAGCCCGCGAAGCCAAAGAGCTGACCCTGCAAGAAGTTGAGCAGGCCACCCGTATTCGCATCAAATTCCTGGAAGCCCTGGAAACGGGTAATTATTCCAACATGACCCCCGTTCAGGCGCAGGGGTTCTTGCGCAACTACGCACGCTACCTGGGGCTTGATCTTGAATTGCTGTTGCGCGAATTAGACGCCAGCGCCGGCAGTTCCGGCAGTCGCCGCCGCTCCCGGCGGGGCCGCAGCCGCACCGAATCAGCGGGCGCGACCGTTCCGCCGCTTGCCAGCCCACAACCCGGCAGCGTGCCCGCGCCTCCCCGCGCACCACGCGCCCCGCGTGCCCGACGCAGCTTTGTGCGCAACATGCTGAGCATCGTGGTGGCCGGGGCAGTGGTCACCGCGCTGATCATCGGCGGCACGCGCCTGATCGATAGCCTGGTGGCCACGGAAACGCAAAGCGGCCCTGTTGCCATTGAAACGCTGTCGCCGCCGCCGCCAACCGAATCTCTGGCAGGCTCCGGTGAGGGCCTGGATTCTGGCGAAGGCAGCGAAGGCAGCCTGCCCCAACCGGACACGTCCCCCACAGTCACGCAGCATTTTACGCCCCCACTGCTGACCGGAACCAGCGTCAACGTCACCATCGAGATCACGCAGGAAAGCTGGGTGCGCATTACGGCTGATGGCGTGGTGCAACATGAAGGGATGGCCTACACCGGCGAAATCCTGAATTTCTCCGGACGCCAGAGCATTGGCGTGAGAGCCAGCAATGCTGCCGGGCTGAAATTGACGGTCAACAACCAGCCACAGGGCAAACTTGGCGAGCGCGGCGAGCTATTCGAGTATACCTTCACCCTCGCCGGTGCAGCTCCACCCACCCCGCCGCCAGAAGGATTGCCGAGCGGCGACGAGTTCAGCTCCGGGATCGGACTGACGCCAGCCACACTATCGTTCACAGCGTCGCCGGTCGGGGCGGCGTTGTTATTTACGGCCACGCCCACCGAACCACCGCTGCCAACGCCCACGTTGCCGCTTGATCCGGGCGACCTCAGCGTGCTGGGGGCGATCACGATTACGCCGCTACCGGGCGCAACCATCCGCCCAACGGACACGCCGCCACCGCCACCGATCTCGCTCACGCCGTCACCCCGGCCACCTACCGCCACACCTACCGCGACGCTCACGGCAAGCGCGACCATAACCGCCCTGCCCACCACGACGCCATCGCCTACAGCGACCGGCACCCCGCTGCCAACGGCGACGGCAACGCTGACGTCCACCCCCACGTTGACGTGGACGCCATCGCCCACGCCGACCAATACGCCATCCGCGACACCATCGCCCACGCGAACCCATACACCCACGCACACACCATCGCGCACGCCGACCAACACACCCACGTTGACGCCGACATCAACACCGACCGCGACCTGGACGTCATCGCCCACGCCAACCTTCACCCCGACGTGGTCACCGACGCCGACGCCGTTCCTGCCGCCGCGCCTGACCCGCACCCCCACGCCCACGCTCAAGTGAGTTCGGGCTTTGGCCGAGCACGCAAATCGCCCGCGTGCGTCGATTCACGCGGGCAATTGCAAGGAGAGTTGTGGTTCTACACGGCGGATGTCTGATCCGCGGCGCATCACTGGTACAGGTATTCGAGCACCAACTCCGGCAACTCGGTGAGCGGATCGCGCTGCAACCGGTAGGTAATGGTGCGATTGTCGCCCATTTCTTCGATGATGACGCCGGCATCTTTGAGCTGTGACAGGTGGCGTGACACGGCTGATGCCGACAGATTGAGCTTGGCAGCGATCTTCTTGCCGTTCAATTGCCTTTCGTGTTGTGCCACCAACCGCAGAATCTCCAGGCGCGACCCGTCACCCAGCGCCTTGAGGATGCCCAGGGCGCGCTCTCTGTTGCGTTCGATCTGGGCGACGCGGGCCTCGGTGCGCTCGCTGTCAAACAACACCGTGATGTTGCCATACCCATAGAACATATACACGGGGGCCGGGGCGAAATAAAGGGGGGTGAACACGATTTCCTGCACCGGCTGATCGGGCGGCAGCGGCGGCAGCAACTCCGTTTTGCCGGTCACATATTCGTACAATCCCTGCCCCCCCAGGCGTACCAGCAAGGCTTGCTTGTCCTGAAGCCCCTGCTCCCATTGCCCGCGCAGGTCGGCGATCTGGTGGCTGAAGAACTCGCGCCAGTAACGTTCCCACAAAGCCGCCAACCGCGCCTGAAACGCGGGCACATCGGCCAGGATGTCGTCGAATGGCACATCGGAGCACAAGCACAAGTCGTAGGGGGCGCTTTCCAGGACCTGGAATAGGGCGGCGGGGTCTAGCCCGGTCGCGGCGATTGCATCGACCGGCACAATGCGGCCCACGAGGTAGAAGATGAAGTGTTCCGGGGCCATGTCTCGGACATACCGGATGAACCCCGGCACATCATGATGATCGGGATAATCCACCGCCAGCTCTAAGAACAGATACCCCTTGGAATACGGGGCGTAGACCGCTTCCAATTCCCGAAACAGATCGGGAGGCAACGCGGCGCGCGCTTCAGTAACCCACTCCCGCCGGGTCGGGTTCAGCAGCATACTGAGACTGATGATCATCTCGTACACGGCTGAGGTTTCAAAGCGGATCAGGCCGGCAATGGGGTCGGTGGTTTCAATGACTTCGAGCGGCATGGACTTTTCCTTGCTCTTAGGTGAGATAGGCGAACTGTTAGTTGTGCAATTGCTTCACATGTTAATCGTGTGGTCGCGCACTGTCAATGGAGTCAGTGCGGACAGTGAGCTGCTCTCCAGGGCTACGTGCCCTCCGGCGAAGGATGGAAGGCTTGAAGCGCATCACGCAACGCGACCAGGTGGTCGCCCAACTCGGCGACTTCGGCGTCGCTCAAGCACGACCACGCGGCGTAGTACGTGCGATCGGTCTCCGCCTCGACAGCCTCACGAAGCGACCGTCCGGCTGCCGTCATCTCGAAGCGCCCTGCCCGCTCCTCCACCCAACCTTTGGCGACCAGCTCATTGAGGGCTGCCGCGTAATCGGCTTCGGTGAAGCGGCGAGCCGGGAGCTTTTCGGCAAGCTCGGCAGCCGTGTGCGCATCGTCCCGCCACACAAAGGTGAACGCTTCCCAGGCCGGGCCGCTGACTGCGGTTGGACGCCACGCGCCCAGGTGCGCGTCATCGCGAAAGGCGTTCAAATCGGCGAGATATTGAAGTATCTGCAGCAACGCAGGCCCCTCAGGACCGGGGTCGGAGTGGCGGTTATAGATCAAAGTCGTCTTATCCGGCGGCTCAGGCGCAGCCAGCGCCGCTTCGACCAGGCGTCCCAACAGCGTGATGATGCGCTGCAGGTCGGCGGCGGGCAATGTTTCTGACTGCGCCAGGTTGGTGGCCAGCACCTCCTCGATCGCATCCACGATCGCATGGCCCGCTGCAGTGATGCGGTATTCGCCATCGCCCACGGATTCCAGCCAGCCACGTTCGGCCAGCTTTGCCAGCCCCTCTGCGAATGTCTTCTTGTTGGTATACGGTATCCGTCGGCTGAAACGCGCAGCAGACGTCGTTTCCGGTTCAAAATCATGAGACACGGCCAGCAA
>CAZSXY010000169.1:0-2945 GCA_964611395.1 uncultured Anaerolineaceae bacterium | reverse complement strand
TGAAACGCGCAGCAGACGTCGTTTCCGGTTCAAAATCATGAGACACGGCCAGCAAGAACCAGTCCGGTTGTTGTGGATCAAGGCTCAATGCTTCCATCCTGGCCAGGTATGCCGATCGGTAGATCGGCGCCATGGCCTGCGCTACCTCACCCAATAGCGGGAATACCTCGGATGCTTTCATCGTGTGCGCTCCTCCTGCATAAAAATGTGCTGGCACGACTGCCGGAAGCCAGCAGGTCACGCGGCAGCCAGGTAGCGGCTGACCACGCGGGCGACAAGCGCCTTGAGGTCTGCCGCGCGTTCCGGCAGGGCGACCACCTCACGGACCCCGTAATGATGGGCGTACCGGCGGTGGCGTTGCGAAGGCCTCCGCCCCACAGCGAGGACGGGCCGCTCAGAAGCCTGTGCCCGGATACTGGGCACGATCGCCAGTTGCAGCGGGCGCTTTTCGTGCAACCCAATCACAATCAAGTCAAAGGAGTAGTATTCAAGCGCGCGCAGCGCGTCAGCCGGATCGTCTACCAGCATCACCGACACGTCCGCATCGAGCAGCAAGCTGATCGTGTTGACCAGGATGTCTGCCGGGCCGTTGACAATATCAAGCACCAGAATCTGCACCGGGTATGAAAACGCGGTAGCGGAGGCAAGCCGGTTGGCGGTTGGGGTCATATAGGGTTGGCGGTGCATGGCATCCCTCTTTTGATAAATTGCGTGATTGCGTGATTGCGCAATCGCGTAAACAGTTTACCACCACCTGTCGCCGTTGTCAAATCGATTCGCGGCCCGCCCTCAGCACTCACGCCGGGGATCATTACGGGTAACTTATGGAGCACACAAATAGACTTTGCACGATCGGTATGGGTGCGGAATAGCGAGTCATGAGTCGTGAGTCAGGGGTTATGGCTCCAGACTCATCACTCCAAACTCACCATCCCTCACTCCCAGTTCAGGCAAAGCTAAAATGGTCTCTCCATTAGAACGAACGCCGCCGATTCACCCACGCCGGCCCCGCGTCTTGTTGAGCCGGGCCGATTTTTGGGCTACACTGCGGGCACATCCCATGACCGGACGCATGGCCGCCATCCGCCAGAAATGAGGCTTGCCCATGACAATAAACGTGAAGTTCTACGATACGATTGCGCGGTTCTACGACGCTGAAAATGCCGAGATGACCGATGACCTGGCCCTGTACAGCGCGCTGGTCGCCGAAACCGGCGGGCCGGTGCTGGACGTGGGGTGCGGGACCGGCCGGGTGATGCTTCACCTGGCGCAGGCAGGCGTGCCGGTGGTGGGCGTGGATCGCTCCGAGACCATGCTGGCGCGCGGGCGGCGCAAATTGGAGGTGCTGAGCGATCTCAAACCGCGCGTTACCTTCATCGCGGGGGACGCCCTGGAAGCCGACCTGCCCGGCTCGTTCAAGCTGATCATTGTCCCCTACAACACGTTCATGCACTTCCGCACCCAGGACAGGCAACTCGCGGCGCTGCGGCGCTTTCGCAGCCTGCTGCACGACGACGGGCTGCTGGTGCTGGACATACCGAACGCGGGCGAAGCCTTCGCCACCGGGGATGACGGCGCGGTGACGCTGGAGCGCATGTTCACCGAGCCGGAAAGCGGACACCTGATCATGCAACTGTCCTACAGCACGCTCGACCGGGTGAGCCAGCATCTCCACGTCACCTGGATATATGACGAAATCCTCGACGACGGAACCGTCCAGCGGACAATCGCCCCCCTGGTGTTGCGCTACGTGTTCCCCGGCGAAATGGATTTGCTATTGGCCGCCGCCGGGTTGCGGCGCGTGCAGTATTGGGGCGATTACGACCAGTCGCCATTCGCCGATGGCAGCCCGCGCATGATTGTGCTGGCGGAGAAAGCACCGGAGCGTGGCTCATGATCCGGTTACCCGGTCGCTTCGCACGGCGGGGGGCGCTGCTGGCAGCCGTGATGCTGCTGAGCGCGTGTGGCATCGAGCTATCGTCTTCTGCCACAGCCACGCCCGCGCCGCCCACGCTGCCGCCGCCGCTGGTCGCCAGCCCAACGACCAACCCCGTCGCGCCACTGTTAGAAGACCCAGGCATCCGCCACCCGGAACAGGGAGCCGCCGGGGTCAGCAACCCCACCCAGGCCGGGCTTGCCGCAGAAGGACAGCCCGACCAGGATCTGCCGACGGTCACGCCGCGCCCCACCCAGGCGCAACTGCCCATGGTGATCAGCGCGAGCGACGGGCTGGTACTGCGAGCCACCTACTACAGCGCACCGGTGCGCCCGGCCCCTGGCATTTTGATGCTGCACCAGCGCGGGCGCGATCGCACCACCTGGAACGAGCTGGCGCAGCGCTTGCAGGCCGCCGGTTATGCCGTGCTCACGGTTGACCAGCGAGGCTACGGCGCAACAGGCGGCTCCGAAGACTGGCCGAAGGCGCTGGACGACGCCCGCACCGCGCTGGCGATGCTGGCCGACTTGCCGGGCATCAGTCCGGGGCGTCTGGTGGTGATTGGCGCGAGCGTCGGGGCGAACATCGGCCTCAACGTCTGCGCCGATTGGGCGGGTTGCGGGGCCGCTGTGCTGCTAAGCCCCGGCCTCGACTACCGGGGGATCACCACCGCCGGGGCGATGGCCCGCATGGGGGCGCGTCCGGTGCTGATCGCCGCCAGCGAAAACGACCGCAACAACCCTGCCGACAGCATTACCCTGGATGCGATGGCAGCAGGCGATCACCAGGTGCTCATCTATCCTGACGCGGGGCACGGAACGGATATGCTCGCCAATGCCCCCGATCTGGAAGACCAGGTCGTCAACTGGATCATGGCGCACGTCCCGCCCCCTGCTGCGAATCCAGAAGCAGGTTCATAAGGCATCGAATGGAATACGATCATCGCCGAGGCGTTGGCGCTGCTCGCCCGGTACAGCTAATGCGCGCCTGGGCGCATTCTTCGGCAGAT
>CAZSXY010000168.1:0-6839 GCA_964611395.1 uncultured Anaerolineaceae bacterium | reverse complement strand
CGCAGCGATATCCCACAGCGTCTGTCCCGCCTGCACAACATGCACCACCGCGCCATCCTCGCGCGGCGGCGCAGTCTGGACAGGCACAACACTTGCCGGCACTTGAGTTGGCCCGGTCTGCGGGTTGATCTTGGCCGGCGCATCACCCGCTGGAGTCATGGAAAACGCCGGTTGAGCCAACAGAACCGCCAACCCAAGCACCACGCCCCCTATAAACAGGCGATTTACCCGGTCGCCCAACGGCCACATCCTCCCTACAAACCTGTGCCGTGCTCACCGCGGAAATTCGCAGCGGTTCGTGATCAGCCGCCACGCCCCCAGTTATCAAACTCTTTGCAGTGCCCCGCGCCACCATAACAAGCCGTGGGCAACGGTTCGCCGTTTTCATCCACGCGGTTTTGGGTGATGTCGTTGAGATTCACATCTTCCGGCGACGTGTACGACACGCAATCGATAGCTCCCAACGGGTTGATCGGCTCGCGACGGGTCAACAGCGGGGCATCCGGGTTGAAATAGTTGTATGTCAGGCGGCTGATCTCCTCGATCACTTCCCAACTGAGCAGCGTCGGCAGGTTGTTGCCGTCGGTGTCGCGCTCCCACGTAAACACGACGATGACGTAATCGCCGCCCGGCGAGAACACAATGCCAGCATCCGCACTGGTCTCAAAACCCCACCCGTTCTTGTGGGCAAAACGCGTTCCGGGCGGCAGTCCCAGCTCGATCAAGCGATCGATCTTGTTCCCGCTGAGTACCTCAAGCATCTGCTGGCACTCTGTTTGGGTAATGTCATCGGGGTAGATCGCCCGCAACCCGCTGTTGTGATAGGCACAGTCGTATATTTGAGTTAGCAGTATGCCGATGTCCTCTGCCGTCGTCTGCGCAAACGGGTCAGGATTGGTAGCGTAGCTCGTATTAGCCGGAGTCGACGGGCGGCACACAGCGGCCTCGAACTCATAAGCGCGGTCTGCCACATAGAGCGGCGCGCTGATATACGTATGCGCCGCGCCAACTTCCTGAGCTGTGCACGATACCTGCTTCAACCCGTCCCGAAGCTGGGGTTCGAAGGTATCTCCCTCGCCAACCAGTTGCATCAGGAAGTTAGACGCCGAATTATTGCTGCACAGAATCGACTCCGCCAGCAAGAAGGCCTCATCCTGACTAACTAGTAGTTCCTGCTTGAACAAGTTGATCATGATCGGGATTTTGATCACGCTCCGGGCACTATGCGGCACGTCAGTCAGAATGGAAACTTCCTCGCCTGTCGCCAAGTCCATAATGTACACCGAAGCCAGGGTTTGGTCACCGTTGTAAGCAAATCCCATGCGCTCCATCAGGTCAAGGATCGCCTGACGCAAAGTTGTCATGTCGATACTGCCCGCCTGAACCTCAACCGTAGGCAGGAATACGCGCCGGTTCGCCGGTTCGGGGTCAAACAAGGCCCGATCGATCAACGGAATCGCGGCATCGATGTCTAACCGCTTGCCCGTTGCGCCACTCCGGAATGTGAACGTATCCAGGTCATACCCGCCGCCGCCCGGTTTGGCGTCATAGCGCTCGGCTATCCCTTCCAGATAGTCCCGCAACGCCCCTGGCGGATATCCGGCGTCGAGCGGCACACCCACCGCAGCCACCGGTTTTCGCTCCAGGTAGTTCCAAAAGCCCGCCCAGAAGTTCTGCGATTGCGTGCCCCTGGCGTGAGCTTCGGCCAGCATCACGTCGCTGTTGACACGAAAGCCGATTTCAGATGGGTACAAGACAATGGGGCTGCCTTCATAGAACAACTGGATCGGCTGATCCTGGTAGATCGCTTCCCAACGAGCGCGGGCATCGGTTTCGCTCAACCCGCCGACCGCGATTCCGGCAACGGTGAGATCGGTCGGCAGCGAGTCGCGTTCCTCGCTGTAAGCCACCAACTCGAACATCGTAAGCACAACGGCCACCAGCAGCACCAGCGAAGACACGATCTCCAACAACGGCAGTTGAAATCCACGCTGACGTTCGCCGAGTCGACCATAGTCCATACCGCAACCTCACTATCTGCCCTCATGCCTTAAGAGGGAACTTCCAATGCCTGCTGTCGCACCTCACCTGCCACGCGAATGGCTTGTTGGTGAAATCCTACAACTGGCGGCAACGCTCCGACAGGCGTCCACCGGTAATCCAGCAATTCGCTGCACAGGTGTACATGCTGGTCGGCGTCCTCCAGTTCTACCAGGAACACGATGTCGAGGTGCCGTCGCCACTTGACGCCAAGCTGAACGATCAACGGGCACACTGCCCGGACACACAGGCCCGTTTCTTCCAGAAATTCGCGCTCAACCGTACGGGCTGGGTCTTCGCCACGTTCGATCCATCCCCCTGGCAAACCCCACGGCGTCCGCGCATGGTACACATGCTCCACCAGAAACACATGCTCACCGGAATCATCCAACAAAACGCCAACCACACCCACCGTAAAGCGGGGCTGAAACGCCCTGACAAGCCGCTGGATCATCGTACCCGCCCAGGGAAAACGCTGCAAGATACCGGCCACGCGGCGCCGCCACCCTGCTGCCGGAGACCGCCCCACTTGCGACCCAGTCTTGGCCTGTGCCATCCTTCGCATCCTCTTTACCATGCGCGAACATGAAAATCAAAAAGGCCAACAGCGCCAGCGGACAGGTGCAGTATGGCCCCCCACATATTCTCCTCAGTTGTCTACCGGCGGTAGTGTACCGCGTGGCCGCGTGAAATGCCAAATCCATCGCCTTGCTGTATAATGACAAACCGAACTCTTACCAGGCCAACCAGGGCTATCGAACCATGCGCACATCGCTCACTCGTTCTTGACTGCACTCGGCCCGCATTGGCGACCCTGTGTAACAGGGGTATCAGGGGAAATGGTATGGACTCCGCGCCAGAATTCTTAAACCTGTTTGTCGAACCCACCGGTGAACTCATCTACTTCCTGGCGGTCGTGGCTATCAGCCAGGCAACGATGCTCATGGCACTCGGTCACCGTTTGCGCGGATCAACCGAAAAGGCAGCCGGGCGCTATGCCGTATTGCTCACGTTCATCGTGCTGGCCTGGATCGCTATGGGAGTCGGCGGCTTGTATTCGCTGGTCACAGACACACCCGACGAAGCCATCCTGCCGCCGCTCGAACGGGCAGTCACCGCCGAAGTAGTATTGTTGGCCGGCGTGGCCTTGCTAGCCGCCGACAGCGAGCAAAACGAACGCCGCACTTGGCGAGCCGTCGGACTCGTTTCGCTGGCGCTTGGCGCGGCCTATGTGCTCACTGCAGTCCGCTGGCATGACCTCGCCGCAGACCATACATTCAACCAGCACGCCTTAGGCTATGCCTGGACGCTCGTACCCGGCCTGGGGATCATCGTCTTGCTCGGCTTGCTGCTGACCCGGTACAGGCAAACAGCCGACATTCCGCTAAAGTTGATCTTCTTCATCGTCTTGCTCATTGGGTATGGCTACACCATCACCCGCATCGGATCCGACGAACTAGAGGGACACACCTCCGGCGCTTTGCGGCTGGCATTTCTGACCGCCATGCCCATCATGACGATCGTTGTGTACCGCCACATTCTCGACCGGCTCAATGCCGCGATTGATGAAGTGTCCGAATACGCCGAAGCCGTTTCGCGCCCGCAACTCTCGGTGCAGCCACCAGATACCGGCCCTGCCCGCGTAGCACGCGCCCCCCTGGGCACAGCGCCAGAGTCAATGACCCTGCTCAAGGCGATCGGCGTTATGCTCGAAAAGGAAGAGCCGGATCAGATTCCACGCCAGATTGTGATGGCGATTGCCAGCGTGCTCAAAGCGGATGTCGCCGTGTTGGCCGCCCACGATGAAGATAACTGGGCAGACGTGCTGGCCGCATACGACCACATCCAGCAACGCCTGATTCCGGGTCTGGCATTGAATCTGGAAGAACAGCCGACGCTTCGCGAAGCCATTCAGGAAAAGCTCCAACGCCCGCTACTTCCCGACAAAAACCTGGATGAGTTGGTCGATCTGTATACGCGCCTTGACATCAGCCAGCTTGGCCCGGCCTATGCCCAACCCCTGTTGCGCTCTGGCCAGGTCGTCGGGATCGCCATTGTGGGCTTGCCCTATACCAACCGCGAGCTATCCCCGTCCGAAATCACGCTGTTGGAAGGTCTCGCGCCAGTCGCCGCCCGCCTGTTGAATCTGAGCCGCGCCGCCCAGCAAATCCGCCTTGAAGCCGCAGATGAAGCGATCAAAGCCATCGTTGAAAGCCCCGCAACCGACGCGCTGGATCAGCAAAGCATGCTCGCCATGCGCCAGGAGATGCAGGCAAGCCTCGAGTTGGCGCAAGAACAAATCGCCGAACTCAGCCGCATGGTGCGCGACCTTCAGGTCGAACTCGATTATGAACGGAGTCGGGTCGCGCAGTTGCTTGAAGACGGCGACGAAGCCATGTCGATCACGCAACGGATCGAAGCCCTTTCCCACGAACGCCAAGAACTTTCTGCTGAGCGCGAGCGGCTTGCCAAAGCCTTGCAGGAGGCGCAAGCAACGCTTATCAGCGCAACGGGCATAGGTGACGAAGATGTGTTCGACACCATGATCGACTCGTTGAAGCGCGAGCGCGATGAGCTTCAAGTCCAAAAAGCAAAGCTCGAACGCCAGCTTCAAGAGATTCGGGTTGCACGCGAAGCTTCTGTCCCCGGCGCATTGCGTGAAATGCTCACCGAACTGAGCGAGGATAAGGCGCGGTTGGCCGCCGAACGCGACGAGCTACAGCAGGAGTTGGAAGACGTTCTGGCCCAGCTACGCTCGCTCGGCATTGAGGGCGGCCCGCTGGCTGTCGCCAAAGCCCTGAGCCAGCTTACAGACGAACGCAGCTATTATAAGAACCGCGCCGAGCAAATCGCCAAAGAGCGCGATCTATTGCTGGCCGAACGCAAGAAGCTTGAAGATAAGCTCGCCCGCGAAGCCGAACGCGAAGCTCAGATCGAGGCGCTGGAGGCCGATCTACGCCGTCTCGCAGCCGATCGCGAAGCCTTGATCAACCAGCGTGACTCGATCCGCATCGAACGCGATGACTTACTCAAAGCGCGTGAGCAGTGGCATGAACAACGCACGCGACTGATCGCTGAGGCCACCGTCGCCCAGGGCGAACTCGAAGACATCATCTATGAACTGCACCAGGCCAATGCAGCGAACAAACAGCTCAGTGAAGAACGCGCTGCACTGGAAGCCGAACGGGATCGCCTGCTGGCGGAGAAGACGGCGCTCCAGACGGAACGCGACCAGTTACTCGCTCGCGCCGAAGGTGATCGCGACCTGTTGGGGCAACTCGGCTCAGACGGCGTCGGGACGTTAAAGTCAATGATCGAGGATCTCACCGAAGAGCGGCAGGCGCTCGAACAAGAACTGTTGCAGGTGCAGCAACGCCTGTCGGAACTGGAACACACCCCACCGCCGAGCCTCGCAACGACACAGCGCACGCAGCCAATTGCTCCGGCTAACGCTGAGGTCATCGTATCTATCGCCCAGGAACTGCGCACCCCCATGAGTTCAATCATGGGTTACACCGACCTGCTTCTCAGCGAATCGGTGGGCATTTTGGGGGCGTTGCAGCGGCAATTCCTGCAACGCGTCCAGGCGAACATCGACCGCCTGACCCATCTCGTGAACGATCTGATCAGCATCACCAAGCTGGATTCCGATGACCTGAAGCTCCAACCCGTCACGGTAGACATGCTGGAAGTCATTGAGGATGCCATCACCGCCGTCGGAACGCAGTTCCGCGAGAAAAGCATCACGCTGCACATGAATCTAAGCGAAAATCTTCCACCATTGCATGCCGACCGTGACGCGATGCACCAGGTCATCATGCAACTACTCTCCAACGCTTATCTCGCATCACCGGCCAACGGGGAAATCTCCCTTGCAGCGCATTTCATACCCAGCTTTGCTCCCCCCCCTACCGATGACGAGGAGCCAGCACCCGAACCGGCGGATGTGATCCTCGTGTCCATCACCGATCAGGGCGGGGGCGTGCCCCCTGAAGATCAACGACGGGTATTTGGCCGGCTGTATCGCGCAGACAATCCGTTGGTGGAGGGTATCGGCGACACGGGGGTGGGATTGTCCATCGCCAAAGCGCTTGTTGAAGCACACAACGGTACAATCTGGTTGGAAAGCGAACCGGGGCGGGGCAGCACGTTCCACTTTGCCATTCCCATCTCGCCGCAGCGGACCTTTGCAGAGGAGGCATAACCCCCAATGGAACGCCGCCGCGATCGAAATAGTGAACTGATTGTCGCCATCGCCGTGATCGGCACAGTAGCATTGGCCCTGACATTCGGAATCATCTTGTCGCTGAGCACCACCGTTGATGAGTTGGGTAGCGCCGAAGAAACCCAGACGGCGGTCGCCCTGTTGCCGGCGACAACCCTCGCGCCAACGGCGACATCAACCCGTGCGCCCACCCGCACACTGACGCCATTACCAACCGCATCTGCAACGCCTGTCCCAATGGATACGCCGGCGCCGTCTGACACACCACTACTAGACCGCACGGATACGGCAGCGAGCATTCAGTTCGAGACCCTGGCTGCGACATCACCAACACCAACTGCGACCGCATCGCCGACGGCTACGCCCACCTCGACGCCAACCCATACGCCCACCATGACCGTTACGCCGTCGGCCACAGCATCCAACACGCCGCCCCCTTCGGACACGCCGGAACCGACCGATACGTCATCGCCCACACCCACAGCGACCGTGACGGCATCTCCAACCGCGACCCAGACACCGCTGCCGACCGCCACCAACACGACCACGAGAACGCCGACAGCTACCGCGACGG
>CAZSXY010000167.1:4597-7041 GCA_964611395.1 uncultured Anaerolineaceae bacterium | reverse complement strand
TGCCCGCCTTCAGGCTGTTCCGCGCTTCCTGTTCGAATACTAACTGCTTAGGCATGAGTTTCGTACTCCTATCTGGTGTGGTCGTTATTCAATCGTGCAACAGATACTTGTTCGTATCGAAATTACGTTGTGACGGCGTCCCCCGAAGCGCCCATCTCGCGCCGGGTTAGCACTCCGCCACTCAGTGTGCTAAACACTGCGCCGAATTCTAACAACAAACCGGCCAGAAACCTACCCTGACCTCGTTAGAAATACATATAAACTGTTTCAGAAGCGTGTCAGAACGGGGCTTCAGGGAACCCAGGCCAGTTCGTCGATCAGTTGGAAGAAAGCGATCCGGTCTGCGTCCGGAGCGGCGATCCCGTAGGCGTCGAAGAACGGCTGCACCCACGCCTCCCCCCAGTTATAGGCAATGCTGCGCGCGGCCAGCGCCAGATCGAGGTAACGATCCGCCACCCCGGCGCTGCCCCAATCGACGAAACCGCCCAGCGCCACGTCCTGCGGCGTGACCAGTATATTCGGCATGCAGTAATCGCCGTGCGCGAAGACGAGGTCTTCCGAGCGAGGACGCGTGACCAGCACTTCGGTCAACAACTCCTCGGCGCTGCGGCCCGCATACGGTCCCCCCGCCGACCCCGCCACCACGCGCCCGGCGGCGATGTGATCGATAGCCCGCTTGATCAATGTATCGACGGTGGCATCGAAGGGGCAGGTGTCAATGGGAACGCGGTGAATCTCGCGCAGGCCCTCCGCCAGCAGCCGGATGACCCGTGCCGGTTCGCTCGCCGCCAACTGCGCGTCGAAAGCGGGCACGCCGGGTAGCCCTGTCATCAACATCACCTGCCGGTCGACGTCCTCCGCAAACCCTGTGACCTCCGGCACGGGCAACCTGCCCCGCAGCCACGCCAGCCGGTCGCGCTCGCGGCGCAGATCGCCCGCGCCGCCCTCCGCCACCTTGAGATAGAACGGGCCATACGCGCCGCGCTCCAACCGGAACACGCGCATGTGAGAATGACCAACTTCCAATTCATGCGGCGTGTACCCTGCGATCTGCTGCTGCAACGCCACCGGCAGCGTTGCCACCAGCCGCGTGAATTCGTCCCTGGAACTGCTCATGTCTCAGTCGCCCTTTGCCGAAAATATGCTAGTCTTATGGAGGTTCCCCGCGCCGCCACGCGGTAGAACACCGGGGAAGCGCGTGGCCCGACGGCCACCGCACATCTGCCTAAAAGAGTGTCCGATTTTACCGGTCAAGATGAGGATCTCAACTATGGATTACCGCAGTGAAGTCCAAACCAAACTCGAACGCGTGCGCCGCCTCATGTCCGAACAGGGCATTGGCGCGTTATGGCTGCGCACGGTCAACAACGTGGCGTGGATCACCGGCGGGGTGGACGCCGCCGTCAATATCGCCGACACGATCGGCGTGGCCAGCGTCGTGATCACGCCGGAACGCGCCACCATCTGGACGACCACCATCGAAGGGCCGCGCCTGGGCCAAGAAGACGGCGTCGAAGCGCGTGGCTTCGAACTGCGGGCGACCCCCTGGGAGCAACCCATGCCCATCGAACTGGGCAGCACGCTGGGCGTCGATGTGCCGCTGGATGGGGCCAAAGACCTCAGCCGCGAACTCCAGCAACTCCGCTCGCGCCTGCTGCCGGTCGAAGTCGAACGCTTCCGCACGCTGGGCAGCATTTGCGCCGGAGCTGTAAACGCGGCCATCCGGCAGGTCGAACCGGGCATGAGCGAGTGGCAGATCGCCGGACTGCTGGCCGGTGAAACCTACGCGCGCGGCGCAACGCCCATCGTCACCCTGATCGCCACCGATGAACGCATTTACAACTATCGCCACCCGCTGCCCACCAACAAGATGATGGACAAATACGCCATGTTGGTCTTGTGTGGGCGCAAACACGGGCTGGTGTGCTCGGTCACGCGGCTGATCCACTTTGGCCCGCTGCCGGATGACCTGCGCCGCAAGCAGGCAGCCTGCGCCGAGGTCGATGCCGCGATCATTGCCGCCTCGCAGCCGGGCGCATCCCTGGACGCGCTATTCAAGACGCTGCAGGACGCCTACGCCCGCGTGGGCTTTGCTGGCGAATGGCAACTCCACCACCAGGGCGGCACTGCCGCGTATGGCGCGCGCGAGTTCATCGCCGTGCCGGGCGAAACCGAAACGCTGGAGCCGAACATGGTCTGCGCATGGAACCCGTCCATCACCGGCGTCAAGTCCGAAGACTCGATCCTGGTGCCCCAGGTGGGGGGTATTCCGGAAATCCTGACGGCCATCGACGGCTGGCCCGTCCGTGAAATCGCGATTGACGGCAAAACTATCGCCCGCCCGGTGATCCTGGAAGTGCTGTGAGACGGGATACGGTGAGCCGCAGCCCCGGCGCGACCGGGGCTGTTTTCGTGTGACCGGTTCAATGTTATACTGACTAACG
>CAZSXY010000167.1:0-4497 GCA_964611395.1 uncultured Anaerolineaceae bacterium | reverse complement strand
ACTGATGAATAAATCTTGATTGGCACCCACCACACCCATGCACTCGCGCCGCCCGCCCCAGGACTGGAACGACCACCCCCGCGATCCCGCCTATTGGGACGCCGTTCCGGAGGCGGGCGGCACGCCCGAAATCCTGACGGCCATCAACGGCTGGCCCGTCCGTGAAATCGCGATTGACGGCAAAACTATCGCCCGTCCGTTGATCATGGAGATGCACACTTAACACCGACCACCACTCCTGTGCTATTATTGGCGGGAAGCAAACCGAACCATTGCTTAGCCGACTATGGCATCGGCACCCTGAAACCACAGGACGAGTCACGATGGATAGATTGTTAACTTTACGCTTCCCCTCGCCGGTCGTCGCGGTGATATGGCTGCTGGTGATCGTGGTGAGCACCGGTGTACTGGCGGGCTGCGGCGGTGACGGCGATGACGCATCCTCCAACCCGCCGGTGGCTGCCACGCCGGTTCCATCCGACGGCGACGACAACCCCGGCCCCTCGCCCTACGCTTTGTTCGAGCTGCCGGTGGATGACGCGCGTAGCGTGGCCTGGTCACCGGACGGCGAAACGCTGGCGATCAGCGATGGCGCACGCATCTGGCTATACACCGCCGGCCTGGAGCCGGTCCGATCGCTGGTAGGCCACAGCGCCCCCATCCGCCGGATCGCCTGGTCGCCGGACGGCGCGTCCCTCGCCAGCGCCAGCCTAGACGGAACCGTGCGAATCTGGGATGCGGCCACCGGAGACACACGGGTGACGCTAACCGGCCATGATGACTGGGTCTTCGGCGTGAGCTGGTCGCCGGACGGGACACACCTCGCAACGTCTGGAGCCGATAACAGCGTCCGCGTGTGGGACGCCGCAAGCGGCGAGCAACTGGCCTCGCTGGGGGCCACCCGCGTTGAAGGGGTGATCTACCGCCTGGCCGACAATGACCTGGTCACGGCGATCAACGCGCTTGAAAAAGCGGAAGCGGTGCTCAAAGTGATCGAAGCAGAGCCGTTCGCCGATAGGGTCGCCCACCTCAAAGACAGCGACTACCAGGTGATGGTCACCTTCGAAGACCCGGCGCTGGCGGAGGTGCTTCTCGCGCTGCGCAAAGCGGGCTATGACCTATCAATCACAACCGGCGATGCCAGCCTCGATGAATCAATCGCCGCGCTCGACCGGTCAGAACGGGCAATGCTGGTGATGATGCGCCAGGACGCAGACGCCGCCGCCCAGATCGAGGCGCTGGAAGCAGCCGAAGCGACCATCGCGGCCATCAATGCCCGCGACGACGCAGACTTGCTCCGCACCGTGCGCCGTTTGCAACAAGAAGAACTGGTGCTGGTCATCACCCCCGAAGACGGCGAAACCACGACGGCCAGCCTGGCCACCGATGATTTCATCGCCATCCTGGCGGGACTGGAAGGCGACGATTTCACGGTTACCTTTGGGCTGGAAAACGGCGACGCCATCGCCGCCAAGCTGCAAGACCCGGATTTCACCGCCGCGCTCCGTCGCTATGAGGAAGCGCTGGACGTGATGGCGGCCTTCAACGCCCGCGAAGATGCGCCGTTGCTGCGGCTGGTGCGCGCGCTGCGCTCACGCGAGATTACGATTGCGATCACGACCCAGGACGAGGCCATCAACGACACGCTCGCCGCCGCCGGAAACGACACCCTGACCCGCATGATCACCCTGCTGATGGATGACGCGCTGATGGCGGCGTTGAAACAGCTTGCGGCGGCTGAATTCGACGCGGCGGCGGTCGAGGGGGCGACCGTGCGCGACATGGCCGTCGCCCTGGAACCGTTGCCCCACACGCTGGCCTTCGCCGTCGACGGCGAGGCGCTCGCGGGTGAATTCGCGTCATTGGAAAAAGCGGACGTACTGCGCATTACCGCGCTATTGGCGAACGCGGCGTTCCGCAAACAGCTTGATCAGCGCGACGATGCCGCAGAAACCGTTGCCGCGATCACGGCGCGCGAGGATGCCGCGCTGATCGAGTTGTTGCGCGGGCTGCGCCTGAACGCCTACGCGCGCGACGCCAACAAACGGCTGGCGACCGGTGCGCTTGATCAGAATGGCTTTTACGCGATCCTGGTTCCCGAAACCGAGGCAGTGATCCGCCTGCTGAGCGCCCACGATGACGCCGGCGTGGTGGAGACCATCGAGGCGATGGGTGTCGGCGGGCTATCTGCCGCCATTGCCGGGGGTGACTATACGCTGTTCCCCCCCCTTGAGCCGGACCAGAGCCAGCAGGTCATCGAACTGGCGTTTGGCGATACCTTCACGCCTACCGTCCAGCGCGAACAAAACGGACACGAAGCAAGTGCCACCGATGTCGTCTGGTCGCCGGACGGCGCCATCATCGCCAGCGCCGGAGCCGACCTGACGATCCGGCTGTGGGAGCCGGACGGCTACCGCCTGCTGGCCGTCCTCGACGACCACGACGATAGCGTGATCGACCTGGCCTGGTCGCCGGATGGCACGATCCTGGCTTCATCCAGTTGGGACAACACGGTACGCCTGTGGGACATGACCGCCGCACCCGGCAGCGTCAAGACCGCCGCGACGATCAAGGGACTCGACGAGCGGGTGATTGCCCTCGACTGGTCGCCCGACGGGGCGCTGTTGGCCGGTACGGGGCGCGATGCAGTGGTTCGAATCTGGAGTCGCGAGGGGGAAGATGTGGCAACACCGGGCCGCCACGCCGCAGAAGCGCGGGCGCTGGCGTGGTCGCCCGGCGGCGACTGGATCGTCACCGGCGCGCTAGACCGCACCGTCCGCGTCTGGGATGCGGCGGCGGCGCTGGCCGGGGAAGATTGATCTTCCTTTCCGGCGCGAGCAAGCACCGGCGGGGCGCTCCCTTCATGGGAGGCCCCGTTTTGCATGGCCACTACGGGGCAAAACGCGCCAGCACCGCATCGGCAGCCGTTTCTGGCGACGCGCCTTCCAACACAGCTACCACCGCCTCTTGAATGGCGAGTGCCGCGGTGCTGTTGCGCTGGGAGTCGGAGATGATCACCCCGCTGAGCACGAGGTCTTGCGCGAAATCCGCGTAGGATTCGTCATCCCACAGGCGCAGCGCGCGCATCTGAGAGGGAATCATGCCAAAGCGCTCGGCGAAAAGCCCCTGATGGCCGATGCGCATCATCCACGCGATGAAGGCGCTCGCCCGTTGCCGGTGTTCGGGGTTCGGCGTGGTCACGACCCACAGCCACCCGTCAATGGCCGTGATCGGCTCGCCATCCAACGTGGCAATGGGCGCGGGCGCTGCGCCGGGCACGCTGGCGCGATTTTGCAGGTACGTTGCCGTGTCGATGACCGCCAGGTTGTTGGTGGCGGTGACGAACTGGTTCCAATAATCGCCATAGCGCGTGTATTGCAACACCGCCGGCTGGAATACGCCAGCGTCGCGCCCGTTGGCATAGTAACTCAGGACGCTTACCAGCGCATCGCGGTCCAGCACCGGCGCGCCAGTTTCATCAACCAGCCGCCCCCCAGCCTGCTGGTATTGAAGCAGCACCGTCATGCTGATAGGCGTGGCCCCTGCCGGAAACAACAAAGGACGGCCAGCAGCGAGCACCTCCTCAAAAGTCAAGGGCGGGTCGCCCAGGGCCGCCGGACGATATGCCATGTGGACCAGGTTCACCACGTAGGGCACACCATAGAGCACGCCACTGACCTCACCCAACGCGCGCACCCCCGGCAGCAGGTTCGTCCCGGCAAGGTCGGCGGGCAGCCACTCGTCTAATGGCTCGATCAATCCTTCACTGGCCGCCGTGATCATATCGGCGCGGCGCATCAGAGTCAGGTCGGGGAGCGCGCCGGGGGCAACCGGCCCGGCTGTCCGCAGCGTGGGGAGAATCCCGCCCAGACCGGTCGTGCGCTTGCGGCGTATCTCCAGGTCGTACACGATATAAGTTGCGGCGAACTCATCGAACTGGCTCTGCAGGGCCTCGAGCGCCTCGCCGTCCTGCTGGGGATAGAGTTCGTCCGGCCACCACACGCGCATGACATCATGCTCAGGGGTTGGCGTGGTCGGGGCCAGGGGCGTGCCCGGCAGCGGATCGTGCCCGGCATTGCGGGACAACGTCGCCGTTGACGTGCGCGTTGGCGTGCCGAGCGCCTGGCCGTGTTTCGCGCCGGAATCCGGTTCAAACCACACCGCGCCACTCGCCGCCAGAGCGCCTGCCAGCAGCATTGCCGCCGTCACCAAAAAAGCGATGTGCCTCGCCATACGCCCGCTCCTCGAATTCGGTTGAACACTCGTGCGTTCAGCTAACGCTCAACTCAGATCGCGCATCACACGGTCGACCATCTGGTTGAGCGTGTCGAGATTCTCGACGGTCAGATCGGGATCAGGGATATAAAGATCGAAGTGCTCCTCGACAAACACGCCGAACAGTGCCAGCGAGAACGAATCGATCAACCCGCCGGTGATCAGCGGTTCGTCGTCTTGCAGATCGTAGTCCGGCATCCGGATCATGTCGTTGAGCACGAA
>CAZSXY010000166.1:0-7086 GCA_964611395.1 uncultured Anaerolineaceae bacterium | reverse complement strand
CGTTTGCACTCACAACTTTATCACGGAGTCGCATTTCTATTGAGAATACTACGCTTCTCAATAGTCGCTTTCAGCCGAGATTCTTCCCGTAGATTAATTTCTGGATACTACGGCCACCACAACCGCAGTACCTGTATCGCCAATCCCAGCATCACCACTACTTCGAGTGTCCGCATTCATACCTACCCCAGACTTCATCTAGATCGCCACACAAAAAACGCGCGCCAGCTTATCGCACGACACGCGTTTGTCAACTTTTCGGTCCAGCCTGATTTAACTTACACCTTCCGGGGTAGCACCTCTCCTCATCGAACGCGCAAGAGGGACACAATCTCAATCCGTCAACAAATTTACGCCCATTGTGCCTGCGTGCAAGAGAAGTGATTCGCGTTGAGGATCGGACAACCAGGCTCCAGGGTTGGCGGGTCTATTGAGCCACATTGCCACCGATCTTGTTAGATAATCAGTGGCTATTCGAGGCCAAGTTTCTACGTTTGACCAATTGTACTTGGCCGCAAAAACTTGCCGGAGGACCCTTAGACCCTCCGGCCATGTTCGTTCCTAACTGGAAAACAACATTACCAGGTCCTACTCCGAGGCCCCACTAAAATCCGGTCGTCTCATAGGTGATGCCGGGGAACTGCACCGCATCTGGGGCGAGCGCGGCATGTGCTTCAGAATCTCCCATGAGAACATCCAACAAAAACGCGGTCGTGAAGTGATTGGTCAGATCGTTGGTGCGGTGCCTATCCCAGATCGGATCGATGCACATCCACCAAAAATCGATATCAACCAGCCACGGCGCAGACTCACAGCCATTGGCAAAGATACCGTGCTCCGCGTTTTCATACGTCACAAGTGCCTTCTGCTGACTGGACACAAAGGCATAGGTCGGGCCAACACCCCACTCAAAGGGAGTGCCTGTGTCCGCCGTTCCGCCCATCGCCAGAACAGGAATGGTAATCTCTGCCAGCCCGGCCTGATCAAACAGATAGGAATCACCCGCCATCGTGATGATGGCATCCACACGAGGATCACCCCACGATGGCCACAGGCCATCCGGCATGGGATCAAGACCGGCTAACGCGGCCATGTCAGCCTCAAATGGCTCCAGAGGATAGCACAGCCACCCATTAGGATCGCCTTCGAGACGCGCGTTTTCGCACCGTGCGTTGAAGGCGTCGAGATCGAAGCGCGCGCCTGCGGCTGCCAGCGCAGTATAGCCGCCGGAAGAATGTCCAGCGACGGCCACCTTATCGATGTCAATCATGCCTGCGAATTCGCCGCCTGCAGACATCAGACTTTCAGCGTAATCAAGAACACGGTGAATGTCACGTGGGCGTTCAATCGAACTCATCGGCATGTCGCTCATGGGATTTTCACTGGTCAAGTAGACGCCTTCCCGATGGTCAGGTGACAGAATGACAAAACCATAAGAAGCCAGATGCTCTAGCAGGTTTGAGTACGACGGGGGATTCGTTCCATACCCAGGTGAGAACACTACCAGGGGATACGGCCCGCCAGATGTATCGGGCGCAGCGTCAAGCAGTGCATGGCCAAAGACCTCAGTAGCGAAGTCTGGTGCAGGTTCCCATTTCACCTGAATCGGATAGGCAACAGCCTCTGGTTGCCCGTCGGGATTCAGGGCCGGGTACCACACCCATAACGGTAGTGGGGAGTCAGCGTCTGATTCGATCACGATCAGGCGCGTGCCTACGCCATACTGCCCGCGAACAGCATATTGAGGCGCATCTGGGCGCAGTCCCTGTGGCGGATTGCCGCCTTGCGCATATGCCGGTACAGGGACGGTGGACATTGTAACCAGTACGATGAACAGAACGATGAGCTTTTTTCGGGTGCACATGATTTCCTCCTCATTTTGCATTTGCTGCCGGACAGCGTTTGTCGTCACGCTGTCGGCTCCGTCTGGCTTTACCTATTGTGGGAACAAAACACACCTGCCGAGAAGACGGGGAAAAGTGGTGGATGGGGAGGGGAAAAGTAAGGTTTGCGCCGAATCGCCCCTATAATGCTAGTAACGGGAATGTGTCAGGAGGGGGGCGCGATGGAAGCAGCAAAGATTGTTAAGGGATACGAGCTGTACGAGCGGATCGGCAGCGGCGGTTTTGGATATGTGCACAGAGCCATCCAGACCACAGTAGGCCGCGAAGTCGCCATCAAGATCATCCTGCCCCATTTCGCTAACCACCCCGACTTCATCCGGCGCTTTGAGACTGAAGCTCACCTCATCGCTCGGCTCGAACATCCCTTCATCGTGCCCCTATACGACTACTGGCGCGATCCTGGGGGAGCCTATCTCGTCATGCGCTGGCTGCGCGGGGGCAGCTTGCGCGACGCTCTGGCTAACGGCCCGTTCGATTTGGGGGCTGCCGCCCAATTCATGGATCAAATCAGCTCCGCGCTGGCAATGGCCCACCGCAACGAGATCGTCCACCAGGACCTCAAACCCGCTAACATCCTGTTGGATGAAGATGGCAACGCCTACCTTTCTGATTTAGGAATCGCCAAATCCATCGGCCACCCAGAAGAACGCCCCGCCAGAAACGGCATGGTCCTGGGTTCGCCGGATTATCTCTCCCCCGAACAGGCGCGCAGCGAGGCCGTCTCGCCGCAAACGGACATCTACAGCCTGGGCGTGATGTTGTTCGAAATCTTGACCGGACGCCACCCCTTCCCGAATATGTCGTCAGTGGAGCGGATGTACAAACACCTAAACGATCCGCTGCCGTTCATCGATTCGCTGGCCTCCGAAGTGTCAGAAGGCATCAACGCCATCATCCAAAGAGCAACTGCCAAGAACCCTGCGCAGCGCTACATGGATGTGTTGGAAATGACTGCGGACTTCCGGCGAGAAGGTGATTTGATCCGGCAGTCGTCGGACAGCATCGTGGAGCAGCTCACGCTCCGTGAGCAGGAGATTCTCCAGCTAATCACCGCGGGCTGCAGCAACAAGGAAATCGCCAATCAACTCTTCATCACGGTCGGCACCGTCAAATGGCACATTCGACAGGTCTATCAGAAGCTCCGCGTGCGCAGCCGGGTCCAGGCCATCATGCGTGCGCGGGAACTGAACCTGATCGTTCCAGATACAAGCGATGTCCCTGGCTCCAGTGACACGCCAAGCATCACACTGCCGGAACCACAAAACCCTTACAAAGGACTGCGCGCGTTTCAGACCGCTGATGCCCGTGATTTCTTCGGTCGTGAGAAGCTGGTCCAGCGGTTAGTTCAGCGTATGAGCGGGCACACGGCGCAATCTCGATTCCTGGCAGTCGTGGGACCCAGCGGCAGCGGCAAGTCGAGCGTCGTGAAAGCCGGACTCGTCCCGGCCCTGTGGCGCGGCGATCTACCGGGTGCGGAACATTGGTTCATTGTCGATATGATCCCAGGCGCACACCCCCTGGACGAGCTTGAAATCGCGCTGACACGCGTCGCTGCGGATCAGGCCAGCAATCTACGCGAGCACCTGGAACGTGACACACGGGGACTGGCACGGGTAGCCGGGCTTATCCTGCCTGACGATGGCAGTGAATTGGTGATTATCGTGGATCAGTTCGAAGAAGTCTTTGCGCTCGTTGAACGCGAAGACCAGCGCGCCCAGTTTCTGAACCTGCTGCATACCGCCGCCACCGATCCACGCAGCCGCGTGCGCGTGGTGATCACCTTGCGTGCCGACTTCTATGATCGCCCACTCCATTACCCGCAGTTTGGAGAGTTGGTCCGCACCTGCATGGAAACCGTCATGCCGCTGTCCGCGGACGAGCTTGAGACTGCGATCACCCGACCAGCCGCGCGCGTGGGAGTATCGTTTGAGCCAGGGCTGGTGTCTACCATTATCGGAGATGTGCATTTCCAGCCTGGCGCGCTGCCCTTGCTCCAATACGCCCTGACAGAGTTGTTTGAGCAGCGCGCAAATCGAACCCTGACGTATCAGGCGTATGAGGCGCTTGGCGGGGCCACTGGCGCATTGACCAAACGCGCCGAGGAACTGTATTTCGAGCAAGACGCGGACGGCCAGAAAATCGTGCGCCAGATGTTCCTGCGGCTGGTCACCTTAGGCGAAGGTGCGGAAGACACCCGGCGGCGTGTGCCCCGGTCGGAGCTGCTCGCCATCGCCCCAGACGAGGACCGCATGGATGAGGTCATCGACACATACGCCGCCTACCGCCTGCTGACGCTGGACCATGATCCGGCAACCCGCCGTCCAACGGTGGAGATCGCCCACGAGGCTATTTTGAGTGAGTGGGAACGCCTGCACGCCTGGCTAGACGAAAGCCGCCACGATATCCGCCAGCAGCGCCTGCTCGCGACGGCCACAACCGATTGGCAACACGCTGGCCGCGATCCCAGCTACCTGCTGCACGGGTCACGCCTTGAACAGTTTGAGGGCTGGGCCGCCGAGACGTCGCTCGCCTTGACGCACGAGGAACAGGAATATCTGGCTACCAGCGTTGCTGCACGACAACAGCGCGAGGAATCCGAGCGTGAGCGCCACGCCTACGAACTTTCACTTGCAAGACAGGCCGCCGAATCCGCCCAACAGGCCGAAGCGCTGCAGCGCCAATCTGCTAATCGGCTGCAGTATCTTGTGGCAGGGCTGGCGGTCTTTCTGGCGGTAGCAGTAGCCCTTTCCATATTCGCATTTAGAAAAGAAGGCGAGGCGAACGCCTCGCGCAAACGTGCTGAGCGCGAGGCTGATGTAAATCACAGCCTTGTGTTAGCGGCCAGCGCGCGTGAGGAAGCGGAGGTCGGGCGAGGGGATCTCGCATTGGCGCTGGCGCTGGAAGCAGCCCAGATCGATCAGCCTCCGGTGGATATCAAAACCACACTCGCCAATATCGCGCTGTCTGCAGGTACCCGGCTGGTCCTGGAAGGACATTTAGGCGAGGTCCGGGCAGTGGCATTCAGCCCCGATGGACGCGCGCTCCTCTCGGCGGGCTGTGCCCAGCCCTCGTCTGAAGATGGCGCGTGCGCCCGCAGCGAGTTGATTCTGTGGGAAGTTTCAGGAGGAACCATCCAGCGCCGATGGGAAGGCCCCTCAGGGTGGATAAACGCTGTTGCCTTTGATCCCGCAGGCGACGACTCGACATCCATCGCCATCTCTGCGTCCAGTGATGGAACACTCGCCGCATGGGACACCCTTACCGGGCAGGAGGTCTATAACCTCGCCGGGCATACCGGTGCAGTAAATGATGTGCTGTTCGTCCCTGGGCGGAACGAGATTCTCTCAGCGTCGGAAGATGGAACAGCCATACTGTGGGATGCAGACAGCGCCGATGTGATTCTGCGACTGGAGGGACACACCGCCCCGGTCAACACGGTCGACTCTAGTCCCGACGGTCTACGCGCTATCACGGCCTCTTCCGATGGCACGATCATCGAATGGGACATTGATCCGGCTTCCCCAACCTATGGGAACGCCATCCAGCAGTTCAAAGGCCATAAGGCAGAGGTCACGGGCGCTGCCTATCTGGCTGATGGCACGATGATTCTGTCCTACAGCCCGGATCTGTCCTTTCGCCTGTGGGATGCGCAAACCGGTACGGAAATCCGCCAGCGGACCATCGGCGCGTTTGGCATTCCCATGGCGATAAGCCCCAACAACCATACTGTGCTGTTTGCGCTGGAAGAATACCTATATATCTGGAATATTGATGTTTGGTGGCAGGATCAACTGATGATCGGGCATACCCAGCTCGTCTGGAATGTGGCGTTCAGTTCTGATGGTCGGCTGGCCGCCACAGCATCCAGTGACGGGACGATCCGGGTATGGAATATCGATGCCCAGGAGGAGATTCAGCGTTACTCGCTAGATGTACCAGCGTTTGCGCTTGAAGTCAGCGCAGATGGCAGTCACGTCATCGTTGGGGAAGGATCACGGGAGGGGAATTTGTGGGTGATAGACGCCGCAAGCGGGAATGTGACGCACACTATCGCCGGTCAGGGCCTCACCGTAGCACCAGGCGCTATCGCACTTGATCCGAGCGGGCGTACTGCCCTGGCGGCAACCCTTGAGACCAACAGCCTGTCGAGAGAGACGCGCCTCACCCTGTGGGACCTCGACTCTGGCACAGTGATCCATGACTTCGCCGCGCAGGAATTCCCCTGGCGAAGCGCGGCGTTCAGCCCTGATGGGCGGCTGGCACTGGCGGGAACGCAGGATTTCAGCGATGAAGACCTGGGCGGCGAGTTGTTCTTGCTGGACATCGAAGCCGGGCAGATTATCCAGCAGTTCGAAACCACTCAAGATATCACTTCAATCGCATTCAGCCGGGATGGAACACAGGCCGTATCCGGATCGTGCTATTTTTCGAGCGTAACACTGTGGAACATCGACGATGGTCAGGCGATTCGATCCTTTCCTGATCAGCCAGCGTGTGTGCTCGGCGTCATTTACGGACCAGACGAGAGCACAATCATCACCGCTTCCAACGATGGCAGCATTGCCGAATGGAATGTCGCAACTGGCGAAAAGGTCCGGCAGTTTGTCGGACACGATGGGCCAGTGTGGAGCCTGGCCCTGGGGCCTAACCAGCGGACATTGGCATCCGGCTCGTCAGACGGGAGCGTGATCTTGTGGGATTATGCCACTGGAGACCTGTTTCACCACTTTGAAGGGCACCTGGGATGGATTTTCGATGTAGAGTTCAGCGCAGATGGTGAAAGCCTGTATTCTGCCTCTGCTGACGGTACAGTGCGTGTATGGCGGACAGGCAATTGGGAACTGGACGATCTGCTGGCCTGGGTTCATACCAATCGCTACGTTCGTGATTTCACCTGCGAGGAACGTGCACAGTATCACATCGAGCCGTTGTGTAAGTAAGCCACAACACCCCGTGCGCGTTCATGGATGGGCGTTGGGATCGTCGGGGGGAAATCTTTCAGCAGCAGCTACCGCCAACAGGCGTTGGTCAGCGGTCACAAAGATGGGGGGAATGTTTCGAGCACGTTGGCCGCCGTGTGGGCCGACGCAAGCTGCAAGGCATCCAAAGTACGCAGCGGATGTTTGGTGTACGTCGTCAAAACCTTCCGGACAAAAGCAGCATAAAAATAAGGAGACATTTT
>CAZSXY010000165.1:0-7164 GCA_964611395.1 uncultured Anaerolineaceae bacterium | reverse complement strand
GCCATCTCGTATCGCGGCCTAGAACTCCCTCAATCTCCCGTCTCCGATGGTACTCTCCCCAAATGCAAACGTAATGCTGAAATCCGCACACGACACCAACAAGGTGAGTCAATAGCGACGCTGGCTGAGGCCTTTGGCATTACTGAACAGCGCATCTGGCAGATTCTGAATGATCGCCGGAAGTGAGGTGAGAGCCATGATTGACAACCTTCGACCATTGACACAAGAACAACGCCAGGGCGCGCGCAAGAAAGCGCGCGAAGCTGTTATTCGCGCCATTGGGCCCAAGCCTGTGCGCGAACACTTCAATCAATCTACCATCTCCAAGTATCCGCCATCCGTGACGCGGCTCATTTTCTTATTATGCTTGGTGCTGCTGCTGGCAGCCTTCACGCCATCGGCAATCCGGCTGTATGTAATTGGCTCGCAGACCTTTGGTCAAGCTGTGTCAAGTAGCGCAGCCCAAACAGCAGTTGGACTTGCTACCGTGTTATCTGCTGAGGTCGGTCAGGTAGTATTCTCATTGGCGCTGGCGACGTTAGGAACAACCCGATCCGCCCGACATCTATTGATGGTCAGCATGATGATCGCCACCACGATCGCGCTCGTCGGAAATGTGCAGATCAGTTTGCCCGGTCATACAGACAGCCCATTTGCGTGGTTGGAGAGTATTGCGCCACCGCTGCTGGTTTTGTCCACAGCCTACGTGATGAAAGAGCAGATTCTGGAAACCATTGAAATCCGTCACGCTAATGAGCGTGCATTTCAAGGTGCCTTGGAGGATTGGCAAGCAGCCACCGCGACGCCAGAAGAGTATCCGACCTGGATGCAGTTCTACGCGAATGCGCTGCAAGACGCACTGCGCAAAGCTAATGCGCGTCGGAAGGAAACGCTTAACCAGATGACTGTTGAGGACTGGCGTTTGGCGGTCGGTCATGAGATGCGTGCGGATATGTGGTATCAGAATGCGGAGCCGGATAATGGATCATCACTGTCTTTTTCTCATGCTGTTGAGGCAATCACTGTAAGCAGCAATGGCAATGGTACCCACCCAAAAGTGAGCGCCGCCGCCGTGTGAGGTATTGCGCAGTTTGCGAAACGGAGCTACCAGCGCCATCTGAATTGGGCGGTCGGCGGCGGGTGTATTGTTCGAATGCTTGCCGTCAACACGCTAAACGGCAACGGACAAAAATTAACGATGCAGGTCTCCAATAACAAACAATAATTCCACAACATCTTGGTGTAGATAGACATGGCGAGAGCAGTGTTACATGACTCACTCTCGTCATGTCTTCTCAATATGGTTCGATCAATCCCAATGAATTGCTCATGATCTCAAGATCGAAAACACCGGGTTGTGATCTCATCTTTGAGATTGCCATAACCTAATTTGACGGTTGTCATCACGACCCGGTTGGGCAGCGTCAAACCACCGATTTGTAATGGTTGAGAAAGCAATTTATGTTCAGACATGTGTCGGTTCCTTAAACTAAATCATGGTGTCCAGGGTTAGGGCGGGATGTGCGACCGTTTCCATGTGAGCTAAAATGTCGTCTTCGGTCAGTCCGGTTTCCTCGGTAGCGATCATATCCACAAAACCAGATATGCCCGCCTCAATTGCCAGCGCATCCAGGGCGGGGCGCAGTTCTTCGCGCAGATCGTGATTCATCCACACAATGCGCTGCCATCCCCCCTCGGCTGAAATAAACTTTCGGCTGTGTAAAATGCGCTTGCTGTGTCCAATGAAGCCGGGAACAGGAACCCCCGCACCGACCATTTCATACAACATGTCCCAATCCATTCCGGAGGGCGTCAGCCCTTCATAAGTTCGGTCTACTACCATCACACCATTGGACATCGGGAGCATCGCCGTGATGCATTCAAAGTCACCACAAGATGAGCCAGGGTCTTGCATCATGCTATATAAGCTATAAGCAGCTAACGCTCCACTGGATTCTTGTTGTGCGATCTGATTGACACTTGCCCATTGCCCCAAACGCGCATCGATCAAACCATCCTTTTTGACCGCTTTGTTAGGCCCCACCGGGCGAATGCTGACCGCCGCGCGCGCGTCCATCCAGTCGACCGCACCACACACGCCGGGATGTTCTGGGCTGATGACACAAAGATGCCCGCCAGCAATGCTTTGACAGAGATTACAGGTATAAAACAAATCGACGTCTTCATCGGTCAGGCTGCTCAAGCGTTGATCGCGCTGATCGTAGATGGCCCGCGCTCTTTCTGTCAGGGCTTGGATTTGCGCCGGTTCGGTGAAAATTGTGATCTGAACGCGGCTGAGGATATTGCCATATTTATTGTGATAACACGCGTGCAGAATTTCCCCCAGGTGGCGTAAACGCAGCCCTTTGTCGATGGTTTTTTGGGCGATATTCAGCGTAGTTGTGGTACGCTGGCCGCGGTGGACAACGCCATCCATATCGTTGACCATCGTTTCAATTTGCCGTTCCAGCACCGGCTCGAAATCCGGCTGCATGTCTCGTCCGCTCACCTCGACAAGTATGGCGTAGGGATGCTGTCCGCTTACACCTGAATCCAGGTCTGGACCGACAATCGTAGTCCGTCCATCTACGAGATTTTCTCCGGTGACGGTTAACTCAATCCCAGTCAAACACGCGCCGCACGCATCCGGGCGAACGACCTGGCCAGAGTAGTCCGAGCTGTAGGCAGTGGGTAATTCCGGCAGGGGAACACGAATCTGCAAGCCGCGTTCCTCAATACCCATTTGGATGATGCTTGCCGGATCAACGCTACCGGTAGCTGCACTATAGTTCGCATCTATTTTCCAGTCGTCTACCGATGATGGTAGATCGGTATCGCTAACCATAGGACAGCCGAGCAGAGTCGCAGCCTGCGCCATCGCTAACCGGGCTGAGGTTGCTTCACCCAGCAGTATGGTGAAACCGCGTAAGCGTTCGCGGGCATATTGCAGGCTGGCAGCAGTGTCATCACTATTGCCAAAAACCTGCGCGACGCGGGTGATGAAACCCAACGCATCGATCAATCTGGTTGGGATCGTATGGGCTTCCCATCCCAAAGGTATACCCACAGCTTGCAAGGATTCCCGCAGCACATCTTCGACAACAAAAACAACGATCTGTTTTTCCCTCAGTTGTGGCAGTAATTGTGTAACCCCTGTGGTGTCGTCGCCCATGAGCAGCACGTAGCCCGCCAGCGAACCATCAATGAATCCGATTCCTTGCTGCCGAACTTCCGCCTCGTCAGTCGAGCTTGCAGCAGTGAAAATAGCGTTTGTGTCTAACATGATTGCTCCAGATCAAAGATTATTGGGGTGGTTTGCGCGCGCCGATCAGCCGCACATAGCCAAAATAGTGTGGGTGAACACGAAAGTCATCAAACCCTTGCTCTTGTAGCCGCGCTTGCAAATCCACACCGACAAATTCAGACGCCAGAGGACATTCGATTTTGAATGCGAAACGCACCGGCCAGGGAGCGTGTTTCAGATCAAATTCGTTGTAGTCGAGGATAATGAACTCTCCACCGGGCTTTAAGGCGCGATAGGCATTGGCGATGACCTTCAATCGTTCGTCTGGAACAAGGCCATGCAGTACAAACGAGATAAAGACCTTATCGAATTCTTCCTGGTATGGCAGTAGCTGCTCGATACGCCGGTTCTCAATCGTGACGTATGGAAGATGCTTGCAGCGTTGTTTGGATTGTTCCAGCATTTCAGGACCGATGTCTAAGCCCACGATGCGACCTTGCCCGGACAGGTATTTATTCATCAAGCAGAGATTGCGCCCGGTGCCGGACCCCAATACCAGGATTTCGTCACCGGGTTGAATGTTCATTTCCCGCACAGCGCGCCGGATGAAAATGGGTATGTTCCCCCGGTGATCGTATTCATTAATAGGTCATAATGGCGCGCTTCAAACCCTTTGACCTTCACTTTGGAATCTGAATGATCCCATTCAGTTTTTTGACTCATGATAAGTACTCCGTAATTGCTTAACTAGACATAAAGAGTAATCGCAATGCGCCTAAAGATGGGGCATTATGCACCATGCGTTGGCCTAATCCCAGGCCTATGTGGGTGCTGTTTGCTGGCAGATCGCTATCTGTAACAAATTCTGGTGTCAGCGCCGCCAGGATTACAGCGTCCACAGGCGAAACGGAAGCATCAGTATGGGATTGCGCAGAGGCGATTAGGGTTTGTTGCAAACTGACATTCACTGGGGGGATACATGCTACCGAGGTTAAATCGATTGCAAGATGCTGCAAGCCCCAGCCTATTCCCGCCAAGAGTACAATTTCTAGCGCTGGTGCGGATAATGTGCTTGTACTGTGCGGGTGCTCGTGAGGTAAGCCCAAGCGATGAAGTTCTAAATGGTCGCTGCCTTCCAGCCAGCCATCATTGCCCCTGTCGAGATCATCGACCATGCAATCCAACGACTGAATAAACGGTTTGATGTCCAGGATGGGCGTGCCGTCAAAGAGATCGAGCGGGCTGGTGTAGATGCGATTCTCTTCTATGGACAATAACCGGGCGCGGGTTAAGCCGATAGGGTTAGGACGATTCGGCGAGCGAGTTGCAAAAATACCATAGCGCCGATTGTCATCTTTCCAGGGGGGGCGCACGGTGATTTCAGGCTCTATGGAACGATCTAAATAGGACAGCACAAATATATGGCTGAAGGTTTCGAGCGCTTGTGTTCCAGCCGCGTAGTGTGGTGCGATCTGGATATAAAATACACCGTCGTTGACATGCTCTGCTTGGGGTTGGTAGGGCGCTTTGTGTTGATACGGCGTGTGCGCGATTCCGATGACAGACAAGGGAACGGTTCGTGCTAGTTCCAAATGGTCGGAGTCGGCATTTTGGTGTTCAACATCACATAGCATATTGTGCGCGCGCCGGACAAAATCGGCGTAGATGCCCTTTACACCGGTGTGAGATAAAGTACGTTCCAGAACATCAGCCCGATCTGCTAGCAAGAGTGCAGGTGGGGGTGTCAGAGGATTGATATGTAAGCGGTGGGCCAATGTTTCGTCAGGCAAAAACTCAAGATGCGTATGCACATCCAGCCGCATGTTGAGTTCTTCTGCCACAGATCTTATGATCTGCATTATCTCCTGTTCCGGCACGCCCAGCCCGATCAGCGCCGCGATGACACTATCTCCAGAAATGCCCCCACTGGCATCTATCCATAGTGAGCGTTTCATTGTGTGTTCCACCAACGTACCGTCACGGCACCCAGACCAATGAAAACGGCTACGAACACAAAGAGGGTGGTATAGGACCAGTGCTGCAAAAATAACCCGGCGACCAGAGGAAGGAACGCTACCGGCAAAATCAACACAGCATTGAGTCCCGCATAAGTGGCGCGTTCGGTAGCTGGAGCCAGTTCGAGCAGCGCACTCTGAAAGCCTACTTTGCGCCCATCAAAGGTTGCCCCAGCCAAAAAGAACACCGGCAGCAACGCCATCCATCCCAATGTACCGAGCACAATAGCTAACAAGGGAGTCAAGGTCGAAATGACGGCACAGGTAAACAACATCCACCGACTACCAGCGCGATCCACCTGACGCGCCCAAATAAGATTGGATAACATGCCCCCTGAGACCTGTGCCAACAGAAACCATCCGATAGCCTCCGCTGGAGCATCAAGTTGTTTACGGGCATAAACGACATAAAACGGCAGCGCCATCAAACTGAAACCCGTTAGCAACTGCACAAGCACGAGGATTTTCAACCGGCGGCTGGCCGCCAAAATTTGCTGCCAATACGTACGCCAGGGCAAAATAGCTTGTTTATCGGACGCAAAAACGGGTTCACGAATGACCCAAAATCCTAGCGAGGCCACAGCTAGTCCTGTTGCTGCCAAACCAAACAACAAGGCATAGTTATTGGGATAGCTCACACTGGCGAGGATTTGCCGCGCCAACAGTGCGGCCCCAATTGATAATGGGCCAGCTAATGCGCCTTTGCCACCAAAGAATGCGCCACGTCGATCTTGCGGGATGATCTTCCCGATGATGTCTGTATAGGGAATATTGCCCAGTCCGCCCCCGGCATAAAACACAACCAACATACCGACTAATATCCAGGCCAGAATCGTGGGGTGTTTGTCCCCAATGGTGAAAACCAGCACCGCCAGCAGACCCCAACTCAACACACGCAGGTAAATAGCCAGCATCAGGTAGGGCATTTTACGCGGACGTGGTTCGATCCAGCGCGCAACGAATAATTGGGGCAAGGATCCGGCGACGGTGAGTACGGTCGATAGGCCCCCGACCCAAATCGTTGAGCCGGTGAGATCGGCCACAAACGCAGAAATCACTGTTGTTGGTTGGGTCAACGCAACGCCCAGCGCCAAAAACGCGCCATGCCATAATCCGGCCATGAAGTTGCGGCGGTTGATGGATGATTCAACTTGTGATTCAAATTGAACAACCTGTGAAGGCGTGGTTTCTTGTACGTGCATCAAACTTCCTTTGATTTGCCGTAGCGGCTACCAAGTCATCCGCGATTTAAGAACCATCGGCATCGGGTTCGCTCTGGCCGTAAGACCAACTCGTAGCTCCCCCTAATTTTTCCAGCGCAGATGCAAGAATCGTATTGACGTTAAGCATAGTATCTGCTGCCGCCAGGATGTCGGTGGTGGCATCACCTGCCTGTTCCGCCCAATGGCGAAATTCATCAGCATGTTCTTTGTTGTGATCAATCCAATGTGGGATTAGCACTCTCAGTTTGTCGGTTTCGTTCATCTTGATGCTCTCCTTGTTTGACCGTGTCTAGGAAAACTCGGTTGCGCATCAGGTCAAGCTGGCGAATGGTTGCCGGAATCACCCGTTCTGCTTCGAATAACTTGAGCAGCCGGATTCCTCCAGGGACGGGTTCGACCAACATGACATCATCCATAATTTTTCGTCATCGAGATACACAGCGATTTGGCACATTTTTTCCAGCCTCCTGAGGAAATAACAGCCTCAATATTTTTTAGATGCACATGGGGTGCTTCAACGTCGCATCTAAAAGGATTGTACGATTTACTGCTAAAGGCATAGTTAGGTCTGTAACGGTTTGCTGCGGACGGAAACCAGTTTGCCGCCTGAAGCTATACAACTTCGCCGATCTGTAGATTGATGTTTTTGCGCTCAAAAATGCTCGTACATGAGGATTGAGAG
>CAZSXY010000164.1:0-7172 GCA_964611395.1 uncultured Anaerolineaceae bacterium | reverse complement strand
GCACGTCGCCAGGCCGCCACCAGCACTTTGAGGCCACTGCTGGCAATGTATTCAATGTCAGTCATGTCAACGACCAACCAATTTCTGCCGTGATCAAGTTGTGCGTTGAGAGTTTTTTCCAGGGCGGGGCTGGTGGTGCTGTCCAGGCGACCATCGGGCGAAACAATGGCGGTGTGTGTATCAAGTACCTGCACGGGAAACATCTCTTCACCGGTTACGCGTGTAACCGCTTGGGAGGATGCCGGGATCAGTTTGACGAGTGTAAGCTGATTCTTGCCGTCTATGCGCCGGTATGTGACTTCATCCATCAGGCGGCGGATGAAATAGATCCCCCAACCGCCCGGTTCTCGACTATCAAGAGGCTCGGAAGGGTTGGGGGCTTCGTGGGCAA
Organism: uncultured Anaerolineaceae bacterium; assembly: GCA_964611395.1. Lineage (GTDB taxonomy): Bacteria > Chloroflexota > Anaerolineae > Aggregatilineales > Aggregatilineaceae > CAZSXY01. Next base: position 6,781 of record CAZSXY010000164.1, on the reverse strand, counting down.
GCGGGTCAAATGCCGGACCGGTGTCAATGATGGTGATGATGAACCGGTCGTTTTCAGTTTTGCAGGTGATTTCGATTTCGCTGCCGCGATCCTGAAAGCTGAATCCATGTTCGATGATATTGGTTAGGGCCTCATCAACGGCCATCTGGGAGTGGTAAACCGAACGCTCATCCAGCCCGGCCAGTTCCGCCACCTCAACCACGAAATCGCAGGCTTGGCGTATTTCTTCAAGACGGGCAGGCATAATGAGGCGGCTAGGATGGTGCATGATGGCCCTTGCAGTGGTAGACTTGGTAAACTGAGCGAAAAAAACGCATAGTTAGAAACTGCCCACGGCCTCAACCTGCGTCGGGTAAATTTCAAAGATGGTGTCGAGACCCGCCAGTTCAAGCACTTCCTTGACGCGCTCGGATGGATTTGCGATGCGCAAATCGCCACCAGAACGTTTGACGCGCTTGAGTATGCGCACCATTTCACGCAAGCCCGCGCTGCTCATATACTCCACACCGCCGAGATCAAGGACGAGGTTACTCTTGCCATCATTCACGGCCTTGTCAAGCGCTGCCCCCATTTCCGTTGCATTGGTGCTGTCAATACGGCCAATGATCTCAAAAAGCTGGACACGCTTCATCTCGGAGGAATTAATTTCCATAACCATTGTGTGCAAGCTCCTTTTCACCACGTGGTTGCAGTGGAATTATACCATCAATTTGCTGGTTCGGTAGTTCCAACACGGGAGCGGAGGGGACGATTTTTCGGCTATCTTTTGTTCCCTGTAACGCAGAAGTTCGGGGGAATGTTTCGGGATTGTAGTGCCTCATAATGGTACGGGATACGTGGCGGATTATGCTGGTTACGCCGGCGGTCAAGAGGGAGGCGAAGAACGTGTGGCGTCAGAACCAGGCAGGGACTTTGTGGGGTGTGTTCATCGTCAGCGCCGCGCTTTATGGGGCACAGTCGGTGCTGGCAACATATGGGGGGTTGACGCTTCGCTATGCTGTCAGTGTTGTGCTGACAGGTGGCATGGCGTGGCTATTGCACCGTCGCGTCCGGCGAAGTGAGCAGAGACTGAGCGTCCCGGTTCCCGATCCGATCAGTCTTGCGTTGGCCGGCATGGGGGCGCTTGGCCTGTGGCCGGTTGCGTGGTGGTTGATGGACGGCACGAACTATGTACTGGAACGCGAGGTTGGCTTGCTGGCGCGCCCCATATCTATTACGGTGCTTGCGGATCACCTCCTTGGGATCAACCTGAATCCCGTAACGTATGAACTAGGAATTGTCTTTGCCGTTGTTTTACTTCCTCTGGTACAAAGCTGGTTGTTATGGGGCCAGGTCTGGCGAGAAGTTGCCACCTTGAGTGGCTATAAACATGGCGTGTGGATCACTGGTGTTGCGGGCGGAGTCATGATGGCGCTCTCCGCTATCCAGGATGTCTCCCCGGCGATGCCCTGGGGCATGGCGGCTGTGCCGGGGTATGTGCTGGTAGGGCTGGGTGCATCGCTTGGGGTGTATCTGACCGGTTCGTTCTGGGCGGGTTTTGCGGCTCAGGCGACATTTGCGTATGCGTCATTTGCCTGGCGCGATGATCTGTTCTGGGAGTTTGCTGGTGTTGGTTATCTTGATGTGCGCTGGCTTACGGTGATTGTCCTGGGCGGGTTAGTGGCGGGGGTGTGCTACCAGGTTATTCGGTTCCGCACTGAGCGGCCTGGTGGTGCGCCGCAACCAACCGGGCAATCCTCAGCGACGCAATGGCTGCCAGTCATTATGCTGCTGGTGCTGTGCGGCTTGATGATTGCACGCGATCTGGATGCGCGTTCTGCACGCCCTTTAAGTGTTGTGCCGATCTCACATGCGGCGCAGGAGTGATACGAGTAATCCCATCAAGCCTAGCGCCGCCAATGCCAGAATGGGCACAATAGGCGCTATACCCGAACTGTTCGCCGGGGGCGGGTTGGTGCGCGGAATTGGGATCGGCGTCACCGTATATGGCGGAAAAGTGAACGTCGGGAGGGGTTGGCCTGGCGCGAGCGTCGGGCCAGCAGCCCCAGGGGTGAAAACACCGATGGGCGTGATTTGCGCCTGGGCGGTCAGCGTGGCGACTGCTCCAGGCGTGTTGATGATCGCTTCGGCGGTCTGTTGTACTGCCAGAGTTACCGGATCGATCGTTGGAATGCTCTCCAACTCAATGTCTTGAATCTGGGTTATATCACCGCCAATACGAACGACACTTTCGTGCACCCATGCCGTACCGGCTGGTGATTCAGGGAACTCAATCCAGTACCATTGAAAGCGCTTGCCGAGTATTGGATACGTCGTGCCGGGGAAAATCTGCCCGACCCGGTTCTCGTTGATGTCCGGCCCGGCCCGGACATTTGTGCTTTCTTGCAGGGCCTCGATATAGGGCCGCCCCGCTGATGTTGGCGTGCGGGTAGGGCTGGCAGTTGGCGGTTCGGGTGTTGCGGTTGCCGTTGGAAATTGGAGTTGAACGGGTGTGGGTGTGCCCTGCGCCTGGTGTGCGGCATGGCCGGAATCTGAAACGGGTTGTGCCCAGACCAGCGATGCCCCACCAGCCAAGACCAGAATCGCCAGAAGCGCGATCAGCACGGTGCGTTTGTGCTTTGTGGTCATAGGTGTTTCAGCCTCCAACGGTCGTTAGCAGCACCAGCCGCCAGGCGGCGCTAAGCATACCTGAAACCATGTGGCCCGGCAAGGATGGTTACCAGATCAGCTTATTTAGCTCATATTCGCGGGTTTGTTCTGCCTGGCGGTAGCCATCTTCGCCTGGGCGCGTCATGCAGCCTTGATACTCCTGGTTGGGGAACCCGTGAATTGTCCATTCACCCAATACAAAGGGGGGAACCGTCACGCCTGGTGCGCAATCTTCACACGAGACTGGAATCCACTCACCGTTGTAGCGGCGGGCGAGGTGAAGGTGGGTTCCGGTGCTGATGCCCCCTTCGCATGAAGGATGGCCGAGCCGGTCGCCGGTTTGAACAACCGTCCCAGCGGCGATGCGTTCGCGCGAATCGACATGCAGGTAGACCAGATTCCAACCGGTGTGCTCGTCTCCGTCGCCATCGAGGTCGAGTATGACATAGCCGTCATCGCTACGGGCGATGATGCCCGGTGCGGCGGCGGTGACCCAATAGGGGGAGACGTAGCAGGCCCCTTGCGCCTCTTTGATTTCCTCCGGGGGTTCAGGGGGGGCCAGATCAATGGCTGCCCAGGCTGACCCGCTGTTGTAAGCGCCGTGCGGGCCGCCCGTGTATACCCATTCCTCGCCCTGCGGGAACGGAAGCGCCAATGGCGGCTGAGCCAGATCGGCGGGCGTGACCGGTTCGAAAGCGTGGGCGAACGGGTCACCGAACAGGCTCATGTACGTTTGAAAGAATCCGTCGGGGTGCACATCACGCTGCCACTGCACAGGGTCGGTTGTCAGGCTAAGCATGTACTGCACGGCCACCGTTCCAGCATTGAGCGACGGGTCGTAGAACACGCGTTGCCCGTCCGCTAGCGTTGTGACGATGGTTCCCCGGTACTTCCAGCCGTAATAACCGTAATTGAGCGCGTCGGCGGCATCGAGCGTTTGTCGCAACAACCCCTCGCGCCCTGCTTGGACAATGCCCATGGGGTATTGGACTTTTTGCTCGTCAGGGTAGGGGTTAGTCAGCCATTCGCCGCGATACTCCAGCAACGCGAGCAACAGGCGAGGATTGACACTATAGGATCGCGCGACGAAATCAATGATTTTGACGCCGCTCCATATTTCGTCGCCAATTTCCTCGGAATAGGCACGTAGAAACCCCTGCCGGTACTTGACCGTTGCCGCAATGTTGAACCCGCTCGCCGTGGGGCCGTAGACCAGTTCGCTGTCAGGGATGATTTTCGTTGCAGGCGTGTAAACGGCGCTACCGCCCGGCACGTTGATCAGTTGCCCGACTTCGAGCGTGTCTGGGTTGGGAAAGTCATTGATGGCCGTTAATTCTTCGACGGTGACGGCGAATAGTTGGGCAAGCGTGCCGAGCGTGTCGCCTGGTTGCACCACGTAAATGCCGCCATCCTCGCGCGTGTAACGCGGCGGGTTTGGCGTTGGTTGCAAAGGCGTCGGGGTTGGTTTGTCCGGCGTGAGGGTGGGGGGAATGATGATATCGCCCGCATCGTCGAACAGGGGGGTGGCCGTGATATAGATCACATCTTGGCCGGATACGGTGCAGGACAATGCGGACAACACAAGTATCATGACAGCTATCGCTGACCTGACCAGCGGCAGCTCCCCCGCACGTTGCCTCATTGGAGCGCCTCGTAAAGCCGCGCAAGCGAATCCGCGTAGCGGTAATGCGTATGGCGATGCCCGTCCGGGTATTCTTCGTAGACGTGGGGGATGCCGATCCGCTCCAGCTTGCGGTGTAGCACACGGGCGCCCACCTGAAGCTGGTATTCATCATATTGGCCCACGTCGATGAAGGCCATCTGCATCTGCCGCAGGGCATTGGCATAGGCGGGCTGATCGATCTTGCGGATGGGGTCGTGCAGCAGCCAGCGTGCCCATACGTCCTCATTGAGCGCCCCTGTTTCGGGATCAATGGGCAGATCGAAACCGCGCGGGTGGTCGGGATTATCGCCAAAAGCTGCTGCGAAGCACACGGTCATGATCAAGTCCCAAAACGCGCTCCCTTTGGGCCTGATGTTGGGAATTTCGGCGATGAAGGCATCGATTCCGCCATATTTTTCGAGATGCTGGTGCATCCGGCTGAGACCGGGCAGGCAGGTATATTCCCAGTAGAGATCACCGCTCTGGCAGGCAAACGCGCCGAACACTTCGGGATGGTGCATGGCCTGCGTGATGGCCCCAAAACCGCCGCTGCTGCGCCCCATGATGCCCCGGTGGTTGCGATCTGGAATCGTGCGGTAGTTGCGGTCTACCAGCGGAATGATTTCATGGATCAGGTAGTCCTCGTAGCGCCCGATTCCGTGAGAGTTGATGTACTGAGACCCGCCGAAGCGCGTCCACATGTCCGGCATGACGACGATCATAGGGCCGATGCGATCTTCGGCGATAAGCTGATCGAGTTGCTGCTTGATGTTCACATCCCAGGGTCGCCAGTTAATCAACCCTGCGCCGGTGTTGCCATGACTGGCGAGCAGATATACGGTGGGGTAACGCCTGTCGGCAAAGTCATCGTATCCCTGGGGCAGGTAGACGGTAACCTGGCGGATGTATGGATCGCCCAGGGGATTGTCGCGTAAAGCGCTGCTGTCGAGTACGGGGTGCTCGATGCGGCTGGGGCTGAGAATCACGTTTCTACTCCTCGGTGCATTCCGTTCAACATTGTAGCCAAGTGAGTGTGGCCCGGCAACACTGGGACGATAACCGCTCCGTCGCATGGGGCGCATTAGTCATCCGGTGCAGATATTGTTATAGTTAGGGCAGTTAGCGACTTGCAGTGCAGAGATGCTGGCCCGGCAGGAGGAAAATCAATGCCTAAGGTGACATCTGTCAAAGAGATTTTTGACCATATTCATGAGGGTTTCGACGCTGAAAAAGCCGAAGGAGTGGACGCGATTTTTCAGTTCAATCTGACCGGCGACAACGGTGGACAATACTGGATCAGGGTAGTCGACAAGAATGCTGAGGTTCATGAGGGGGTGCATGAAGCTCCGACGATGACCATCACGGCGACTGCTGATGATTACATCGCGCTGGTCAACGGTGAGTTGAACGCGATGATGGCGTTCATGCAGGGTAAAGTGAAGGTCAAGGGGGACATGGGATTGGCGCTCAAGTTGCAGGCGATGTTTGGCATTGCCTGATGCCGCTTCCCCAAGCGATTTTAGTCCGCCAGGGCGATCCAGCGATGGGTCGCCCTGGCTTTGTTTTTGATGGGGATTACGGAACGGCAAAATTGACTTGCAGGGCTTTCAAGGTGCGCAGAATCACCAGCGTGCGGTGAGGCACGCCGAACTGCGCCAATTCTGGCTCGGTGACAACGTCGTTTGCCCCGGAAGTGGTGAGCCGTAGCTCCGCATCCACCCCAGCCGGCCCGAGGTTATTGTTGACGCGCCGCCACACGTTGGTGATGGGCAGGTGATGCTGCTCCGCGACCGCGACAATCGCCGTGTTGATTGCGTTGAGCGCGGGAATATTCTCGACTGGCCCGGGGATGGTTGTCAGAACGGGCACTGCGCCGCTTTCCATGATTGTGCGTACAACGGTGTCGAGGTCGGCGCGGAACTGGTCAGGTGGCGTGCCAGCGAGTACATCGTTACGCCCTACAACGATGAACACAACAGATGGTCGATTCACACGTAGCTCGCACGAGAGAGGCGTCTCGCTGCCTGCACAAAAGCCAGGTGATGCGAGCGCGGGATTGAGCAAATCGGAAACACGCCATGAAGGATCGCTGGCCAATGCCCCGCCACCGTCGAAACTATTGCGCCCGGTTTCAAGCGGCGTACTGGCGTAGTAGGTTGCCAGGTCACTGAGCGCACCTGCATCCTTCAATGCGCTCAGGTCGCCGGTTCCATCTGCAAAATCGCCCAAGAACTGTTGGGGTGGCGTGTCGCCAACCACGCTGAATACGCCGGGCGTGATGGGAGTTGGCAGTGTTACGCCCCGCGCAAACACTTGCCGAACTGTGTCGAGAACGTCTCCCTTAATCGCGGGCACGTTGGGGATCGCATTGAGGTCTACGCCGGCGGGAGGCGGTTCGGTTGGTGGCGGGACGGTAGGTGGTTCCTCGATCGGAACAACCGTCACCAGGAAGGTGGTTGACGCCGCGCC
>CAZSXY010000163.1:0-7175 GCA_964611395.1 uncultured Anaerolineaceae bacterium | reverse complement strand
AAACGGCACGGTTGGGCGTTTTTTGCTATACTGGGCGGCCCTCTTAATAGAACCGATCTTAAAGGATGAGTAGCTATCCATGACTGACAACGCACCTCTCTCATTAACGGACGACATGCGCCACCACCTGATCGACAAGGCGGTTGAGGCTCGCATGCAGGCTTACGTGCCGTATTCCGAGTACCCGGTTGGGGCGGCGGTGCTGACGGCATCAGGTGATATATACACCGGGTGCAATATCGAAATTGCATCTTACGGCGCGACGGTGTGCGGGGAACGCACGGCGGTATTCAAGGCGGTGAGCGAAGGCCAGCGCAATATCCGCGTGGTCGTGGTGGTGACGAGCAATGGGGCCGCGCCGTGCGGCATTTGCCGCCAGGTGTTGTATGAGTTCGGACCTGAGATGACGGTGATTACCGCCGACCTGGAAGGCACAGTCACGTGGGAAGGGCCGCTCAGCGACTTGTTGCCGCTTGGGTTCGGCCCGCAGAAGCTGGCCGAGGGGCAGGAAGCAGTTCGTGCCGGATCGTGAGCGCACGTTTCGCACCAATGCCGTGATCCTGCGGCGGATGGATTATGGGGAAGCCGATCGCCTGCTCACCCTGCTGACGCCCGATCACGGCAAGGTTCGCGCTCTGGCGAAGGGCGCTCGCAAACCGATTGCGCGCAAAACCGGGCATGTTGAGCTGTACGCCCTGGTTGATATCCAGATTGCGCGTGGGCGCGAGCTGCATGTGGTGCGCGAAGTCGAAATGCGCGAGCCTTTCTTGCCCTTGCGTGAAGACCTGGTGCGCAGCACCTACGCCAGCCATTTTGTGGAACTGATCGACCGTTTCACCGGGGAGCAGGACTCCAGTCAGGCGGAGTTTGAGTTGCTCGTGGCGGGGTTGGCCCGGTTATGCACTGGCGTCGATCCGCGCACGGTGGCGCGTTTCTTCGAGCTGCGCCTGCTGGGGCTGGCGGGGTTTGCGCCGTCGTTGCACCAGTGCGTGGTTGGCCAGGAAGACCTGACACCCCAGGATCAATTCTTCAGCCCGGTGGACGGTGGCGTGATCTGCCCGGAACACCACGCGGGGATAGATCGCGGCCTGCCGCTTAGCCTGACCGCGCTCAAGACGCTGCGGTATATGCAAACCCGCTCCTGGGACGCCATCCAGGGTTTGAACATAAACGGGAGGCTTCACCTGGAGCTTGAGCGCCTGACCCTGGCCTATCTGACCTACGTGTTGGAGCAGCGCCTGCAGAGCGTGGAGTTCCTGCGAAGACTGCGCCGCGAGGAATCGTAAGGGGCACGAGAGAGCCTGAGACTCTCGCCGTGAGTTGAATCGCGCGTTCAGGCTCCCACACCGCCTGTGCCCTGTGTTATAATGCGCCCGCCTTAACAGATAATCACAGTGACCGAGGTCCGGGCATGTCCAAACCATTGACATTTCAAGAGGTAATCATGCGGCTGCACCAGTTCTGGATGGATCAGGGCTGTATCATGTGGCAGCCGTACAACATCCAGGTCGGTGCGGGAACGGGGAACCCTGCGACGTTGCTGGCGGTGCTGGGGCCGGAACCCTGGCGCGTGGGCTATGTCGAGCCAAGCGTTCGCCCTGACGACGGGCGCTATGGCGAAAACCCCAACCGCATGCAACTGCACTACCAGTACCAGGTTATCCTCAAGCCTGACCCCGGTAACCCGCAGGAACTCTATTTGCAGAGCCTGCAGGCGCTGGGCATCGACCCGCGCGAGCATGACATCCGCTTTGTCGAGGATAACTGGGAATCGCCGGCACTGGGGGCGTGGGGCCTGGGCTGGGAAGTATGGCTTGACGGCCAGGAGATCACGCAGTTTACATACTTCCAGCAGGCGGGTGGTCTGACGCTCGATCCAGTGAGCGTGGAAATCACCTACGGCCTGGAGCGGATTGTGCTGGCGTTGCAGGGCAAAGAAGCCGTGTGGGACATCGACTGGAACGAGATGGTCGCTTATGGTGATGTGCGCCTGCAAAGCGAGATCGAACACTGTACGTATTACTTCGAGATCGCCGACGTGGACGGCCTCAAACAGACCTATGATGTCTACGAGCGCGAATCGGAACGGGCGTTAGCCGCCGGGCTGGTCGTGCCCGCGTATGATTACGTGCTCAAGTGCAGCCATCTCTTTAATGTGCTGGACACGCGCGGCGCGATTGGCGTCACAGAGCGGGCTGCGTACTTCCGGCGCATGCGCGATATGACCCGCAATGTGGCCCATGCCTATGCCGCGCAGCGCGAGCGACTGGAATACCCGCTATTGGACAAGCTCGACTTTCAGCCGGATGATACCATCCGCTTGCCGCGCCACGAAACGGGCGCGGAACCAACGGCTCCCGCCGATGTTTTGCTGGAGATCGGCACCGAGGAATTGCCTGCACGCGATTTGAATGAGGCGCTGGCCCAGCTTGCCGAGCAGGTTCCGGCCCTGTTCGATGAATTGCGCCTCGATCACGGTGGCATTACGGTGATGGGAACGCCGCGCCGCCTGGTTATCCATGCGAAGGATGTCGCCGTGCGCCAGCGCGACGAGGAATACTGGGTGAAGGGGCCGCCCGCCGACCGCGCGTTTGACGCGGACGGGAACCCGACCAAGGCAGCAGCAGGTTTCGCCAGGGGCAAGGGCGTGCGTGTCGACGATCTCGAAGTGCGGGCCATCGACGGCGGGCGCTATGTTGGCGCGTTGGTGCGCGAAAAAGGACGCCCCACCACCGACGTGCTGTCCGAGGTGTTCCCGGACGTGATCGCCTCGATTAAGTTCCGTAAATCAATGCGGTGGAACGACAGCGGCGTCAGCTTTTCGCGCCCGATTCGCTGGATTGTGGCGCTGTTCGGCAACCAGGTGATCCCCTTTGAATATGCCGGCCTTCAGAGCGGGGGCGTGACGCGCGGCATCCGCCCGTTGAAGTCGCCGGACCTCGTGCTGGGCAGTGTCGAGACGTACTTCAGGGAGATGGAGCGGCAGGGGGTCATCCTTGATGTGTCCGCGCGCCGCCAGGCTATCTGGGAACAGGCGCTGGCGCTGGCCCAGGAAGTGGGCGGGACGATCCCTGATGATCCCGACCTGCTCGATGAGGTGACCAATCTGGTCGAACGCCCCACCGCATTGCGAGGGTCTTTCGAGGATAAGTACCTGTCCTTGCCGCGCGAGGTGCTGGTCGGCGTGATGCGTAAGCACCAGCGGTACTTCCCGGTGCAGGATGCAAACGGCAACCTGCTGCCGTACTTTATCGCTGTGCGCAACGGTGACGCCGAACACCTGGATAAAGTGATCGAGGGCAACGAACACGTCATCCGCGCCCGCTTTGCTGATGCCGACTATTTCTACCATGCCGATATCCAGAAGCCGCTGGACGAACACCTGCCGCGTCTGGGCACGCTCACGTTCCAGGAGCGGCTGGGATCAATGCTGGATAAGAACAATCGCGTCGCCGGGTTGGTTCCCGCGGTGGCCGCCTTGCTTGGCGTAAGCGGTGATGACCTGGCGGCTGCTCAACGCGCCGCCGAACTGGCCAAGGCCGATCTCGCCACGCAAATGGTGGTCGAGATGACCTCGCTGCAGGGCATCATGGGGCGCTATTATGCGCTGCGTCAGGGCGAGCCGGAAGCGGTCGCGGAGGCGATCTTTGAACACTGGCTGCCGCGCAGCGCCGGTGATCGCCTGCCCCAGAGTGCGGCGGGCGTTCTGCTGGCGCTCGTGGATCGGCTGGATAGCCTCGTCGGGCTGTTTGCGGCGGGTCTCGCGCCAACGGCGAGCGCCGATCCCTTTGCGCTGCGGCGTGCGGCGCTGGGCGTGGTGCAGATTGTGCTCGACAAAGGCATCGCTCTCGATCTAAACGAGGCCGTTGCGCGTGTTGCTGCGGCGCAACCGATTGACGTCAGCCCCGGTGTCCAACGCGATGTGGTGGATTTCATCGCCGGGCGGCTTGATGTGCTGTTACACGACGAAGGCTGGTCGCACGATGTCATCGCCGCAGTGCTGGCCGAACAGGGGCACAACCCGGCCCGTGCCTTGCAGGGCGTGCGCGAGTTGGCGCGGTGGGTCGCACGCGAGGATTGGTCACTGGTGCTGGATAACTACGCGCGTTGTGTGCGCATTACGCGGGGCGAGCCAGAAGTCTACCCGGTTGCGCCGGATCGCTTCGAAACGGACGCGGAGCGCGATCTGTTTGCCGCCTATCAAGGGGCGGTGGAGGCGCTGTCCGGCGGCGGTAACGTGGATGCGTTCCTGAGCGCCTTTGAGCCGCTGGTTCCAGTGATCCAGCGCTTCTTTGAGGAGGTGCTGGTCAACGCGGAGGATAGGGCGATCCGCCAGAACCGGTTAGGGCTGCTGCAGGCCATTGCTGCACTCGCTGCGGGGCACGCCGACCTCAGCCAGCTTGCCGGTTTCTAGTGGCAGGCTGGCGCGCGTTCGTTGTTGCGGGACGCCGTATTCGACGGCGGCGTGGCGATGTTCCCCGTGTGGCAGCGGGTTTCGTACCCTACGCTTTGCCGCTATAATAGCGGTTGGTGGAACGAATTGACGAGTTTGCAGCCTTGTCAGCTTACCCTATCGATGCTATAATGCGCGCATCTTGGGCGCGTAGCTCAGCTGGTTAGAGCGCACGGTTCACATCCGTGAGGTCAGGGGTTCGAGTCCCTTCGCGCCCATACGACTCAAGATGCCGCCGGATAGCAACGAGGCGGCGTTTTAGTTTTCTGGCGAAGAGTCATCCTTGAGCGCACAGTCTTCCCCAACGATGTCCCCTCCCCGCCTGGACAAAACTCTGTTCTGGCTCCGTTGGTTGTTGCTGATCGGTGTGGCGCTGCCTGGGCCGCTAACCGACACCGCGTATGATGCCGACGGGTTGTTGGCTGGCCTGGTGATCGGTGTGGCGGGTAACCTGCTCCTGGGCGTTCTGATCCTGGTTCCCCGCGTTGGGGGACGTCTGTTGGGGCCTGGCGCTGCCTTGCTGGACAGCCTGTTGGCGGCCATGTTCTTTTGGGTTTATGCCGGGGCCACACTCCCCCTGCTTGTCTTCGGTGCGGTTGCGTTGCTGGCGGCGACATTCCGGTTTGGGCGGCGTGGGCTTGTGGCGGTGTTCTCGTTGCTGTCTCTGCTGGGGCTGTCCGCGCTGGGGCTGCTTGATAATCCTTCCGATACGACATTAGCCAATGGGGCGCTCAGCCTGGCATTATTGGGGGTGATGGGCGTCTTTGGCGTGGTCTTGCGCAGCGATGAGCCGGTGTCCGGGCATAGCGACACGCTGGCGGAGCGGCGAATCGAGGCGCTGAAGCTGCGATCGGCACGCGAGCGCGCGAGCGCCATTTTCGAGATGGCGAATACGCTCAGCGCCACGCTGGATCACCGGCGCGTGCTTGAAGCGGCGCAGACGATTGGCTCGCTTGCCTTGCGGGAAGACCTGGGCGAAGAAGTGCGGCTGTTTAGCGCCGTATTGCTCTTTCAGGGCAAAGACAACCTGCTGCGGGTTGTCTCGTCGCGCGGGCTGACGCGGGCTGATGAAACGACGGCTGTGCCGGGCCGGCGGGGAGTGCTGGGGCTGGCGCTGAAGGGCGCAGAACCGGTTTTTGCCGGAGACGGCAACCAGGACCCCGAATTGCGCTATTTCGTAGCTTTCCAGGAAGCGAAGTCTGTGCTGGCGATCCCGTTGCGGGCAGGCTTTGACGTATATGGGGTCATGGTGTTTGGCTCGGACCAGGCCAACGCCTTTTCCGACGAGCACGTCGAGCTTATGACGGCGATTGGAACTCAATCCACGATGGCGCTGCAAAACGCCGTACTCTATCAGGATTTGTTGGAAGAAAAAGAGCGCATTGTCGAGGTCGAAGAGGATGCGCGAAAAAAGCTGGCCCGCGACCTGCACGACGGCCCGACCCAGACGGTTGCGGCGATTGCCATGCGCGTGAACTATATCCGCCGCCTGATCGAGCGCCAGCCCCAGCAGGCCATCGAGGAACTGTGGAAAGTGGAAGATCTCGCGCGGCGCACAACCAAAGAAATCCGGCACATGCTGTTTACGCTGCGCCCGCTGGTGCTTGAAAACCAGGGGTTGCTGGCGGCCCTCCGGCAATTGGCCGACAAGATGCGCGATACGTATGACACGACCGTGATCGTTGAGGGTAAGCCCGATGTTGAGGTCTATCTTGACATCAACGGCCAGGGCGTGATCTTCTATATTGTCGAGGAAGCAGTCAACAATGCGCGCAAACACGCGCAGTCCCAGCATATCTGGGTGCGCCTCGCTGCCAGGGGGGCGTTTGTCGTCGTTGAGATCGAAGACGACGGCGTCGGGTTCGATGTCGAGGCCGTGGACGCCGGATACGATCGGCGTGGCAGCCTGGGCATGGTCAACATGCGCGAGCGAGCCGAGTTGATCGAGGGGGCCCTGCGCATCGAAAGCAAGCTGGGTGAGGGCACGAAGATCAGCGTGCTGGTGCCGATTCACCCCGCTGCCGGGCCGCAGGCAGTGGCCGACGAGGAACCTGCCCCGCCGCTTGATTTGACGGCCCGGCGAACGCCGTCAACCTCCCCGGACTTCCTGGTGGCCGAAAAGGCCGCCCCTGCTGCGCCGCCTGTTGCTCCTCCGGATCCAGCGTCCTCACCGCCGAAGAAACCGGCGACCGGCCCGCTCAAACCGTTGCCGTCGCAAGCCCGGCCCTCGCAGCCGAAGAAGCCAGCCACCGGGCCGTTGAGCGCGCGTGATTCTGCGCCCAAGAAACCGGCTACGGGGCCGCTCAAGCGGTTGCCCTCGCAGCCGAAGAAGCCCGCCACCGGGCCGCTGGGCGCAAGTGATTCCACACCGAAGAAACCGGCGACCGGCCCGCTGAAGCGATTGCCGTCACAGCCGAAGAAGCCCACCACCGGGCCGCTGGGCGCAAGTGATTCCGCGCCCAAGAAACCGGCCACCGGCCCCCTGCCGGCACCGGACAAACCGCCAGCGTCGAAGCAAGCGGAGCCATCGCCGGAAAAACCGTCATCGGGCGATGAAAGCGCTCCATGACGCCAGCGACCTGACCAGGCCCCTGTTTTGGACTTTGTGGTGGGAGTCGGCCCGGTTACATCACGTCCCCCTCCCGCCAGTATGCACCCACTCTATTCTAACCTCAGTTCGGGATAACAGTGAGAGCTTGAACCTGCTGAGGGGTCAAGTTCA
>CAZSXY010000162.1:0-7177 GCA_964611395.1 uncultured Anaerolineaceae bacterium | reverse complement strand
CGTATGCTTACGGGTACCACAGTACGGGGTGTGAAAGGAAAGACCATGTCCGAGAACGCCCAAAACCGTTCACCGCGCCGCATCACGACCGGCCTGACGACCCTGCTGGCCGTGATCGCGATCGGCATTTCACTGTTCGCCCTCTATGAAGTTCACCGAGACGACTCCGGCTCCAAACCCGGTGTCGATGTGAGCGACGGAATCACGGAACAGGAAGCCGCGCACATCCTTGACCGCGCCAACGACGCCACCAACTTCGTCGGTAACCTGCTAAGCTTCCTCGAAGTGTCGATGGCCGCGATCAGCCTGGCGCTGATCGTCGGGGGCTGGATGCTGCGCAGCATGATCCTCGACCAGATCGATGAATCGCGGGAACTGGGCAAACGCATCGACCGCGAGTTACAGGCATATCGCAACCGGTTCGAAGGGCTTGAAGCGACGGTCGAACGGCGGCTGGGTGTGCTGTCGCTCCAATTGCTGGCCGAACAACAGGTGCGCGCCCACAACAACGACACGGCCATCACCACTTTGCAACGGGCGCTGGCGATTGACGCCGAGGATCACGCCACCAACTACCTGTTGGGCTACCTGTACATGCAACGGCGCGAAATCGAACTGGCAATCGAGCACCTGGAACGCGCCCTGGCCCGCGAGCCGAACTTCACGCCCGCCCTTGCGGCGCTGGGGCTGGCGTTACGGCGCAATGGCGACAGCCTGACCGACCCCGGCCAGGAAGCGGAACGCGATCGCTACTGGGATATGGCGGAAGCAAGGCTGAAGGAAGCCCTCGCCCGCGACCCGCGCCTGACCGACGCCGAGGGCGAATCGTATTACGGCTCGCTGGGGGGGTTGTACCGCCGCCAGGAACGCTTCTACGCGGCATTGGACGCCTACGAACGGGCGCACCAAGTCACGCCCCATTCATCCTACCCGCTCATCAACCTGGCATCGATCCACAAGCGGCTGGGCAACGATGCGGAAGCCGAACATTACTTCCGCGACGTGGTCAAGCGGGCGCTGTGGCAACTCGATGACGACCCGCGCGATACGTGGAGCCGCTGCGACCTCGCCCAGGCGTTGCTGGTATTGGGCGACGCGGATGGCGCATTCGATCATTTCAGACGGGCGCTCGATCAAGGCCCCGAACCGGGCGTGCTGGAGACGGTGCGCAGCGGGTTAACATTTCTGACGAACGCGCCGACACCCATCCCGCGCCTGGATGAACTCATCGCCCAGATTGACGAAGCCCTGGCCCGTCTGGATGACGAATCAAGCGAATCGGAGCACTGAGGGAGAGAAAAACACGCCTTGTGAGTACGCTCACACCAGACCACGAAATAGCCATCATGTTGCTGCTGGCCTTTGGCCGCCGCATACCCTGCACGCCGATGCCGGTCGCGGCGGGTGAAAGCGACTATGGCATGGCCTACGCGCTGCACGATCCCGCCGCGCCGGCGGCGGTCTTGTTGCGCCGCTATCCCCCACACCAGCAAACGCGGGCCATCCGCGCAGCGCAGGTGATGCGGGCCTTGAAAGCCCTGCGCTTTCCGGTTCCTGACGTCTATTACCTGGGTTGGGGGCGGCATGCCCGGCACACGCTGGTGCTGACCGAGTACATCGCCGGGCGGCGCGTCGGGGACCAGCCCCACGCGTTTTTCGCGCGGGTCGGCGCAGATTTCGCCCGCACGCTTGCCCAATTGCACGCCCTACCCGCCGACGCCCTGGACGACCTGCCGACCACCCCGCTGCGCTATGCGTTTCGTGAAATGATGCTGCTCGTCAGGCGGTTGCAAACCTGGGAGCTACAACAGATTCTCGACTGGCTCGCGGAGCACCTGGATCGCATTGAGGAATTGCCGCGCACCATCGTACATGGCGAGTATACGCTGCAACGGGTGGTCGCCTACCCGCCCCGCGTTGCTGCCGTAGACGGGTGGGAAAACGCCGTGATCGCCGACCCGCGCTTCGACATCGGGTTCACCAGCGCGATGCTGGGCGCGTATGGCGAGGAACTCAGCCACCAGTTTGTCGATGCGTATACCGCCGCCGGTGGTGAGGTCCCCGACATTGCATTTTGGGAAGTGTTCAGCGCCCTGCGCGTGTTGTCGCGCGTGGCCCGCACCTTATCGACGCTTCGCGAAGAACAGCGCGACCGCTTCCTGGAGCGGGCCTTCCCCTACTGGCAGGGGTTGCTGGCGTTTGTCGAAGCGCGCACCGGCCTGGAACTTCTTTGGACGCGCTAGGGCGTGGTGGTACAATCCGGCCCGCTCAACAGGCATTGTTAAAAAGCTTTGACGGCCCAAACTATACCTTGAAGGGAACAACTACTGATGGATACCCGCATTCAAAAAATGGCCCATGTGTTGATCCACTACTCGACGGAGGTCAAACCCGGCGAGCGCGTGTTGATCCGCAGCACCAGCCCCGCCGCCGAGCCGCTCTGCCAGGCGTTGTACGAAGAAGCCTTGCGCGTCGGCGGCCTGCCGGTCGTGTATATGCACATGAGCCAGGAAGACCCGATTGCCCTTGGCGCGACGGATGATCGCGACCAGCTTAGCGATGTCAACCCCATGCTCAAGCTGATGTATGAAGAAGCGCCGGTCATCATCCGCATTGAGGCACTCGAAAACACGCGTAACCGCTCCGCGTACCCGCTGCCGCAGCAGGCGGCGCGCGCCGAAGCGCACGCGGCGCTGATCACCATCCAGATGCGGCGCGAGGCAGACAAGACGCTGCGCCGTTGCACCACCCAATTCCCGACCTTTGCGTATGCGCAAAACGCCGGGATGTCGTTGCGGCAGTACGAAGACTTTCTCTACGGGGCTTGCAAGCTGGACATGGACGACCCGATCGCGGCATGGCGCGAGTTGTACGTCGCTCAGGAGCGGCTCTGCGAGTGGCTCGAGGGCAAGGAGCACGTCCACGTGCGCGGTGACAACATCGATCTTGAACTTTCCATCGCGGGACGGCTGTTCAAAAACGCGGGCGGCAAAGAAAACTTCCCGGACGGCGAGATCTTCACCGGGCCGGTCGAGGATAGCGTCAACGGGTGGGTGCGCTTCACCTATCCGGCGTACTACCGGGGCAACGAAGTCAAGGGCGTTGAGTTGGAATTCCGCGATGGGTTGGTGGTCAACGCCAGAGCCGCCACCAATGAGGATTTCCTGATCGCCACGCTGGACACCGATCCCGGTGCGCGGCGACTGGGCGAGTTCGCCATTGGCACCAATTGGGACATCCAGCAGTTCACCGGCGCGATCCTGTTCGATGAGAAAATCGGCGGAACCGTCCACATGGCCGTCGGCCAGGGCTACGCCGAAACCGGCAGCGTGAACGAATCGTCGGTGCACTGGGACATGATCTGCGACATGCGCAACGGCGGCGAGATCATCGTCGATGGCGAGTTATTCTACAAAGATGGGCAGTTCATGGTCGGGTAAAGTCCGTCACAGTCCATCATGCTGGATCATGCCCGGCTGAGGCCGTCGTCGCTGGTAGAGCCACACACCCAGCAGGCCGGGGGCAATGACCGTGAAGACATACCAGGCGAAATCATTGCTGTAAGCCAAGAAAATGACCGCCCAGCCGGGGATGGACAACAAGACAGCCCCAACTTGCAGCGCCCGCTTTTCGAGCAGTGGGATAAGTTGAATCAGGTCGTAGTCATGCACCAGAGGATTCACTATGAATCCCCATAATACAACCAGGTCAAGCGGCAGGGCGCGGTTGTTGGCACGCCACACGCCGTACAGCTGCAGCCCGCCGATAGCGATCAGAAGCGACCAATATGCCAGCGTGTGCGTGGGCACAAAATACAACAGCGTGCGCGGCACAAAACCGGCCATCGCCCGCTCGAACAAGGGGCGCGGATGACTGAGCCACCGTGACGGCCAATCGGGAATGAGCAGGAACCCCGGCGCGAAGATGAGCAATACGGTTAGTGTCCAGGCCACCGCCTGGCGTGGCACACGCTTCAGATCACGGGCATATTTCCCCCACTGGACAAGTGCATAGGCCAGGGGAATGAGGCCCAACTGTGGCTTGATCACCATCAGGCCGAGGAAAAAGCCTCCAACCACACTGCCGGGTTCGATGTTTCGCCGGTAGCCCCATAACCCCATCATGCCGAAAACAGCCGTCTGGCCGCCCACGACATGCCCGAACAAGGGGGCAAAAAGCAGCACAAGCGGGTTTCCCCTGCTGATCCACAACGCACACAACAGGGGCACAAGCAGCCATAAGCTGATGCTTACGGGGTGCGGCAGCCAATCGAACAGGGCAAATACCATGACGAAGGGCATCGGATAATAACTATTTTCCCCGTAAACCTCCTCCCCGGCAGTCAGCCGGTGCCCGATATCCATAAACGTCTCATAATCGACTGGCCCCTGGTCGATCCAGACGGCAAAACCCACACAGAGCAAGTAAGGGATCACCAGCAAGGCCAGGCTGATGGTATTCAAGCGGCGCATGTGATCACGCATCTCTCGATCCATTCCTGGGAAATATCGGCTCCCCCAGTATAAACAAAAACCCCGCCGCAGCGAGGTTCTGTGCTCCTCAGGTAGGATTCGAACCTACAACCCTCCGGTTAACAGCCGGATGCTCTGCCGTTGAGCTACTGAGGAATAACGTGCCGCTAGGTTACCAGACTCCCCCTGGACTGTCAAGAGAAAAAGTCCCGTCTGGCGGCGCTTTTGGACGAAGCGTACAAAGCACTTTTTGCCCCGCCCAACATCCTGAGTAAGATAGGTGACCGGACACACTTCACTGACCTATCGCACCAAGGGGGGATCGTGCCATGGCCGTTCCGTTGACCGTCCGCAAAGTCGAAACCAAAGCGGAATTCACTGCCTTCGTGACCTTTCCCTGGACGCTCTACCAGGACAATCCCAACTGGGTTCCGCCGTTGCTCTCCATGCAGCGCCACAAGTTCGACAAGCAGAAAAACTCCACGTGGCAGCACCTGGAAGGTGAGTATTTCATCGCCTGGCGGGGCAACCGGCCGGTTGGAACCATCGCCGCCTTCATCAACCACCGCCACAACGAGTTTCATGGCGAAAACATCGGCTTTTTTGGCGCGTTCGAACTCTACGACGACCCGGAAGTCGCCACCGCCCTGCTGGAAACCGCCGCGTCCTATGTGCGCGACAAGGGGGCAACCGCGCTGCGCGGCCCGGCGACGTTCTCCACCAACGAGGAATGCGGCATCTTGATCGAAGGCTTCGACGACCCGCCGCTCGTGCTGTACCCGTACAACCCACCCTACTACCAGCGCCTGATCGAGAGCGTCCCCGGCTTTGCGAAAATCATGGACACGTACAGCTACCGTTTCACGCTCGAAGCGGCGCAGGTGTCAGAAAAAGTGCAGAAGATGCTGCGCGTCGTGCGCAAGAACAACGAACGGCGCGGGATCATCGTCCGCCCGCCAGACACCAGGCGGCTCAAGCAGGAATTCGGCATCCTCAAAGAAATCTATAACCAGGCATGGGACAAGAACTGGGGCTTCGTCCCGTTCTCCGACGCCGAGCTGGACGAGTTGGTCGAGGAACTGGGCACGTTTTACGATCCACGCGTGGCCCTTTTTGCCGAGGTCAAGGGCCAGCCGGCAGCGTTCCTGCTGGCGCTGCCGGACATGAACCAGGTGCTCAAGCTGGCTTACCCGCGCCCCGGCAAGCCGGAACTGCTTACCAAGCTGCAAGTGCTCTGGCACTGGAAGCTGCGCCCCAAGATCACCCGGATTCGCATTCCGCTGATGGGCGTCAAGGAAGAATTCCGGGGCCTCGGCGTCGAGGTGGCCATGTTCGCCAACCTGTACGAGCGCGCGGTCCGGTTTGCGCCCCAGGCAGGTTGGCAGTGGGCCGACGGCGGTTGGGTGCTCGAAACCAACGAACCCATGCAGCGCCTGTGCGACATGCATAACGGCGTCATCTACAAACGCTTTCGCTGGTACGAGCGCACATGGTGAAAGGGAATGGATCATGCCCGCGTCCGTGATCGTTCGCCCGGCGGCGACAAAAGCCGACCTCAAGACCTTTCTAGAGTTTCCCTGGACGCTCTACAAGAAGTGCCCGTTTTGGGTCCCGCCCCTGCTTGGTATGCAACGCGCCAAACTCAACAAGCGCAAGAACCCGGCGTGGAAATACATGGAAGGCGACTACTTCATCGCTTGGCGTGGCAACCAACCCGTCGGGACGATTGCCGCGTTCATCAACCACCGCCATAATGAATTCCAACATGAGCATATCGGCTTCTTTGGCTTCTTCGAGGTTTACGACGACCAGGAGGCCGCAACCGCCTTGCTGGAGACGGCGGCGGAATACGTACAGGCGAAGGGCTACGACGCGATACGCGGCCCGGCGAGTTTCTCCACTAACGACGAGTGCGGCCTGCTGGTCAAGGGGTTTGACGACCCGCCGGCGATCCTCATGCCCTACAATTACCCGTACGTCCAGCGGTTGATCGAGAACACGCCCGGTTTTGAGAAGGTGATAGACACGTACAGCTACAACATCACGCTCAAGGACTGGACTGCTTCCAAGAAGCTGGAACAGACCGTGCGGGTGACCAAGAAAAACAACGAGCGGCGCGGTATCACCGTCCGCACCATGGATCACAGGCACATCAAGCGCGACCTGGCGTTGTTCAAGGAAATTTACAACCAGGCATGGGACGACAACTGGGGCTTTGTGCCCCTTTCCGATGACGAGTTAGATGCGTTGATCAAGGACCTGGGCCAGTATCTCGAACCACGCCTGGCATTTTTCGCCGAGGTCAAGGGTGAGCCGGCAGCGTTTTTGCTCGCCTTCCCAGACCTCAACCAGCCGCTACACGCCGCCTACCCGCGCCCTGGCAAGCCGGCATTACTCACGCTGGCGCAGGTGTTCTGGCATTGGAAGATACGCCCCAAGATCACACGGATTCGCATCGCGCTGCTGGGCGTCAGAGAGGGGTTCAGGGGAATTGGCGTGGAGGCGGCGATGTTTGTCCACCTGTTCGAGCAAGCTCTCCCCCTCAGCGCCGAAACCGGCTGGACCTATGCCGACGCGGGCTGGGTACTGGAAACCAACGAACCCATGAACCGGCTGGTGCGCAACTATAGCGGGGAGGACTACAAACACTATCGCTGGTACGAACGGGCGCTGACCTGACAATTCTCTGCAGGCCCCAAGGAGGA
>CAZSXY010000161.1:0-7210 GCA_964611395.1 uncultured Anaerolineaceae bacterium | reverse complement strand
CCTTACGCCGTTTTGCGGCCAATCCTGATCCCGCTCTGGCTTTGGTCACTCAGCCGCCCCCGTTGAGAGAATAGGAAAACCCTGACTTCCACTTGACACAGGCCATTGACTTGAAGTATCTTAGAGACAAATGACAGCGCTGTCATAATTATTCAGAATATGATTAATATTATCTCTGTTAGTGATCAATGGCAGATCCCCGAATTCTGAGGAAGGCCTTAATTGTCTATTACGCTCTCTGACGTAGCCAGGCATGCTGGCGTTTCCATAAAGACCGTTTCGCGCGTTGTCAACAATGAGTCACGCGTGGCGGAATCGACGCGCCAAAGGGTGTTGGCTGCCATTGAAGAGTTGGGTTACGTTCCAAACGTATGGGCCCAGCGCCTGGCAAGAGGCCATTCGGGCCTGGTCGGTTTGCTCATACATGATGCCACGCCGGCGTATATGGTGGGAGTCATGAACGGGCTGATGGATGTGGGTGATTCCGTGGGTTACCGGATTAGCCTCTACCGCCTCGATGTCAAAGACCCACAACAGATTGCCCAGGCCGTGGCTATGGCTCAGCAACAGCGGGTGGAAGGCTTTGTCTTCACGCCACCCTGTGATAATTCACCCGAACTCGTCCACGCATTGGAAGACATGAACTTCCCGTTTGTGCAGCTCACTCCCCACGAGCGCGGTGGGGATTGTGCGTGGGTATCTGCCACTGATGAACGCGGGTCTTACGATGCGGCCTGGCATTTGATCCGGCTGGGACATCAACGCATAGGTTTCATCCAGGGTAATCGCGATCACCAGGCGAGTTGGGAACGTCTGGCGGGATACAAGCGTGCGTTGGGTGAAGCAGGCCTGGGCGTAGATGAGAGTCTAATCAAACAGGGGAGTTGGCAATTTGAGACAGGGCTTGAGCACGCGCGCGAAATGCTGGCGATGCCTGACCCGCCCACGGCAATCATGGCGGGGAATGATGAAGCTGCGGCTGGTGTCATTCAGGCAACCTGGGAGCAAGGCGTGAAGTGCCCCGATCAATTATCCGTCGTAGGGTTTGATGATGTCCCACTGGCGCGTCAGGTATGCCCCCCACTGACCACCGTTAAGCAGCCCATCTATGATATTGCCGCCACAGCGATGTCGCTGTTAGTGGAGCGGATCATCCCTGGCCTTCCGTTTGAGAAGACGGTCGAGATACCCACTGAACTGGTTATCCGCCACTCAACAGGGCCATGTCCTTTGCAGCGAACGTCAACCCACCATTAAATGGCCACGGAGGATGAAGTATTTGTATTGACCGAATGATCTTTTGCAGAAATGACAGCGCTGTCATCATGTCCTGCGATTCGAATATCGAGTTCTGCGCAACCATGTGAGTAGATCATGACTGAACAGATGGGATCAATTGAGCGCACGATGCTCACACTTCAACACAAAATCCCTGATCGGGTCCCGGTTGACCTGCACAACTTCCAGGTTACGGCGCGATTGATGGGCGCATCGTCATTTGCAGATTTCTTTCGCGACGGTGAACTGATGGCCGAGGGGCAGATCGAGGCCTGGCGGCGCTTTGGTCACGACGTGGTGCTGGTCGAGAATGGCACGGCGGCGTTGGCTGAGGCTTGTGGAGTTCATGTCGTTTACCAGGATGATGCCGCACCAGTTGCCAAAGAGCCGGCCATCAAGAGCCTGGATGAAGTCGATTCCCTTGAAGTTCCGAATCCGTACAAGACACCTGTGCTGGCCGAGAATTTGAAGGCGACTCGAATAGTGGTCGAGGCGATCGGTGACAAGGCGTTCATCATTGGGCGGGCGGACCAGGGGCCATTTAGTCTGGCGAGTGAAATTCGCGGCATGAGCCAGTTCATGATGGATCTGGCGTTGGGCGAAGAACCCGAGAAAATCCACCGCCTGTTGGAATTCTGCTATCAGGTGTCGTTGCGCTATGCCCTGGCGCAGATCGAGCAGGGCGCACATTGCACCTCTATTGGCGACTCTCCGTCCGGCCCAGATGTGATCTCACCGAAGTTGTATCGAGAATATGCCTATCCCTATGTAAAGCGACTGGTCAAACAACTCCGATCTAAGGGGATAATGCTGGCCTACCACATTTGCGGCAATGCCACGCCCATCATCAAGGATATGGTCAGTACCGGCGCGGCCATCATCGAAATCGACCAGAAAGCCGATATGCGTTTGTGCAAAGCCGCAGCACAAGGCAAGAGCACATTACTCGGCCCGGTGGACCCCAGTGGCGTGATGGTCAACGGCACCCCTGACGACGTGACCAGGAGCGCGCGGGAGGCCATCGAAATTCTGAAACCGGGGGGCGGGTTCATTTTGGGGCCGGGCTGTGCATTACCTGCCTCAACGCCCGACGAGAATATTGACGCCCTGATTGAAGCAGCGAAGGAATATGGCCGATATACCCAGCACCATACGTAGAGATTACAGAAAGGAGACTGCCCCATCTAAGATTTAAGAGCGCGTTCACTTCGTTTCATGTTCAGAAGCTCTTAGCCAATTAGGAGGATCACACCATGTTAGGAAAGAAATTTGTGCTGCTCACCATGGTCGTCATTTTGACTGTCATGGCTGCGCCTATCACAACCTCGGCGCAAGAAGGTGAAGGGTTGGAACTGACCTTACTGGAGCAATTGCCTCCAGAGGTCCAAGAATACTACATGCCAGACCCAGAGGCGTTCAAAGGGCAAACGCTCAACGTCGTTGTCAACGCGAGCTTTCTCACGTTCGAAACTAGTGCCAATACGATCGAATTGGGGGCACAAAAGTTCGAAGAGTTGACCGGCGCTACGGTCAATCTCATCCCCTTGCCAGAGAATGAAATGTACAACCAGGTTCGTCTGGAAATGGCGGTCGATTCCGGCGTCTATGACATGATGCATACCGGCGCAGGTGGTGCGAAAGACTTTGGCCTCGACGGTTTCCTGGTTCCCTTGCCCATGCCTCCCGACGCGGACGACTTCTACGAGGGCGATCTGCACCAGTACATGGTTGGCGATACGCTGTATGGTTTGCCCCAGACCGCCGACACCAACTTGTTCTACTGGCGCACCGATCTGTTCGAGGAAGCCGGCCTTGATCCCAATGATCCCCCCGACACGTACGACGAGGTGCGGGAATATGCGTTGTTGCTGACCACCGACAAGAACGGCAACCATCCGGGCGATCCCGACTTTGATCCGGATAACATCGAAATCTATGGTTTGGGCTTCAAGGGGGTTGCTGGCCTGGGAAGCAGCTGGGAATGGTACAACTACCTGTATGCCTTTGGCGGCGATGTGTTCGACGATGAATACAATGTCACGATTGACTCACCCGAAGCCGTAGCCTCGTTGCAGTGGGTTGTTGATAACCTGCGCGAATACCACATTTATCCGCCCGATACCGCTACTTACGACTACACCGAGTTCCATACCCTGTTCATCCAGGGGCGCATGGCGATGGCGATCAACTGGCCTTACATGTATGACCTGGCGCAGAATCCAGAGCAGTCGAATGTAGTAGGTAAAGTAGCCATTGGGCGCAAACCGGGCCAGGTGACACACGGCGGCAACATTGGCGGTTGGTCTTGGAATGTGTTCAAGATGAGCCGGAATCAGGAACTGGCGATCGCGTTTGCCAAGTTCATGAGTTCGCCTGATGTGGCGCTCTCGTTCGCTGAGGTGCACGGCAATTCCTCGGCCCGCAAATCCATCAATGAGATCATGGTGGAGCGCAAACCAGACGTGTTCGGCGCAATAGTGGCTAACCTGCCTGATGGACGCGGGGTCAAATGGATTGACACAGGCCCCTCATGGTTAAAATTGGAAGAGGCGCTCTATCAGGCCATTCAGGAAGCGCTGATTGGCGAAAAAGATCCCGAGACGGCGCTCAAAGATGCGAAGGCAGAGATTGAGGAGATTCTGGAAGAGGACGGCTTCTACACCAATATCTTGCCGCAACTGTTGGGCGAGCAGTAGCTACGTAGAAGCATATGCACTAGAGAAGGGACAGGCTCAGTGTGAGCTTGTCCCGTTTTTCAGAAAGCAAGACTCATGCACAATGTAATTGCTCGCACGGATTCTCAGTCTGGCAAGCGACGTCGAAACCGGCTTCCTCGTGTGCCCGATTCGGTTTTTGGGTTTCTGCTGGTGTTGCCTGCGCTTGTGATTCTGGTTGGGGTACTGGTTTATCCGATGACATTTTCGGCTTACACGAGTTTCCGTGATTTCCAACTATCCAGGCCTGATCAGGCAGAATACGTGGGACTGGATAACTACAAAGAAACCCTAGAGAATGAGAAATTCCAGGCTGCGTTGAAGAACACGGCCACATATGTCGGGCTCGCGATTCCCATTGAGTTCACGATTGGGCTCATTTTGGCAATGGCGCTCGCCACAATTGAGCGCGGGCGTGCCGTGTTGCGGACGATGCTCATCATACCGATGATGCTTGCGCCCGTGGCTATGGGGCTGATGTGGAAGTTCATGTATAACGATGACCTTGGTGTAATCAATCACGTTCTGCGCGAGCTTGGTAACAATCGTCCGCCACTGTGGCTCGCGGATCCGAATCGAGCATTATATAGCGTCATCACCGTAGAGGTTTGGGCGACCGTTCCGATATTTGTGCTGCTTTTACTCGCGGGGTTGCTTTCGATCCCGCGCGAACTTTATGAAGCGGCTACGATCGACGGCGCGGGTCCTGTGAAGGCATTTCGCTATATCACATTTCCGCTGCTCCGCCCGGTGATACTGGTTGCTTTGCTCCTTCGCGGGATGGATGCTTTCCGGGTGTTCGATATTATCTTCGTAATGACCAAAGGGGGGCCAGCACTACGTAGTGATGTCCTCTCGTACTACGTGTACAGGACAGCGTTCATCGATCGAGACTTTGGTGAAGCGACTGCTGCCTCGTGGATCATGGTCCTGATTCTCATGGCAGGGGCGTTCGTGATGATACGGTTGCTCCGGCGGCGGGGAGGGGCACTGTGAAAACGCGTCGGCATTTCTTGATTCTAAGCTACGTGTTGGTCATCGGCATGATCCTCATCTTTATGTTCCCGATCGTGTGGCTGATCCTGAGTTCGCTCAAACCGCCAGCGGACGTGTTGGTCGTCTCGCTTCCCACTAAGCCTACCCTGCAAAACTATCGTAATGTGCTCGAGCAATTCCCGGTCATGCGCTATCTCCTAAATAGCCTGAGGTTGGCCATTGTGTCGACCTTGTTATCAATCACGACGGGCTCGCTGGCGGCATATGGACTGTCGAAGTACCGGTTTCGGTTGCGCCAGCCGCTGCTGGTGTTCACACTTGTGGTACGGATGGTTCCGGGGGTGGCGCTAGGCGTGCCGTTATTCTGGCTCTTTTCGCGCGCTGATTTGAAGAATACATTCGAGGGGATTGTGTTGGCCCATACCGCGCTTCAACTCCCCTTGACGATCTGGATTATGGTCGGTTTCCTGGAGGACATCCCCTCTGAATTGGCTGACGCCGGGCTTGTGGACGGTTGTAATCGACTAAATGTGATCTACTATGTCATATTACCTCTGGCCGCGCCGGGGCTAGCCGTCGCTTCAATTTTCGCGTTCCTGACCAGTTGGAACAACTTCGATTTGTCGCTGATGTTAAACTCAGCGCCTGAATTGCTGACGATGCCGGTTGGTATGTCACAGATGAATTTGCTTTACGGGATTCGGTGGGATTCGCTTTCTGCCGCCTCGGTGATGTATATCGTTCCAACGATCATTTTGGCGTTGTTGCTTCAGCGCTATATTGTGCGTGGGCTGACAGCCGGTGCGATCAAGGGCTGATGGGGATTCAGACGTTGCTTGGAAGGAGGTTTTGAGGATGATGACGACTGAGCGAAAAGAGATTATTGAGTCACCGGCGTGGGTGCGCGATCTGATCATCTACGAAATTGCGACCAAAGGCTATACGTCTCCTAATGGGCCTGAAAGTGGTACGTTTCGCAGCCTCAAAAACACACTGGCGTATCTTCATGACCTTGGCATCAATGGTATCTGGCTGACTGGCCACTCTCTAGCTGATCCCAGTCATTTCTATAACATTTGGACGCAATATGCGTGTGTCGAGCCGGACAAGATCGATCCAACACTTGGCACTGAGCAAGATTTCAAGGATTTGATTGACGCGGCGCACCAGTATGAGATCCGTGTTTTCTTAGATGTGATCACACACGGGGTTATGGATTACAGTCCATTGATCGAACAACACCCGGATTGGTTTAAGGGCAAGAGTTGGGGAATGACCGATTATGATTTTGACGGGCGCAACCCCGAACTAGACCAATGGTGGGTAGACGTGTGGACACGGTATGTGGTCGAGTTTGGCGTGGATGGATTTCGGCTGGACTTGGGAATGCGCCGCGCCGATCTCTGGCAACAGATTCGTGAGAATGCTAAGCAAGCCGGGCGTGACATTATCCTGATCAACGAAACCGAGTATGTTCATTCTGTCCAGTCGTTGGAAGAAACAGGACTCAAAGAGCTACCGACCAAGCAGCAATATTTAAGGTTGATCGATTTTGCACAGCGCGATCACATCACCCTGCTTGATCCGCACCACAAAATACCATTCGAACCGTACCACGACTATGGCAGAGCGAATAAGTGGACACTGACCCATTGGAGTGAGTGGCTGGATCGCGTGATTGGAGCGCCCAACCCCTTCGGCAAGTCGGAATGGGCATGGTCTTCAGTCCAACTCAGTTGCCATGATGACGGTTGGGAAGATTTTCAGGAAGAGAATCCCTATGTAGCGCAAGGCAGCCGCTTCATCTTCGGTTATGGTGCGCTTTTCTCCGGCATGATCCCGATCTTCATGGCGGGTGAGGAGTTCGATGCGCCCTATCGTCCGCTGCCCAACCTGTCGCCGAACCTGTTCGGTGGTGCGAATCCAGGTGAAGGCACATGGCTCTATGGGGGTTGGCTGCAGTGGGACGCCCTGGAACAGCCTGAGAATCGAGCCATGTTTGAGGATGTGAAGAAGATGATCGCGATCCGCAAACAAGAAAGTGATGTCCTGGCGGCGGTGCCGAACTATACGCCCCGGAATGTGCGCCGGATACCGTTCGAGTCCGATCATCCATGCCCGTCGCCGTATGTGCGTTGGAATCAGAACAAGGCGATTGTGGTCGCGGGCAATCTTTCCACAGATTCCGATCTGCACTTGACACTCAATGTGCCGCTCGCAGA
>CAZSXY010000160.1:4616-7260 GCA_964611395.1 uncultured Anaerolineaceae bacterium | reverse complement strand
GAAATCAGAACAAGTGTTTGCATTCATAGAACATATGTGCTATAATCTGCGTCGCCCGGAAAAATCGTGATGTAAGGAACAAGGAGTATTTGCGATGCCCCGTATCGTACATTTCGAAATCCCCGCAAAAGACCCGGCGAGAGTAAGAGCTTTCTACAAAGAAGTATTCGACTGGAAGATCGAAAAGTGGCAGGGGCCGGTTGACTACTGGCTGGTCATGACCGGTGAGGAAGGCACGCCCGGCATCGACGGAGGGCTATACACGCCCAATGGCGAAATAGGCGGCACGATCAACACCATCGAAGTGGACAACCTGGACATCTACCTGACCAAGATCAAGGCCAATGGCGGCGCAGTCGTGGTGGACAAGATGGCCGTGCCGGGTGTTGGCTGGATGGCCTACTGCAAGGACATTGAGGGTACAGTTTTTGGCATGATGCAGAGCGATCCGAAGGCGGGGGTTGAATGATCGCCCCCGGCAACGCAAGGCCCGTGTCGCCGGGGCACGGGCCTTGCATGTGTTTGTGACGGCAAGCGCGGCGCTCAGGTGCGCTGAAGGGGCGCACACAATGCTTCCAGGCGCGGGTCGTCGCCTGCCAGCCGCAAGAAGTTGGCCCGCACCGTCTCGCGCAACGCTTCTACCGTCATCCCGCGCACCCGCGCCAGCGTCTGGGCGGTGTCCAGCAGCAACTCCGGCATTCCGATCTTCCCGGTGAACCACTCCCAGCCGCCGGGGTTATCCGTCTCGGTGAGCAGCCGGTCGGCGGGGATATGCCGCGCGATGGCTTGGATGTGCTTCGAGCGCATCACCTCCACGCCAACGGTAAAATAGGCCCCAAACGCGATCAGATCGTCCAGCACGTCGCGCGGCCCGGAGTACCAGTGGACAATGGCGCGGCGGATGTCGTGACGTTGCAACTGATCCAGCACCTCGCGTTCCGCGCCTTTGGTGTGCAAATTGACGATCTTGTCCTGGTCACGCGCCGCCGCGAGGAAATACGCGAACACCCGCCGCTGCGCCGGGTAGCTGTCTGCGTCCCACACCCAGTGAAAATCCAACCCGATTTCTCCCAACATGGGACTTTCGGCAATCGCCGCATCCAGCGCCCCCAGATCGCCTGAGAGCTTGTGCGCTTCCCAGGGGTGCACGCCGAACGTCGCCAGCACAAGCGCGCTGCGCCCGGCGATGGCCTTCGCGGCGCGGTACGAGTCTGGGTCCATGCTCACGCTGATCGTCACGATCCGGTGACGCTCGATCGCGTCCAGGGCCGCATCCAGCGCGTCGCCGTAGTGATCCAGGTGGGCGTGCGCATCGATCCACATGCTACCCCCCCCCCCGCCTGGCCTCTCACGGCCAGATCGCGATCAGGCTGATCACGGCGAGCACCAGCAGCACGGCGAACATGCCGACCATCCGCCATTCGCGGCGCTGAGCAAAGTAGCCAGGGCTGTTGATCACGGTGTAGATCAGCATGCCCAACGCCACCAAGGAGACCGAAACGCCCCACGAAGCGTCCGCCAGCACACCCAGCCCGCCAGCGATCAACGCGCCCGCGCAGAGTCCCTCAGCCACGAGGTGAAACCTGAGGTTCATCGCTTC
This sequence comes from uncultured Anaerolineaceae bacterium, assembly GCA_964611395.1. Lineage (GTDB taxonomy): Bacteria > Chloroflexota > Anaerolineae > Aggregatilineales > Aggregatilineaceae > CAZSXY01. Next base: position 5,660 of record CAZSXY010000160.1, on the reverse strand, counting down.
TTCCTCAACACCAGGGTGATCCTTGCGAGCAATCGTCAGGAAATACGCCCATTGCACGACCATCAGCGCCCCGACACCCAGCATGTAAACCCCGGCGAACGTCATCGAACTCCCTCCTTACAAGCGTCCGCGCAAACACGGTCATTTTAGGCACGGTCGCCTGGGCGCGCCAGCGGGGATCGCGCTGCTGCGGGGCATGGGAGCGTGAGATCAGCCCGCCCGATCCTTGAACGCCGCGAGAAAGTCCCCGGCCTCGACGGCGTGTGGTTCTGCCAGCGATTCCAGGCGGCTCACCTGAACCAGCATCACGCCCGGATCGAACTCCGGCAGGCTGTCGCACCACACATAACATTCACGCACGGTTCCGGTGAACTCCAGCACATCGAAATAATACTTGCGCGTCGAAAGGGCCAGGTCGAGCAACCCGGCGGTGATCATGATCCGCAAGAAGACGGTGATCGTCCGCGCGTACCAGGTTCCGGGCGAGATTCCCGAGAACTGAATCTCGAAGATTTCGAAGACATCCAGCAACACAACGCGCAGGACGTTATCGAGGAAATACAACAGCCAGTGCCCCGTCCGGTGAATCTCCCCCTCGAAGCCGCCCCGAAACGGCGAACCCCGCACCGCCGCCAGGTACACCAGCCCCCAGGCCATCACCACCGACACCCAGTACAGGATGCTGCGGGCAGAAATCCGCGCCAGGCGGCTACCGCGCCACGCCAGCCATAATTGCTGCGCGAAAATCAGGCAGAGGAAAAGAAACACAAACAACCCCAGCCAGAACGAAAGCGGTCGCCACACAAAACCCGCCGCCCAGGGGATAGCGAAGACCATCAGCGGGAAGATCACCGCGCCGCCGATCAAAAAACCGATGAGCTCCGACATGTCGGACTGCTGCCCGTCGATCCGCCAGCGATAGACGGTGGTGTCGTCCCAGTCGAATTGCGCAACCACGTAGTCCTGGCTCATTTTCGCACCGCCACTCTCCGGGCATGACCCAACCTAAGGGGAAGTCCATTGGAAGTAATGAGTTTTGAGTTT
>CAZSXY010000160.1:2071-4516 GCA_964611395.1 uncultured Anaerolineaceae bacterium | reverse complement strand
CCAGACTCATAACCCACGACTCACAACGCATCCCTACGATCAACTCAATGCCAGCAATTCGTACACCTGCACCGGCTGCGAGCGCCCTTTGACCAGCAACTCGCCGATGGGCGCTACGTCGATCTGGTCACCCAGTCGATCCGCAACAACTGCCGTGACCAATATCTGCCCTGGCAGGGCGCGCTCTTGCAGGCGGCGCGCCACGTTGACCGTGTCGCCAATCGCGGTGTAATTCATGGCCTTGCGCGCGCCCACGTTGCCGACAACGGCCTCGCCCACGTGCACCCCCATCCCGAACTCGAACCCTTCGCCCCCGGCCCGCGCGTTGCGTTCGGCAATCGCTCGCTGGAGCGCCAGCGCCGTCTCAACGGCGCGGTACGCATGATCCGGCTGTTCCTCCGGCGCATTGAAGACCGCCATGACAGCATCGCCCATGAACTTGTCCAGCATCCCCTCGCGCGAGAATATCACGTCGGTGGCGATGCTCAAATACTCGTTCAGCAGGCTGACGACATCTTCCGGCTGCGCCCGCTCGCTGAAGGTCGTGAAGCCGCGCACATCGGCAAACAGGACGCTCACTTCGCGCCGCCGCCCGCCCGGAGCCATCGCCTCCGGGTTTTGCAGCACGCGCTCGACCACGCTCGGAGCCACGTAACGCTCGAATGCCGCCCGCAGCGTCTGCGTTTCACGCGCGGTTGCCTCGCGCAGCGCGGCATAGTTGCGCGCGTTCTCGATGGCGATGGCCGCGTAGTCGCCCAGCATTTCCAGCAACGCGCCCTCCTGTGGCGTGAAGGGGTCGGCTTCCGCCGAGACTTTTTCGACGCTCAGCACGCCCATGATGCGCTCACCCACCCGCAACGGGGTACACGCCACCGCCGCCGGCAGCATGGGATTTTGCGAACGGGCGCGGGCCAGTTCTTCCGGCGAAAGAACGAGCGGCTTTTGCGTCCGGAACGCTTCCCAGGCCAGGCGGTCGCTGCTAAATTCGTTCGCCGGGCGCGCCTGCGCATCGCCGTTCAAACGGATCGCGCGGCAAACAAGCTGCCCCCCCTCGTGCAAGAGCAGGTTGCCCTGTTCCGCGCCAACCACCCGTACGGCAGCGTCCACGATGCGCGGCAGCAGGCGTTCCATGCTGACGAGCGCAGTCACGCTCTTGCCAACCTGGTACAGCGTGTTCAGTTCGCGCACGCGCTGGCTGAGCATGGCGTTCGTCTGTAACAGGCGTGCGGTGAGGGCCTCTTTCTCACGCCGCAGCCGGACTTCACTCAGGGCGCGCTCCATCGCCTCCAGCATTTCATCGACCGTGTAGGGCTTCTTCACGTAGTCGCGCACCCCTTTGCGGTAGACCTCGACAGCGATCTCCTCGGAGCCGTGAAAGGTCATCAGGATGACGGGAATATCCCACCCTTCTTCGTTGAGCGCGTCGAGCACCTCCAGCCCGCCCATGCGGGGCATTTGCAGGTCGAGCAGGATGAGATCGGGCACATGCTGGCGCACCATCGCCATCGCCTCGACCCCATCCCGCGCCAGCAACGGCACGAACCCGTGCGGTTTGAGGATGGCCTCCACGACGAATTCACGGTTGTCGCGCCCGTCGTCGGCGACGAGCACCTTGACCTGTTCTGCGCTCACGGCCACTCTTTGCCTGTTTTCTGGCCCCCACGCGCCTGTATAGATCGGTGACGAGGAACAAATGCTCCCTCAGCCATCATTGGGCAGGTCGCGAAACATATCGAGCGTGTGCGGGCCTTCCTCTTTGACCCGCTGCGCCTGCTTGAACGTCAGGTTCGACGGCGGCTTTTCGACCGTCCTGCCGTCCATCAAGTCCTCAATCGTGAGAATCTGGATGCGGGGATACTCCTGCCCCCACCCCGGCGAATGGTAAAACCCGGCGCTGACGGCCTCGGTGACCATGTCCCGCGTCGGCGGTTCGAGGGTGATGAACACCCCAATGGCCGCTCCCTCGCGATCCACCGTCCCCACCAGGTCGCGGATGTCACGCGAGCCGACCTTGCCGGACTTGACCTGCACAATGATGCTCTTGGGCTTGCCCTTCTTCTCGTCGATGAAGGTGATCAGGCCGTCGATGCCGCGATCTTTGCCGCGCTTCCCTTTGCGGCTGCCCGCCTGCCCGCCCAATGGCCGCGCCTGGATGAGCGACAGCGCCCAAAACTGGAACTGGAAGCGATCATCGGCGGCCAGCGCCCGCGCCCCTTCGACCGAAACCGGCTCGCCGATGACTTCGTAATCGACACCGGCGGTGAGGTCGAACATGTCTTTCAGGCGATACTTCATCAGGGCCACGCTCAGGTGGGTGATGTCGATGCCGATCCAGCGGCGATCCAGCTTGTGCGCGGCGGCGATGGCCGTGCCACAACCGCAGAACGGGTCGAGCACCACGTCGCCGGGGTTGCTGCTGGCCTGGATGATGCGTTCGAGCAGGGC
>CAZSXY010000160.1:0-1971 GCA_964611395.1 uncultured Anaerolineaceae bacterium | reverse complement strand
AATCTCATTCCGAAAGTTCTCCGGGCCGAAGATCGCATCGAGCACGATCTTCAAGTAGTGGCTCGCCGTTGGGTCGCAGTGCAGGTACAGGCTGCCGGTCGGCTTGAGCACGCGGTGCAGTTCCACCAGCCGCGCCGCCATCATCACCAGGTAGGCCATCATCTGGTTGCTGCCGATCAATTCCCGCAAAGCCGCCACCGCCTGCGATATGCGCGGTTGGGCCTCCGTCACCAGGTCGCGGAACGTTTCTTCGGCGGTGCGCCCCCAATGCCACGTATCCTCGAAGGCGGTGATCTGCGCTTCGCTGTCGCTGCCACTCTCGTCTTTGAACAGGACGTTGTAGCTGCGCTGGCTGTTGAACGGGGGATCGAGGTAGATCAGGTCTACGCACTCATTCGGGAAGTAGTCGCGGTTGCGCAAAATATCGAGATTGTCGCCGTAAAATAACTTGTTGTCGCTCGCCATTGGTTCCCTCCATCACTCACGCCTGTAGTATATCCTGATTTGAGGCGGGGAACAGGTTCCAGGGCGGGCGTGATAGCCCAGGCGACGGGCAGGAACCCGTCCGGCACAGGGCAGCAGTCAGCTACCGGCCCCAAAGCGCGGTACAATTGAAGTGACGCCGGATGCACCATCAAAGGATCGGCCAACCGTGAGCGAGGAACTGCAACGCTGCCCCAACTGCGGCGCATACGTGATGAATCACGACACCATCTGCCCGCGCTGCGACCACGCGCTACACCGGGCGGAGGAACCGGAAAACGAGCCGAGCGACGAAACGCATGTTTTCAGCGCGGGGGAGTTGCACGCCGAGGACGAGGGCGCGCCGGAGCCGGATATGCCAGACCCCGCCGGGGAATCGCCCGGCGATGAAGCGACCAGCCCCCCGGCGGAACCAGAATCCGGCGAGCAACCGGAAGCGCCCACCGACACGGACAGCGACCCGGACGACCGCGCGGAACGCCCCACCGCGCAATTGCCGCCGGTCGCGGTGCTGTTCGAGGGCGGCCCGCCACCCCCGGACTCGTTGCCGGACGAAGCGGTCGAGCCGGGGGAATCCCCGCCGGTGATCGACGATGAGGCCGCGCCACCGCCGGATAGCCAACCGGCAGAAGCCGTGTCCGAAGACGCCGAACCCGAACGCGCCCCCGATCACGCGCAGGAAGTCACGCAACCGCACCTGCCCGTCGAACCAGTCGCACCGGAGGAAGCAGACTCGCGCGATGACACGGGCGCGGCAGACGAACAGGCCGCCGTCGTTTCACCCCCCGAACTCCCTGACCGGCCCGCCACCGGTTATATCATTCCGCCGGCCCCGTATACCCCGCCGCCGGTTGTTCCGCCCCCGCCCCCAATGGCCGTCACCCCGCCACCGGGCATGTCGCCGGGCATGGCCTACCTGCAACAGCGGGTCAACGCGTATGTGCGCGGCGGCTACCGCGTGCTGGCGAACTCAGCCTACGAAGCGGTGCTGGCCTGCGGCAAGAACCTCGGCTTTGCCGGGTGGGTGCTGGCGCTCGGAACCGGCATCGGCTTCGCGTGGTACCTGCTGATCCTGGCGCTGAGCGGCTTCGGGGCCGACCGCGTGTACATCACGCTCGAAGTTGACGGGCGCGTGTACGAAGACGGCCCCGGTGCGGCGCATGTGCGGCGCGGTCGCGCGCGCGGCGGGCGGCGTTGGGCGGCGTTCGGCGGCGTGGTGTTCATCCTGAGCCTGCTGCTGGCGCTCGTGCTGGCGTTTGTCGCGATCGCTTTCCTCAGCCAGGATCGCTACCAGGCCGCGCTGCGCGAAGCCTACCCCGCCGTGACGCTGTTCGAAGAACGCTTCAGCCCCACCGAAGCCCGCCCGGACGACGTGGCGCTGGCCAGAGATGGCTTCGTCGCGTGGTCGATCCTGGGCGGGGTCGCCGTCGTGGGCTTATGGGGCGGCGCGACGTTGTTCGTGATCGGAACCGTCCACGCGGGCGCTTA
>CAZSXY010000159.1:0-7274 GCA_964611395.1 uncultured Anaerolineaceae bacterium | reverse complement strand
CTCCCGTGCTAACCACACTTACTTTTGGCGAACTACGTATCATCGAAGGCGACGATGTCGTGAGCTTCGTTGTCTATGGCGGCGTGGTTGAGGTTCGCCCTGATAAGGTAACTGTGCTGGCTGATGATGCGGAATCGGCTTATGAGCTTGATATGAGCCAGATCGAGGCTGCCCGTGCGCGTGCTCGCGATTTGATGGCCGAAGGCCCCACCGGCGAACAGCGGGCCGCAATTGCCCAAGAGTTGCGCCGCGCTGAAATTGCAGCCAGGGTTTATGGCCGCATTCAGGCAAGAGGACAACACGTGCGCAGTCTGGAGGACGAAGAGGTGTAAGGCAGTAAGCGCCTCGTCGCCTGATTCACCGACAGACACATCGCGCCAGGCTTCACCCGGCGCGGTGTTTTTTCGCCTGTCGGCGCAGCATGCGGTATATCTTAAGGGTGAACACAATGACCGTGTAATCGGGAAAGTGTAAGGCTTATGGCTGTCTTTTCACGAAAACTGGGTGTCGACCTCGGCACCAACAATGTGATGATCTATGCGGGCGGGCAGATCGTGCTGCAAGAGCCGTCCATGGTCGCACTGACCATTGAAGAAGAGCGTGTGGTTGCCGTGGGGCAAGAAGCGCGAGATATGTATGGACGCCATCCTGAGCACATCGAAGTGTTGCGTCCACTGCGCGATGGCGTGATCGCTGATTACGAAGTCACGGAAGCGATGCTACGCTATTTCTTTCGCAAGGTGAGCGGGCGTTTGCAGCTTCGCGGCCCCGAAGTCATGCTGAGTGTGCCATATGGCGTTACAAGCGTCGAGAAGCGAGCGGTGCACGAAGCAGCCGTGCGGGCCGGCGCGCGGGAGGCATTCTTGCTTCCTGAACCACTGCTTGCCGCGCTGGGGGCTGGATTGCCGATTAGTACGCCTGCTGGCAATATGATCCTCAATCTTGGAGGCGGGGCGAGCGAAGCCGCAGTCCTGGCAATGAATGGCATCGTCGTCGCCGAAAGCGTTCGTATGGGCGGCATGCGCCTGGACGAAGCGATAATCAATTACGTGCGCCGCAAATATAGCCTCGTAATCGGGGAACCGACGGCGGAGTCGATCAAGATACAAATTGGCGCGGCTGTCGATATTGGCGAAGAACTCAGCATGGAGATTCAAGGGCGTGACCAGGTCGGCGGGTTGCCACGCACAATCACTGTGACCACAAGTGAGGTCGTCGAAGCGATCGCTGAGCCACTGGCGAGCATCGTGGGGGCAGCACAGGCAGTATTGGAAAAGACGCCTCCTGAGCTAGCATCAGACATTATCGACCGGGGTATTGTGCTTACGGGCGGTGGAGCAATGTTGCGCGGCATTGACCAATACATCACGCAGCGCGTCGGCGTGCCAGCGTACCGTGCCGAAGACCCCCTGGTCGCTACGGCTGTAGGAGCCGGGCGAGCGTTGGAGGATCTGGTTTTCTTGCGCAGAACGATAGCAGGCCTATAGGCATAGATAGTTCGGCCACGGAAATTAGAGCGTGATCAGTAATCTGTCTGGATCACGCTCTTTTGCTTGAAAACTGGTTGCCGGAGAACGGAGCACTTTCCTATAATCAAGGGTGCAGGCGTAACGCACGTTAAGCGAATCTCTAGATTCGCTTACTTGACTATAGAAGCAACATTGTCTCTGCACCCTATCATTGTTGTGAGGAGGCAGGTGGGGCGATCACGTGCGTAACTCTGCACGCAATGAAAGCGATTGTATCTTTCAAGCATAAAGGGAGGAAATCTGGCATGATCGAGAATCTGACCGCCATGGCGAAGAAGTTATGGCCTGCGGAGGAAGTTGAAGCGCATTGTGACGGCCCGTGTGGGGTGTATGATCCTGCGTCTGCGCGTATCGCTGCTGAGGCAGTGTTGTCCATGACCAAAAAGCTGTTGGCGCTGGAAATGCCCAAAAACCCAGGCGATGCACAAGCGATGGCATCGTACTTGAATTCCGCTGCGCGTTACATTCAAATCAAGGAAGAACAGGCCAACATTGCCAAGACCGAGCTGCTCATTTTGTGGACTGACTACTTCAAACCGCAGCACCTGGAGCAGTTCCCTGATCTGCATGATACGTTCTGGCAGGCGGCGAAGCTGTGTTCTGCGGCGAAGCAAGAAGTGAGCCTGGAACATGCGCAAGAACTGATGGACGCCGTCAAGAAAATACACAAGATGTTCTGGGCGACTAAAGGGCGAGAGGTCACCTTTTACGTCGCCAGCTAGTTGTCTTTCCCAGTAACGCAGGGGTATCAGCGTGGACAAACGCGACGTGCCGGTCAGCGATTGGCGCGAGTTGCTGGATTGGGTATTGCGGCGGAGGAAGCGCTTCCGGATTGCCGGGTACTCGATGCTGCCAGCGCTCAGGCCAGGGGACGAGGTGTTAGTCAACCTGACCGCGTATCGCCGGGCGATCCCCCGGCCAGGTGACATTGTGCTCGCACGCCATCCCCATCGACGTGACGTGCGCGTAATCAAGCGTATCGAGTCGGTGCTTGATGATGACCGTTTTCGTCTGTCCGGCGACAACCCGTCTGAGAGCACCGACAGCCGTTCGTTTGGGGCCGTGCCCGGCGAGCAAATTTTGGGGCAAGTTACCAGTCGACTTCCCTGACCCCGGACACGATGAAAAGTGACCTTCAGGACCGCGCGATCTCACCCGGGAATCTGTGTGGAAAGCGCAGGTGGCTACGTCCGCAGCGTTCCTTTGTCAAAGCTGTGCCTATCGTCATGCTATCTGGCTATTTTTTGTCACATGACAGAACAATAGGTCACGGTATAGTGGTGGCATCCGTATAAACTATTTACCTCTTAGAGGAGTAGTCAGCATGCCACATATTATAACGAGCCTTTGCCTACGCGACGGCGTGTGTGTGGACGTTTGCCCATCTGAGGCGATTGTTCCCGGAATGCCAGAGAATGAATGGCCCTGGTACTACATCGATCCAGATTCCTGCATCGATTGCGCTGCTTGTGCGCTCGAATGCCCGTTCGAAGCTATCTTCGAGGAGTCTGAGGTTCCGGATGCCTATGAGATGGCGGCTGGGCAAGAACGTATCCCGCACGGCGGCCAGCGCTATGCAGCCCAGGGGGGTGAGGTTGTTGACCTGACCGAAGACATCCAGTGGAACTATGAGTTCTTCCAGAACGGTCCTGGTTACGACGCGGCTTCGTAGCAGAACGCTCATACGAACCGTATGGGGGAGTGTGTACAAGTGCTCCCCCATTTTGATTCAGGCAAGGTTTGCATTTTATCTGGCGAGTTTGCTATATTGAGGCTGGCGAGCAATACGCGCTCCGGATACCACGCCCGTTTGCGGGCAATAGTGTGCCAGGGCGCATAGCACCAATAAATTCTTTTGCCAGGCATGTCTATCGTGTCTAGCCTATAAGGAGCAGAAGCATATGACTCACATAATCACCAGCCTGTGTTTGCGCGACGGCGCTTGCGTCGAAGTGTGCCCGGTAGACTGCATTGTGCCCGGGTTTCCAGAGAACGAATGGCCCTGGTATTTTATTGACCCGGATACGTGCATTGACTGTGGCGCGTGCATTCCTGAGTGCCCATTTGAAGCCATCTTTGTTGAGGAAGAAGTTCCGGACGCCTACGAGATGGCAGCCGGGCAGGAACGCATTCCCTTCGATACAAAGGAGCGCGTAGCGGCGCAAGGTGGGGAGGTCATCGATCTGACGCAAGATATTCAGCCGAACTACGATTTCTTTACCAAAGGGCCTGGATACGACTCGGCACCGTAGAAAACCGGTCACCCATTCAGCAGACGAGATGTCTTGCGTACTCTTTGACATCTCCTTTGAAAAACAACGAGGGCAGCTATCTCCGCTGCCCTCGTGCATTTTTTCAGGCAGGTGAACCGGCCTCATCCCTGGCGGCGCAGCAGGTCATAATGCAGGAAAAAATTGGGTTCAAGCACAATCCCATCGATATCATTCCACACGGCCAATTGCACATGATCCTGCCAGAGCGGGATGATTGCGTGATCGTCAAGTACCCAGTCCGATAACTCCGCATAGTACTGGCGTTGGGTTTCAGGATCACCGATCAGCGAAAGCTGATTAAGCAGAGCGTCGATCTCAGGGCGTGCGTAGCGGCTATTGGCTGGCATGAGTTGTGATGAGTGGAACAGGGGGTGGACATACGCGTAGGGGTGGGGCACTACAGGCGTCCAGGCGAACACCGCCAGGCTGGTAGCCCCTTCCTCCAAAATATTCATGAACGTGTTGCTCTCTATGTCGTTGAAAACCCCATAGTCGACAAAATCGGTTTCCTGGAAGCTGGCGCGGGCCAACCGGTTTACTGCTTCGGCATACGGGACACCATACAGCCAATAGGAAAAGTTGATCGTGATGTTCAACCGAGAAGCTCCACGCTCTTTATAGCTTGCAGCGCGCAGTGTGGCTTCGGCCTCCGGAATGTTCTGTTTGCTGGGCCAGATTGGCACATAAGCATCTGGGAATTCCGGCGGCACCAGGCTAACCAGCGGGGTAGCATGGTTCATGAATACATCAGCGACGGGAGTTGCACGATCCACGAGCAACGTGAGCGCTTCGCGGACCATTGGGTCGTCGGTTGGTTCGCGTGTTTGGCCCATGTACATGTAGAACACACGCGTGCTCCGCGTTTCTATAATGCTGATATCCTCTTGCAATTCGAGTTGCCTGAGATCGTCTAACAGGAGCGCACGCCAGGCAATGTCGATCTCATGCTGTTGCATTGCGCGGCGCAGCTCTTGTGGGTTGTTAAATTGTCGCAACACGATGATGTCAGTTGTCGGAGGTGGGCCTTCCGTGTATGCCGGGTTGACCCGTAACGTCAGTGATTGGTGTACCTCAAAACTTTCGACGGTGTAAGGGCCGTTGCTGATTATGCGAGCATCGAATGGCTGGGGGCGGGTTGTCGTAACCAGATCCGGATGTTGTGGGAAATAGGCCGGGAGCGCCAACAGTTGTAGAAAGTACGGCGTTGGCTGATTGAGCCGGAAGACCAATTCTCTATCACCGTTTGCGACCACTTCAACCACATATGGTTCGATGAGAGCGATTCCCGCGCGGCGGAGGAGAAGGACACGCTGAATCGAGTCGACGAATGTCTGCGCGGTTATCGGAGTCCCGTCTGCAAAGGCGATGCCGTCACGCAAGGTGAAGGTGTATTCCAACCCGTCATGGCTCACGTCGTAATTGCTCGCCAGGGCAAGCTCATAATCAACACTTCCAGGCACCTGTCGCACCAGCCCAACGTAAAGGTGACTTAATACCTCCCAGGTGGCAAAGTCATATGCCTCGGCGGGATCAAGTGACACAGGCAGATCGGTTGTTCCGATTACGAGCGTGCTCGCACGCTGGGCATGGGCAGTGGGTGAGGCAACTGTTAGCGCTCCCCATGCGGTCATGAGCACAAGCACCACAACTAGGGACCAGACTGGCAAGCGACGATAAGCTGGCATCAAGGTTTGCCTCCAGGGTACGCGTATATTCACTGCTCGATTATACGCGCCCGGAAGCGCTGCTTTGTCATGAGGCTTTCCGGGCGTCGTTGGGAAGGCTTTATCTTACCCCAGAGACCGCCAAACGCGCAGGGGGAATTTGCGCCTGTGTCGATTAACGGGGCGGTCAAAAATGTAACATGGGCTGAAAAGGGGTTTGAGCACCGGTGGCAAGCGGGCGACGAGAGACGTTGCATCAAAGTGCTACCGGGTGTGCAAGAGGGGCGAAGGATGTGCTTCGCCCCCGGGAAGTCGTCCGGCGCTCACGCGGTATCGTGTGCCGCCAGATGCGCCAACGCGAGTCTATTCCTCGTCACTTTTCTGGTTTACGAATGTGCCAGGAAGTTGGCTGATTGTGTCATTGAGATTCAGCCCCGTCAACGCCTCAACGGTGGCGGGAACCTGGGCGATGATGTTCGCAATGTCGGCGCTGACTTTGGATGCGCCCGCTGTGCTTCCGTCTCCAGTGCTGATTATCACGATCCGGTCGGTCTTTGCCAGTGGTTGCGCGATTGCCTCCGCTACTTGGGGCAGGGCCTCGATAAGCTGCTGAATGACCGCAGCCTGGTTATACTGCTGCCACGCGGCGGCTTTCTTCTCCATAGCTTCGGCTTCGGCAAGGCCTTGCTTGAGCGTGATTTCCGCTTCCGCCAAGCCACGGGCCTTTATTGCGTCTGCTTCTGCTTCACCCTTTTGGCGAATGGCAGCCGCTTCCCCGGCAGCCCGTGCTTCTAACTCGTATTTCTGCGCGTTTGCAAGCGTTTCGACGCGGAACTGCTCGGCCTCGGCAGGTCTGCGCACCGTGGCTTCGAGTTCCTTTTCTTTACGCAGGCTTTCCTGTTCCTGGACATCGATTCGTTTCTGCTTCTCGATGATCTCGATCTGCAGTTCTTCGGCGCGGATCAACTGGTTGGTGATCTTGTCCTGGAGCGTGCCCGCCAGGTTGGCTTCAGTTCGCTTGCGTGCAACTTCGTTGTCGTAGGTCGCCTGTTGTAGCTGGTAGTCGCGGCGAGCTTCGGCCTCTTTGGTGGCCGCCAACTGTTCGGCTATGGTGGCGTCACGTTTGACTTCGGCCACGCGCGGGCGGCCCAGGGCGTCGAGATACCCCTCTCTATCGCGCACATCTTTGATGACAAAGGTGTCGATGCCCAGTCCCATGTTCGCCAGATCGCCAGCCGACACATCCTGCACATTCTGAGCGAATTTGTCGCGTTCCCGGTAGATTTCCTCAACGGTCATGTTGCCAATGATCGCGCGCAGGTGGCCTGCCAGCGTTTCATGAGCGACGTTGATGATCTCGCCGCGAGTTTTGGAGAGAAAACGCTCGGCAGCCGTTCGAATGGACACATCGTCGCTCGCGACCTTGATTTGTGCAACACCTTCCAGCGTCACGGGCACGCCCTGGCGGGTGTAGACATCGTCGGTAGTGATCTCGATAGTCATTATCTCCAACGAAAGACGATCTACGCGTTCAAGAATAGGCCAGATGAAGGCACGGCCACCTTTCACAATGCGATAGGGTTCCTTTTCGCCCGTAGCTCTGTTACGGGTCTTGCGACCTGAGATCACAAGCACTTCGTTGGGGCCTACCGTTTGCACCCGGCTGGCATAAACGGCCAAGACTGTGAACACAGTGAAAACGAAAAGCAGAATGACAATTGCGCCTACGGCTACCATGCGTTGTATTCCTTTCTAGTTCGTTTGCTTCGCCCGTTAATTTCCAGGCGATCAAAAACACACAATACACA
>CAZSXY010000158.1:0-7460 GCA_964611395.1 uncultured Anaerolineaceae bacterium | reverse complement strand
CCATCAGACCGCTGTCTTCTCGACAACGGTCTCCTTAAACTGCCAAAGTCCAGATACGCACTGAGGTGCGTACCTGAACATGCCAACCCTGGTTGCGCCAGTAGAGTCAACCCCGGCTTCCTAATCCGTGACTTGTGATGCGCTCATGTATTTCACCTGTTGAAATACTTCAGAACGTATTCTTCCAAAAACTGCCTTACTTGTGCACTGCGTATTTCGCTAACCTTGGTTCTTAATGTCTCAAAGTTAGTCACACTCCCCAATCTAGCAACGATCTGCCTATCCTCAGGCAATAACCCATCTATCCTGCCAATTTCTTGCGCAATCTCTATCGCCGCCCCCAGATACTCTCGAAAGGCTTTTGTTGGCGCGTACTTTTCGTATTTATAAAGTCCCCTCAAGCCCACTAAGGGCACTTTTGCGGATTGGTATTCGCGGAAAGCATTGTTCAGAAAAACCTCGACACCAAACCGTGTCGTTTCCATCCGTGCTAATAAAGGCAACAAGTCGCTGCGATAATAGGCTCTCTCGCCGGTCAGGTCTGCAAACACGGTTGGCAATGCTGAATCTTTGGTTGGATAGCCCAAGACCAACCGCACGCTACCGTTCAAAATAGGCGTAAGGAGTACCCGGATGTACTTATCTGACAGATTAGCAAGATCAGCATCGAAGAACGCCACAATTTCCCCTTCGGCCTCTTTGATCCCTATCGCTAATGCATAGCCTTTTCCTCGATTGTGCTTTAGATCAACGAGGGTGATTCGTCCTTTGAAGGTTTTGAGAAGCGCCCGACTGCCATCAGTTGAACCATCATTGACACAAATAACTTCGTCGACCAGGTCGCTATGTAGCAACGTTTCCACCACACCGCCGACGGTTTTTTCTTCATCGAACACGGGGACAATGGCCGAAACTGTTTTTCTGTTTTCCGCTTCGACACTTTGACAACTGGGTAACATTGCCTGCGATATTTCATCGATTTCATTGGTGGCCCGTTCTACGGAGAACAACGGCTGACTCAAGGCTCTAACTCCCTATGATTGTCTCCATTCCTACGCTACAGAAGATGCACGATGTTAAGTCGTAGCACTCTGTTCCTGGGTCGAGGAGACAATGGCTGGACAAGTAGCGCAACGGGGTTCTGCAGGGACGTCTGTCCGCAAATCACATTCGAATATGGGGCGCACTAAAGGCTGCTGGTTCTGGTAGATCAAGTGAGTATAAACTTCGAGGTGTTTACAACTCAGAAGTGCACCGATCCCTTCCATCACCAGCAATTCACAATGATGGCAGAGTTGGCGGTCCTCACCAACGGAGAAGAAGTTGACACCGCCGGCGCAGACCAGGCCGTGTGCTCCCGCCTGTAAAAGTGAACACGAAGGTAGTTGTTCCATCCCTCTCGTCCTTTCTAGAATTACCGCGACGTCGGTGTCTCATCACTTTGATTCACAGGGGAAGGGAAGCGGAACAAACTCTCGCCTCCCCTCGTTCCTCTTTCAGGCCTATGTCATCGTATTGAAGCCGCTATCTTTTGCCACACGAGCTTGATTGATAGCCGTTGCGTGCCGCTCGGCCACCAATTCCATTCGCCCAGGAAACTCACGATAGCAGGAACCAACACCGCACGTACAACAAATGTGTCCAGCAGAATGCCGACAGCGATGGCAATGCCGATCTGGAAAAGCATTTGCAGAGGAGAGATAACTAGCGCGGCAAACGTACCAGCCAGAATAATCCCGGCACTCGTGATAATGCTGCCGGTATACGCTGCAGCGACCTGGACCGCGAGATGAGTACGCTTGCCTGCATCTCGTTCTTCCCGGATGCGGGACATCAGGAAGATGTTGTAGTCGGCCCCTAGTGCTATCAACAGGACGAACACGAGAATGGGAACCACATAGCTAATACCAGCCTGTCCCAATACGTCCTGGAAGAACAAGGTCACTAATCCGAGACTGGTTCCGTAGCTAAGCATTACCGTGAGCGTCAGGTAGATCGGCGCCACTACGCTGCGCAGCAAGAGAGCGAACATCACCATCACCCCGAGTACTACCACGACGGCAATGATATTAAAGTCATCATCCACTGTTTGGCGGATGTCGCGTACTTGTACCCCTGGCCCACCTAAACTTACGTGTTGACCGGTGTCGTCCAGTAAGTCGTGGCTGATCGCGGCTATTTGGTTAACCGTGTCGAGCGCCGTGTTGCTGTAGGGTGCTTCGGTCAGTATCACTTCCAGGCGAGTGGCTTGCCGGTCCGCACTAACGAACGTGGCCAGCAATTGTCCTAATTCGGGCTGAGCACCCGCCCAACTAGCAGGCAAAAGATAAGCGTCTTGTTTGGCAAATGACTGGGCAATAGCGTCCATGTTTGCTGCCAGGTCGTAGACGATTGTCTGGAACATAGCCAGGTTGTCTTCATTCCAGACTGCCGGGTTGTCTGACTGGGCGAGTTTGTCGGACAGGCTGGTCTGAACCAAGCCAATCTGCTGGCGAGCTTGTTGATAGGCTGGTAGGTCAAGCACTGCGGGGTACGCTGCGCCCAAATCTAGGAAATAGCCATTCAGGGTGTCGAACATAGCGACGATGTCGATATCCTCCAACATCGCCATGAACGTTGGCACGTCTTCCATCCCATCGGCAAACGACGTCATTTCAGCGGCCTGGGCACCCAATTGGTTATCGACGCGGAAACTCATCGCCGTGTTAGGGTCACCATCCGGTTGTAGGACAGTGCGTACCGCGCTGACTCCTGGCGTGTGGGCCAATGTCTCCGCTAGAGTCTGAATATTCCCTAAAGCGGTTGGTGAAAGGACATCTTCTTCTCCGGTGACAAGCAACGTAACAGGAGCCAGGTCGCCCGCCTGAAAATGCTCGGTGACGACAGCATAGCCTTCAACTGCTTCCGCATCGTCTGGAAGCTCGGCCAGAAAGTCAAACGAGCGTTCCATATGTGGTAAAGCCAGGAGCGGAAGCGCCATAAATGACACAACGACCACAATCGTCACCAGTGGGCGGCGCGTGATGCCCATTGCCAGTTTATGCCAGAAGGGCGACGCATGTTCGTGATCAGCATCTTGATGCTTGTGGTTGTTATGCATTGGCCAAAAGAGATAGTGGCCAAATAGCAGTAACAAGGCGGGTGTTAGGGTCAGCGATGCCACCACGGTGACGCCAATGGTGATCGCCAATGCTGGTCCAGTAGTCTGGAGCAACCCAAATTTCCCAACAGTCAAGCCTAACATCCCAACGATCACCGTACCTGCACTTGCCAATAGAACAGGAACCATGACACGCCACGTCTTCACAACGGCGGCTTCTCTTGAATCCCGACGGGTTAACTCCTCGCGGAATCGCGACACCAAGAACAGCGCGTAGTCTGTGCCTACCCCAAAGATGAGCACCACGATAAACGAGTCCAGCATCGAGGAAATGCGCATGATGTTTTCCTGTGCCAGGAATCCCAACAGACCCCGTGACACAAGAAAAGCTGCCGTAATTGTTAGAAGCGGGGCCAGTGACGCCACCGGTGAGCGATAAACGAACAACAACACAAGTACGACAAGTATCAGTGTCGCAATCGTGGTGCGGTCTGCGCTCTCAAGGACGGCTTCCATCATATCGTTTCCGATGGCAGCCGGGCCGGTGACAAAAATCGAAAGGTCAGCAGGTTTTCCGTCGTTCGTGATGTGGTCCCGTATCGCAACCACAGCATCGTTCGTGGCTGGCTGGTAGTTGACGGTATTAAAGTCAACCGGCATCAGCAGCGTGGTGCCATCCTGGCTCACCATGACGCTTTCAAGCGCAGGGTTGTCAAAAATTGAGGTCACGCGCTCTACCGGTTCGGGGGCATCAGGCGAGACAAGCCAGTGTGCCAGGGTCTGTGCGTATTGGCGATCAATGCTGGTTAGTCCGTTGGCCTTATAAAGAACAAGCAATCCCTGACCTTCCGACGTCTGGTCCGGGAAGTGTGCGGCCAGCAGTTGCTGAGTACGGACCGAGTCGACGCCATCCGGAAGAAAATCTGCCTCATTGGTCACGCCCACCTCAGCCAGAGATGGCGCAAAAAGTACCATCACGATACTCAGAACGGCCCAAACGCCGATAAGTACCACCCACAGACGAGAACGAACAATGAATTGCCCAATGGATTCAAGGTTCATGTGTCAAACACCTCTTTAGCCTTGTTGTTTTCACTGAAAATCATCAAACCAGGAGTCGCGGGATCGTTTCCAGCGGCTCCTGGTAACTACACGCAGGCTAATCTTTCTAGACCTTGCGCTCCCTGTAACCAAACAAGGACAGCAGTTTCTCGACCAGCGATTTCAACCCATCCCAAATATCTGCTAGCATGGCTCATGCCTCCTCTCTTTGCATCTTCGTACCATCGGATGCGATAGTTGGGCCAACGCTCACCATTTAAAAAACAAACAAAACAAAAAAGTCCAATAAATTAACTCCAAAAATAGGCCACAACCGGGCCCTCATGCGCTATCTATGCGCGAATAGTTTGCAGAGCTTCTTGTATGAACTGGTGGAGGTGCTCCCGCCCGGCACCTGTGAGTCGCGCCAGCATACCAGGGTAGCGTTTGGTTTGTGTCAATAGCACAGTGATCAAGCGTCGATTAGCTTGTTCCGTAAACGAAAGGGCCACAGCCAGTCCAGTCAGGGCGTTGAGCCCTAGCTCGCCTGGAAAGCCTACTGCTTGCAGGCGCTCTGCCACGCGTGATGATGCAAAGTCTTTCTGCGTGAGTTGCAGGGCTAGCAAGACCGCGGTGATCATCTCGGTCACAAACAGCAAAGGGCTCTCACTGGCGGGTAGACGCGCCAACACCTCATCCAGCAGGTCTTCATAGTCCCCCACCTGGCGAGTTGCCAGCTTTTGGAGAATATGGGTCTTACGTGTCTCCCAGTCTTCAATGTCATCTAGGCCATTTGAAAGTTCGTTCAACAAGGCGTGTGCTTCGGGCGTAGGGGAGAACACAATCGTAGACCGTCCAGGTCCACTGCCTTTACCAGGCACCACATACTCGGACATGACCAAGCCCCGCTTTTCCAGCACCCGCAACATGTCGTAGGCGGTAATCTCACTTACGCCGAGGCGTTCAGCCACCTGAGCATAGCGCAGAGGGTTGTGGCCCAATTCCCAATAGATGTCCAGGAACTCGCTTAAAAACGCTCGCTGTCGCCCAGTAAGCTTCATGTGCGTCACCCTACCACCGCTAAAAAGCAAAAAAAACAAATAAATTGCTTTATAAGCATAGCCGATAGGCTACTCTCTGTCAAGCCGGTGCGTGTTAATGATAGCATGACAAAGTGGGGGACTGAGGGGAAATTCTCCATCGAAAGCCTGCCTGCTTATTGTCACCTACGGGAAACGTGACATAGTGCAGACGTCAGTTTTTCGCTTGGAATTCGTTTTTCCCCCAAATTGTCATGCTATGCGTGTTAATCTCAGTCACTCCCTGCTTTATCCCTCTCTTGTTGCCTCAGCTTGTTTTGTGATTTTGTTCATGAAATGTGCGGGTTGAGGAAAAGGTGGGCACTGCAGAGGGCCTATCAAACGCGAGCGAAATTGCGTTGAGTAGACATTTTGGGGATTGTGTCTGGTAGAATTCGGAATACGGAGTTTTTCAACACGAAGGTTTATTGTGCGCCATTGATTCCAGGCACAACATTCCGCGGCTTTCGCAATAACAAACGGCTACAGGCAAAGCATTAACCGGCGAATATCTCATAGTGTGAAGCGGGCGGTTGTCCTATAGGGATGGACGCTTTTGCATTCAACGCGGATGGACAACCGTCACAACCATAGCAGCATTTCATGCAGCGCTTGCCACACCACGTACTCTGCGACGTCAACGGCTACGCGCTCAGTGGGTTCATCCTCAAACAGGTGATAGGTGAGGGCTTCGGCTGCCCGCTGGCGGTCACGCTCAATCTCATCCTCGGTGCGCGGGTCTTCCATCTGCAGCGTCAGCCGGGTGTGGTCAGAGAGCCGGATCAACGGACGCGGGTTCACGCCAAACTGGGCCACCTCGCGCGCAGCGAACAGCTCCCCCTGTTGCGGTCTGGTAAGCTCCCGGTCCCGCTTCTTCTGGGTGCGGGTGCGGTTATCGACCAGTTCGCCGCCGAACATATCAAACTGCTGAACGGGCTCAGTCTCCTTGCCGCTGCTGCTCATGCGCCTCCTTCAGCTCACGTAAAGTCTGTTGTTTGAAATGCAGATCCCGCTCAATGGGCAATCCCCACGGTCCACGGACCGCCTTCAATTCGGCCAGCGAGAAATACCCCAGCTCAACCTCCATACCCGCCACCAATCCAAAGAAGAGATCCTCACTATCGAACTCGGACGCATACCACGTAGGGTAGGCTGTTGGCGAGTTACCAGCAACGGAAGTTGCTCGGCACTTTTCCAACAGCCCCCCTCCAAACCGGACGTGACACGTTAGCGTCATCCGGCTTTCCAGAACGGCTTTAGCGCGTGATAGGAGTAGGTTTTCCAGTGTGGATGTTGACATGGCACCAATGACATACTATCAAAGTCTTGCGGTGCATGGCAATCATCCGTTTTACCCAGGCGGGTTTGGCCTTGCGGCCTTTCCAGCGGTTCTTCAGGTCAGACAGTTTGCGGACGTGGTGGACTTCACAGTCACCTTCTGCACCGCATAGTTCACACTTGTCCGCCTGTAGTCGCCGCACCAAGTCGGAGCGGAAGGTTTGGTAGTAATCGAAGTGCTTTCGGTCTTCAATGGTCTCCGTTGCTGGTGGAACGGTTCGAAGCGGGATGGCTCCCCACCAGAACAAGCGAGTGCCGTGTTTGGTGGGGACTTCTACCTGCAATGTCACGTATTCTCGGCCATCCACCATACGGGTTTCGCGATATTTGCGATACACCTTGCTGACACTGGTTTTGTGTCTGAAAGCCAGGGTCTTGGTTAGTGCTTGTTGCATGACCCATTTGAGTTGTCCCAACCGGTGGCGGTCGGTGGCATATTTGTAGTATTCGGCAAGCCCTCGAAAACGCAATTGGTAAATCATGATGATATGCGCGTCCGAGAAGTCTGCCAGGGCCGCTTCATGAATAGCCTTGCCTTTGCGTTGGTAGCGCTTGGCCTGTTCACGAACGAGCCCCTTGGGAATGCCAAGACGAATGCCCCCATTCAAGTTTCTGGTCTTACCGCCATTGGCGGGATTGTAGGTCAGCTTGTCGTCATTGTGGAACACACTGATGGTGTATCCCAGGAACTTCGCATGTTGTGTTCGGGCGTGAGTGATGAGTGTCTTGGACGTGCTCATTTCCAGATGTAGCTTTTCCTCCAAGAACGTGCCGATGGCCGCTTTGATTTCCTCTGCTTCTGACTTGGGACCGATGAAGCCGAGGAGCCAGTCGTCGGCATAGCGGAGTGTTTTTGACAATGGGATCGTGATCCACATGATCGACGAAAAGAGAGCCAGTAG
>CAZSXY010000157.1:3901-7477 GCA_964611395.1 uncultured Anaerolineaceae bacterium | reverse complement strand
GCCTCACGAACCGGCGGGCATTGCATGGTATAATGCTCTGCTGGGTTTTAGCTTGGATATACGGTAGCAACTTATGGCAGTTCTCAGCGCGAACAATCTCGCAAAATCCTACGGTGCGCATGATATTTTCGCCGGCATATCGGTCGAAATTCCGCATGGGGCCAAGATCGCCCTGGTGGGAGCCAACGGCATCGGCAAAACCACGCTGCTGGAAGTGCTGATCAAGCACGAGGAATCATCGGCAGGGGTTGTCCATCATATGAAGGGCCTGACCATTGGCTATCTGCCACAACGTCCGGAGCTACGCGCCGAGCGCGCCCTGTGGGACGAAATGCTGACGGCGTTTGAGGAGCTGCGCACGCGCGAAGCCCAACTCGTCGCGCTCACCGAGCAGATGAGCGATCCCAACCGCGACGACCTGGACGAGTTGATCGAGCGCTACGGGCGGCTGGAACATGACTTTGAGTTGGATGGCGGTTACACCTACGAAACGCGCACCCGCCAGGTCTTGCAGGGGTTGGGCTTTTCGCCGGATGATTTCCAGATGCCCCTCGCGCATCTATCCGGCGGGCAACAAACACGCGCGTTGCTGGCCCGGCTGCTGCTGGAATCGCCAGATTTACTGGTGCTGGACGAGCCAACCAACCACCTCGATATCAACGCCGTCGAATGGTTGGAAAGCTTCCTGAAATCATGGCCGGGGGCGCTGCTGGTGGTCAGTCACGACCGCTATTTCATGGACAGCGTGGTCACGACCATTTGGGAAATGGCATGGGGCAGCCTCGAAGTCTACCGGGGGAATTACAGCCACTACCTCAAGCAGCGCGAAGAACGGCATACCCGCCTGCTCAAAGAGTTCGAAGCGCAGCAGGCGTTCATCGCCAAAGAGGAAGACTACATCCGCCGTAACATCGCCGGGCAAAACACGGCGCAAGCCAAAGGCCGCCTCCGTCGCCTGAAACGCCTGAAGCGCGACCGGCTGATCGCACGCCCCCGCTCGCGGCACAACATCCGGTTGTCTCTCAGGGCCGACCTGCGGAGCGGCGACAAAGTCTTGATGACCGACCGGCTTGTTGTCGGGTATCACCGCGACCGCCCCCTGGTTCACGTCCCCGACATTACGCTCTACCGGGGCGAGGTGGCCGCGCTGATCGGCCCCAATGGGGTGGGCAAAACGACGCTCGTCAAAACCTTGCTGCGCGAAGTGCCGCCCCTGAGCGGCAGCTCGCGCCTGGGCGCTGCCGTGCAACTGGGGTACTTCGCGCAGGGACACGAAGGACTGTCCCTATCCCACACCGTGATGGACGAGTTGTTCACGGTGCGCAACCTGCCCATCAGTGAGGCCCGCAACTATCTGGCGGCGTTCCTGTTCACGGGCGACGACGTGTTCCGCCCGGTGAGCACGCTCAGCGGAGGTGAACGCGGGCGTTTGGCGCTGGCTAAGCTGGCCCTGAATGGCGCGAATTTCCTGCTGCTCGACGAGCCGACCAACCACCTCGACATCGACAGCCAGGAAATATTGCAGGCCGTTTTGGACGGCTTCGACGGAACAATCCTGCTCGTGAGCCACGACCGCTTCTTGATCGATGCGCTCGCCACCCAGATATGGGACATCCAGCCGGAGGGCATGACCGTCTTCGAAGGAACCTACCGTGAGTATCTGGCCGCGCGGGAAGCGGCACGCCAGGCCGGGCGCGAAGCCAGGGCGACCAACCCAGGCGCTCAACCCGGCCAACCGCCCCGGCGACACAACGGTCGGGGGGGCCTGACAGAATACCAGCGCCAAAAACGCCTGGCCGAGCTAGAACAGCACATCGCGGAGCTTGAGTCCCGGCTTGATACCCTGTCCGGGGCGCTGAGCCGTGCCAGTAGCACCGGCGAAGTAGACCGTGTGCGCGAACTTGGCGAACAGTACACCGCCGCCGAGAACGCATTGAACCGCGCCCTGCACGAATGGGAAGCACTGGCCGACTGATCGCGCCAGCCTGCGGCGTGTTTGACCGAAAATTACGCACAAGATACAATGATCGCATCGCAGACAGCGCCATTCGTCGCGCATGGCCGCATCAACTGGAGGATTTGCCGTGGGTCGCTGGAAAGATAAATACGTGATCGGCCTCACGGGCAATATTGCGATGGGCAAGAGCCTTGTCCGTCGTATGCTGGAGCATCTCGGCGCATACACCATCGACGCCGACGGACTGGCGCACCAGATCATGGCCCCCGGTGCCCCGGCTTACAAGCCCGTCGTCCTGACCTTCGGCCAATGGATTCTGGACGCCGACAGGCGCATTGACCGCGCCAAACTGGGCGCAGTGGTTTTCTCGCACCCCGAAGCGCTGCGCCGCCTGGAAGCGCTCACCCACCCGATCATCGGGCGCGCGATCGATATTCTGATCCGGCGCGCGCGCCACAAAGTGATTGTGGTGGAGGCCATCAAGCTGCTGGAAGGCCCGCTCGCCGATCAGGTTGATGCCATTTGGGTTGTGGACGCGTCCGAGGAAAAACAACTTGAGCGGCTGGCCAGGCGCGGGCTATCTCGCCTCGAAGCGATGAAACGCGTCCAGGTCCAAAACCCGCAGGCCGACAAGCTGGCCCGCGCGCACGTCGTGATTTCGAACAGTGGCACGCCCGAAGAAACCTGGGAACAGGTTCGCAAAGCATGGTCGCAAATCGCCGGTTCCGCCCAGGAAGAAGCCATCCAGACGGCGACGCAGCGCGTCCAGGTGACGAGTACTGCCGCCGGTGGCACCGACACGGTTACCTCGCTGGATATCGTGCGGGGCATGCCGCGCAATGCCGATCAGATCGCCAACATCATCTTCCAGCGCACGGGCAACCGGTTGGGCCGTGAAGATGTCCTGGCGCTTTTCGGGCAAAAATCGTATATGATGGCGCTTGACGGCGACCAACCGGTCGGGCTTATCGGCTTCCTTGTCGAAAACCTGGTCACCCGTGTCGATGAGTTGCTCGTGATCGATGGCAAGCCCGTCGCACCCATAACCACCGCCCTGGTGCAGGCGGTCGAACGGGCTTCGCGCGAGTTACAGAGCGAAGTCGGGTACATCTTCGTGCCGCCCGATGCACCGGCAGACGTAGAAAACGTGCTGCTCAACGAGGGCTACGAAGCCCAAACGCTGGAAGCAATCACCGTCCCCGTATGGCGCGAGGCTGTGCGCGAGGCACGCCCCGACGATTCGCACCGGATATTTGCCAAGAAACTGCGGGCTGAGCGCGTGCTCAAACCGCTCTAGCGCCGTCACACAGCATACAGGTAAACCTTATGGTCGAACGCTTGAAAAACCAACCCGCTATTGGAACTGTGATCGCCTGGATCGAACGGTGGCCACGCATCACGGCCTGGATTGTGCTATCGTTGGGCTGCGTGATTTTGCTGGCCTACGAAGCGCGTGATGTGGGCCTGACGGTGGGCAACTGGCTGGCACTGATCATCGCCACCGTTGCCGTGGCCGGGTTGTGCATCTGGATCGTGAGTTGGGAAGACGACGAAGATGGCGAAAACGCCAGTTCCCCAAGCAGCCCGGATGCCTGATTCCTTTTTACCCGCCGCGCTAT
>CAZSXY010000157.1:0-3801 GCA_964611395.1 uncultured Anaerolineaceae bacterium | reverse complement strand
CGATCACTTTCAACTAAAAACCAGCTTCGCGTTATGCCATTAACACAGGAGAGATTACAGCTATGGACCTGAATTTGAGCCTCGTGCCTATCGAAAAACCGGAACCGATCAACTTTATCCTCGGCCAGAGCCACTTTATCAAAACGGTGGAAGACATTCACGAAACCCTCGTCACCGCCGTGCCCGGCATCAAGTTCGGGCTGGCCTTCTGCGAAGCGTCCGGCGCGTGCCTCATCCGCCATACGGGCACCGACGACACGATGAAAGCCCTTGCCGTCAAGAACGCGCAGGCGCTCTCCGCCGGTCACAGCTTCATCCTGTTTCTTGGCGAAGGATTTTACCCGATTAACGTCTTGAAGGCGGTGCAGGGCGTGCCGGAAGTTGTCCGCATCTTCTGTGCGACGGCCAACCCCACCCAGGTCATTGTCGCCGAGACCGAACTGGGGCGCGGCATTCTGGGCGTGATCGACGGGTATGCCAGCAAGGGCGTCGAAGACGACGAAGGTATTGCCTGGCGCACGAATTTCTTGCGCATGATCGGGTACAAGCTGGGATCAGCGTAACGTAACGGTACAACCAGTATAGGAGCAAATCCACGTTATGAGCTTCAATCACGAATCCTTTGAGCAATACATCGCGACTCACCAGACGCGCTTCCTTGACGAGTTTGGCCGCTTCATCGGGCAAGTCAGCGTGGCGGCAGATGGGCGCGGCATCCGGCAGATGGCGGGCATGGTGGCGAAGCGGTTTGAAGAACTTGGCGCAACGGTGACCATCTACGAGACGCCCGGATCGCCGATTGTCTATGCGGAGATCGGCCCGGAGGACGCCCCGCGCACGCTGATGATCTACAACCATTACGACGTTCAGCCCGAAGACCCGCGCGACCTGTGGGAAACCAATCCCTTCGAGATGGTCATCAAGGACGGCGTGATCTACGGGCGCGGCACGTCGGATGACAAAGGCGAACTGCTCTCGCGCATCCAGGCCATTGAAGCCTGGCGCAAGACGCAGGGCGAACTACCGGTGCGCATCAAGTGGGTTGTCGAAGGCGAAGAGGAAATCGGCTCTGTGCACCTCGAAGCCTGGGCCGAGGCCCACCGCGACATGCTCACTGCCGATGGCATCCTGTGGGAAGGGGGCGGTTACGACGAGGCCGGTCGCCCCACATTCGGCCTGGGAGGGAAGGGACTGGCCTACTTCGAGTTGCGCTGCAAAGGCCCCAGCCACGATCTTCACTCGTCCGTTGCACCCATCGTGCCGAACCCGGCATGGCGTCTGGTGTGGGCGCTGAGCACGCTCAAAGCCCCCGATGACAGCATCACGCTCGACGGGTACATGGATCATGTCCGCCCGCTCACGGGCGAGGAGTGGGCACGCATCGACGCCCTGCCCATGGAATTCGCGGCGATACGCCGTCGCTGGGGGTTGGAAGGGTGGCTCAACGAACTGAGCGATCATGAGGCGCGCCGCCGCTACATCAGCGAGCCGACCATCACCATCTGCGGGATTCACGCCGGCTATGGAGGCGCGGGGTCAAAGACGGTGCTGCCGTCGGAGGCCTTCGCCAAACTCGACTTTCGCCTGGTGGATGGCCTCACCCCGGAACTGGCCTATCGCCTCTTACGGGAACATTTAGACCGGCGTGGCTTCACCGACATCGATATCATCCAGTTGGGGCACGAAAAGTTCGCCGCGTCCCCTCCGAACCGGCTGCCGGAACGGGCCGCCATCGCCGCCAGCGAACAACTATGGGGCAAAACACCGGTGATGTTGCCCTGGTTCCCCGGAAGCGGCCCGCTTTACCCCCTCAGCGCAATGTTGGACATTCCGGTCGTGTTTGCCGGGGCAACGTGGCATCCCAACGCCCGCGCCCACTCGCCGAACGAAAACATCCTGCTCAAGGACTACATCGACTCCATGCGGTTCACGGCAGCGTTCATCGACCACTTCGCGACGCTTGAGGACGAAATAGAGGGCGCTTAAACACCCGATCTGGTAAACTCTAAGCAGGAATTACCAGATAATAGTGAGGACAATCACATGGCTCAACAGTACAACGCGCCGCCCGCGATGCAGATCGACCCGAACAAGTCATACACGGCGACGTTCAAGACCGTTCATGGCGACATCGTGGTCGAGTTGTTCGCGCAGGATGCACCGGTCACGGTCAACAATTTTGTGTTTCTGGCGCGGGATGGATACTACGACAACACGACCTTCCACCGCGTGATCAACGGGTTCATGGCCCAGGGTGGCGATCCGACCGGCACCGGGCGGGGCGGGCCGGGTTACCAGTTTGACGACGAGCCGGGGGCGTTGGCGCTCAGCCATGACGGCCCTGGCATCTTGAGCATGGCGAACGCAGGCCCCAACACCAACGGCAGCCAGTTCTTCATCACGCATAGCGCCACACCGCACCTGGACGGGCGTCACGCCGTGTTCGGCAGAGTCAAAGATCAGGCAAGCCTTGATGTGTTGCTGAAAATCCGCGAACGCGACCCCATGCGCGATCCCGATCCGGGCGATGCGCTTCTTGCCATCGAGATCGCCGAAGCATAAATCACAATACCTATGGACAGCGCGCGCCCTCCTCGAAGTCAGGTGGGCGCGTGTTCTTCGGCGCAAATATCCATTGCAGTCCCGATCCATAACCGGTATGATCTCGGCATGGACAACAAGGCCCTCATCAAGAAACGCGGCCCCGACCAGAAGACGTGGTACGTGGTCGCTCATACCGCTGACCTCGCCTCTGCCGCGATTCCGGCAGGACTGCTCCGCAGCGCGGGCATCCCGGTGTTTCTGTTCCGCGAAGCCGTGGGGAGCAGCGCCATCCCGCTATCGGTCGGGCTACTTGGCGGCGTGGATGTCGCCGTCCCCGAAGCCTACTATCTGGAAGCCGCAGCCTTGCTGGATGACGACCCGGCAGACCGGGCCGAATTGCCCGCCAGCAACAAAGACGACCCGGACGAGAACGCAAAGGATAGTTGATCGCGCATGGATAACGCGCATCTTGCCCAACCACGCACGCAAGGCCGTGGCACCGCTCACCACGCGGGTGCAACAAACACGCGCTTTCGCTCGCTGCGAATACGCGGCGAGTGGTGGCATCTGGTACTCGCTCCTATCTTTGGTATGTTGCTGTTGGTGCTATGGCACCTGGTCGCGCAGTCGGGCATGTATGCCGACTTCATCATTCCCTCGCCCGGCGCTGTGGCCGATCGCTGGTGGGGCATTGCCTCCGAAGGGTCGCTATGGCGGCACACGGCAGTAACCCTGCGCGAAGTGCTCACCGGCCTGGTGATCGGTGTGCTGGCGGCATTCTGGATCGGGTACCTGATCGCGAAAAGCCGCGTGGCCGCCTACACGCTGACCCCGTACCTCGTGGCGTTGCAGGCGGTTCCCATCGTAGCCATCGCCCCCTTGCTGATCATCTGGTTTGGCTCCGGCATCGTCAGCAAAGTCATCATCTGCGGCCTGCTCGTATTCTTCCCCATGCTGGTCAATACCATCATCGGCATGCGCAACATCCCCATCGAACTGCGCGACCTGATGCAATCACTCGAAGCAACCTCGTTCCAGACCTTCTGGCACCTGGAACTGCCGGCAGCCATGCCCATTGTGATCGGCGGGTTGAAGGTCAGCGCCACGCTGTCGGTGATCGGCGCCGTCGTGGGCGAGTTCGTGAGCGCAAGCGCCGGACTCGGCTACCTGATCAACTTCGGGCGTGGCACCTATGACACGCCGCTGGTCATTGCCGCAGTCTTGACCCTGACCGGCCTGGCGCTGGCCTTATATGGG
>CAZSXY010000156.1:0-7579 GCA_964611395.1 uncultured Anaerolineaceae bacterium | reverse complement strand
GCCTGACGCGCTCTTTTTTTAGTTCGCGTTGTACGCAGAGCGTACCACAGTTGTGTGAAGTGCGTCAAGAGGAGGTGGGGCGAGCGGCTGTTAGCGGGAAGTTAGGGCAATCCGGCCCAAAGCGTGGGAAACAGAAAGCCGGGGGGTGCGGCAACACAGCCCCGGCGGTGGCAAGAACCAATGTGTGGTGTGGTATTGGTCAGCCGACTCCATTCTAGCAGGGTCGGGCTGGCCGTGCAACGAAAGGAGTCTGTAGTTGTATGAATCAAGTGGTTAGTGGGGATGGTGGGACGTCAACTCCCCGTACTGTATTACGGGGAGTACCTCTACAATTAGTCCATGTCGGGTTGGATAGTCTGTACCTGGTGGTGGAGTATCCTGCGGATGACGTGTACCGGAAATGGGCTAACGAAATCGGGTTTGATCTTGACAATCCCGACCTGTACCAGGGAATTCCCTGTGAGGAGTATCTCGTCCGGCGCGGGAACCTGGGCTACAAGCTGGCGGTATGGGATGGCGATGCGCGGTTGCACCTGACCGACCGGGTAGCCGATAACGGGCCGCAAGGCATGGGGATGCTGCTGCAACTCGGCCCGAAGTGGCTGGCCCAGTTTGGGGACTTTGTCGCGCCGCGGGCGCTGCGGGCAAACGTAGAAGGCCAGTTGCAGTTGTTTGGGGTGAGGGAGCCGCTGGCGTACCCGATCCGCATCAACCGGCTCGACCTGGCGGTCGACGTGCGGGGATTGCGGCTCGAAGATTTCTCGGTGGATGCCTGGCGGCAAGGCTGGGTAGGGTACAGCAAGGTGCGCCAGACCTACTTCTCCTTGCGCACGGGGGTGTTGGAAGGGTTGCACGTCGGCTCGCGAAAAGGGGCGGTGCAGTTACGGGTGTACGACAAGGTGGCCAAGGCCCAGCAGGATGGGACGCTGGATTTCTGGCGCACGGTGTGGGATATGGCCCCGGATGATGAGCGGGCGGTGACGCGCTTCGAGTGGGTGTTCAAGTGCTATGCGGGCAAGTTTGAGGGGATGCAGTATCTCTCCGAGTTGACGTTTGTGGGGGTGCTGGGCCTGCTGAACTATGCCATGCAGAAATGGGTGCGGTTGTGCGTGCCGCAGGGAGACGATAGCAACAAGTCACGCTGGCCGCTGGCTCCGTTGTGGGCGGGGTTGCAGGAGATGCTGGCTCACTGGGCGTTCGACTATCGCGGCCTGGCCCGGCGGGTGCACAAGCGGGCTTCGGTGGGGTTGAATTACGACTACCAGCGCCATATCCTGGCGCAACTGGCGGGGTTGCAGGCGCGGGCGAGCCTGGTGCAAGGGCGGCAGACTCCGGTGACCCTGAAGGAAGCCCTGGAGGTGTTGGGCGAGCGCGTCGACCAGATGGATCAGAGTCTGTACATCAAGGCCAGCAACAAGCTGGCGGTGCTCAGTCGCCAGGCGGGGTCGCAACTGGCGAACAATGACGGTGACGGTGACGAGGAGGGCGGCGATGAAGACTGAGCGGCGCGTGCGGTACGTGCCTCCCCGCCCGGAAGTCATCGACCACTTCGCGCGTGAAGCATGCCGCGCGTTGGGGGAAGACTACCGCGCCCATGAGGTGGTGGAGGGGTTCGCCGGTTTCATGCAGGTGGTGGCGCGGGTGCTGGCCAACGACCTCAACCGCAAGCATCCGAGTGAGTTTGACACGGGAATCGAGTAGGTGTAAGCTGAGTGCGTTGGTAAATGTGAGTAACGGGGTGCTGATACCACCCCGCTACTCTGGCCGATGCACTAGGTACGGTAGCGCACCGACCGCCAGAGACTCTAACGTGTTTGGTGGCGGCTCGCTACTGAGCGATGGTTCACCGAAGCGGAAGGAGTCTTTTTTCATGTCTCGCAAGAAACAGAGGGCCAGTGAGCGCACGGTGGCGCTGTGCTACGTGCGCCAGTCGTATACCCGCGACGAGAACGACAAGGACAGCCCCGAACGACAGCGGGCGAATATCGAGCGCGTGTGTCGGGAGAATGGCTGGTCGCCAGAATGGTATGAAGATGTCGATGGGCACAAGTCGGCGCGACAGGTGAAGAACCGTCCGGCCTGGCTGCGGCTCGAAAAGCGGCTGGGGGATGCCGACGTGGTGGCGCTGGTGGCCAATGACCTGGCGCGGCTGCACCGCAAAGGCTGGCGTGTGGGCGACCTGATCGAGAAACTGGAGCGGTACGGGATCGCACTGGTGCTGGCCGCACCCAACCGGGAAGTGGACACCTCAACGCCAATGGGCAAGATTTTCATCCAGTTTGCGGCGATCTTCGATGAATACTACGCCGAAGACATTTCGCAGCGGGCCAAAGACAGCGTGCATTACCGCAAACAGCGGGGGATTACGATTGGCAAGCCGCCGTTTGGGACGGTGCGGGGCAAAGATGGCTACCTGCGTCCCTCACCACAGGGGGCATGGCTGCTGCCGAACGGCAAGTTCGTGGCGGGGGAAGCGGACCAGCCGCCAGAAGCAGGGGCGATCTGGCGCGGGTATCATGACACGGCGCGTTACCTGCTCACGCTCTATGCCCAAAACAGCATGGGGCTGGAAAAGATCGCGTACACGCTCAATGATGAGGGGTGGCCATTCTGTGATCGCTACGGCCAGCCGCGGGCGGTGACGCGGGATGACGTGCGGCGCGTGGTCGCCAACTGGCCCGAATACGGGGGACTGGTCTTCGATGCAAAGGCCAAAGACCGGCCCGCGTATGCGGATTATGATGTCGATGACATGCCCTGGCGCGAAGAGCGGGCGGTGTTTCCGCTGGAGTTGTTGCGGCAGGTAGGACGGGTGCGGCAAGCGCGTACCCTGCGGCCCAATGACAAGGGCGTGAAGCGGGAAGCGAGCGCCTATGCCTTGAGCGGCATCACCTTCTGCGCCCACTGTGATGACCTGGCGATGGCGGAGCACAATCCCAAGCTGCGGACGCGACTCACGGGGCGCACCGATGCCAATGGTATCCGGCGCTACAAGCACAAGACCGGGGTGACGTGCGGGGTGCAGAGTCGCTCCATCCCGTGTGATGATCTCGAAGCGGCGTTTGGACGGCTGATCCGATTGCTGACCATCCGCCAGGAGGCGCTGAACTTGCTGACCGAACTGGCGATCCAGGCGGAGCAAGGCGGGGGCATTACCGAGGACGAGGCCGAATTCGAGCGCCAGCGACAGGAAGCGATTGCGCTGTGCAACCGGCGCATTGACGCCGCCAAAATGCTCTATTTGGACGGTGAAATCGACCGCGAGGACTATCTGGTACGCAAGGAGCAAAACGAGCGGGAAATCGCGCACTGGCAAGCCAGAACGACCGAAACGCAGCAGATCGCGTTGGAGTTGGGCATGTGCATCGAAGCGCTGGACAAGCTGGCGCGGTTGTGGGACACGGCCAATGAAGAAGACCGCAAGGGGCTGGCCCACAACCTCTTTGAGGAGGTGGTGGTCGACCTGGATACGCGGCGCATTGTGAGCTTCAAGCTCAAGCCCTGGGCGGACCGGTTCCTGGTTCTCAGAATGGCGCTCTATGAGGAGGAATATCCGGAGTTAGCGGCAGAAGTGCGGCAAGCGCTGGAAGAAAATGAAAATCCCCTGACTGAGAATAATCAGGGGAATCATATGCCCCATAGGGGCTTATGGGGCCAGAAACGCTCCAGCCTTGAGTCCGGTTATTCTCGCCGTGCGTCGTATCCTCGCCGAACTGCAGTCGCTCACCTCGCCGCCTGATCCCACCCTTACGACACGCGAACGGAACATCATCATCCGCGCCCGACACGCTGCTGGCGTCTCGCAGGCTGAGCTTGCGCGGCAATTCGGCATTTCGTATCAGCGCGTGCACCAGATTGTGCACGGGCGGCAAAAGTAAATAAGTCCTTAAAATACTGCACGCGACAACGTTCACCTGACCGGGCCTCGCAGCCCGGTTTTTTTGTGGCTGGCGCATTCTTGCGCTTTACTAGGGGTTGTAGTAGATAAGTCGTTGGAAGGATTTGGTTTTTACGGCAAAGAAAGAGCGGTTATGCCCACCGAAGCAGAAGCCCGACAAGCGTTACAGAAGCTGTTAGACGATTACCACAAGCTCACGCCCGACGAGCGCGCGCAGATGTCCGAAGCCAGCGTCGTGCGCCAGTTCATCGACCGGCTGCTGCGCGACGTGCTCGGCTGGCCGATAGAAGACCCGGCTCGGTACAAATACGAACTGACAACGCAAGCGGGGCGACCGGATATTACGCTTATCCCTGAAACCGGGGGGACGATCTTTCTGGAAGCCAAACGCTTTGGTGCCATCAAGGAACTGAAAGAAGCGCGCACGACCATCGCGGGCGTGATTACGCCGGGCCAGTTGGCGTTGCCGGGCATGGCTGTAGACCGGACCGAAGAAGAGCAGCAGGCCATCAACTATGCGTTCGCTAATAACGGCACGTGGGCGATTCTCACTAACTTTGAAAAGCTGCGCCTATTCAATGCCCGCCGCGACTGGCTGGTGCTGTCATTCGAGAATCCGACCGCATATCTGGATGAATTCGACCAGCTCTGGCAGCTCGCCTACGACAACATCATCAACGGCAGCCTGGATCGGCTGAGCAACCAGCGCTACACACGCGATGTCGATACCGAATACTTGAATTTCATCAACCACTGGCGCGAAAAGCTGGCACAAGACCTCGTACAACGCCGTGAACAGAATCCCTGGGTCTTTCACGCTGATGGAAGCATCAACCTGCCGGTGTTGCGTGCCGTCGTGCAGCGCTTCCTCGACCGGCTGGTGATCATCCGCTTTGCCGAAGATCACCTGGTCATCAGACCTGGCACACTGCGCCAGCTCTACGAGCTGCGGAATGAGAACCCGTACACGTTCTCAATGGATGAATTCCTCGACCGCTTCTTCCGGCGTTTCGATGAGGATCACGATTCGGCGCTGTTTGCGAAAGGGCTGGTTGACACGGCGTCTTTCAGCGATGATGTGCTGATGCCGCTCATTAGCAAGCTCTATGAAGCGCGTTATCGCTCGATGCCTGCCGACATCATCGGCAACACCTACGAGCAGTATCTTGGCAAGACGCTGGCGCTCGATGATGGCTCGGTGATCACGCGCGACAACCTGGAAACCCGTAAGAAGCAAGGCAGCTATTACACGCCCCAAGAGATCGTGCGCCACCTTGTTGACACAACCCTGGGCCGCTACCTCTACGGCACAGTGAACGGCCAACCGGACGGTGAACCGGTCGAAGGCGAGACGCGCAAGACCTGCCACGATATTCGCGATTTGCGTGTACTCGATGCGGCGTGTGGCAGTGGGTCGTTCCTGATCTACGCCTATTATGTGCTGGCCGATTTCTACGAGAGCGAAACCCGGCGGCTGCAAGCCGAGATGGAAGCGCGTAACGATGAACTGGCTGCGCAAGGCGTCATCTCGATGGATCGGGAGCTTGAGCTGGCGGATTATCGCGTTGAACTGGAGCGTATCCGCGACTACCCACGCCTGATTCTGGAAACGCATCTTTACGGCGTGGACCTGGACCCGCAAGCAGCAGAAATCGCCGTGGTCAACCTGATCATGCGCGCGATGGAACGCCGCCAACAGGAAAAGCGCCTGCCGCAAATCCTCAATCAGAATGTGAAAGTGGGCAACAGCCTGATCGGGTTGCGCCCCTTTGACCCGCGCCTGGATGACTACACGGACGCTATTGCGCGCATCCGGCAGTTACGCCTGGAGTTGATCCAGACACCCCACGAGCCAGAACACAGCACGATTCTGAAACGTCTGGAAACGGCAACCGGAGAACTGACCGCCGCGCTGGACGTCGAGTTCGCGGATCATTTCACCGACCTGGAGCGGGTGCGCCCGTTCCATTGGGCGGTCGAGTTTCCCGAAGTCTTTTATGACGAGGGCGGCCAACCGCTGCCCAATCCCGGCTTCACCATCGTGATCGGCAATCCCCCCTGGGAAATCCTCAAGCCGGACTTGCGCGAGTTCTACGCGCAGTTCGACCCCGACATTGAGAGCAAACTCAACCGGCGGCAGGTTGAGCGGCGCATCGAGCAGTTGAATACAGAGAATCCGCGCCGTGTGGCGCAGTGGGAAGCGCTGAAACGGCATATTGAGGAAACTGCTGCTTATGTACGCCGCTGCGAGGATTACACCCGGCAGGGACGCGGCGACACAGCCACACATAAGCTCTTTTTGGAGCGCGTGTACGGCCTGCTGCAAGACCGGGGGCGGTTGGGGTATGTGGTGCCTTCGGGGATTTACACTGACCTGGGCACCAAAGAACTACGCGAGATGCTGCTCAATGAGGGCAATATCCAGTACGTCTACAGCTTCAGCAACGAGCGTTTTTTCTTCCCCGGCGTGCATCACTCGTTCAAATTTGTATTGGTTGGGGCGCAGAAAGGAACGCAAAGCGACGGCTTCTGGGCGGCGTTCCGCTTCAATCCGCGCGTGGCGGTCGTGCCAGAGGAGTTGCCGGAGTTCTTGGCTGATCCGGCCAATTTGATTTACATGCGGCGAGATTCGGTCGAGCGTTTCAGTCCACACAGTCTAAGCGTGATGGAATTCCAGACACAACGAGATTATGAGATTGCAGAGCGGATTTACGGAGACTGGCCCCTCGTTGGCGATGATGTCGATGGCACGTGGAATGTGAAGTTCACGACCGAGTTCCACATGACGAACGACCGGCGACTTTTCAACACGAGGGGGGTAGGTCTGCCGCTGTATGAAGGCAAGATGATTCACCAGTTTGATGCTTTCTTTGCCCCGCCGCGCTATTGGGTGGAGGAAGCAACTGGACGCGAAAGATTAATGAATAAAACGGGCGAGAACTATCAAAACGTCCGATTAGCATTTCGCGATATAGCAAGTGCTACGAACGAGCGCACCCTGATTACTGCAGTATTGCCGCCAAGGGTGTTTTGCAACAACAAAGCGCCGATTATCGAGCCTTTTGGTACATACGAACGCGGGGCCACGGTGCTCTATCTCTCCGGTCTGTTGAATAGTCTTGCCCTTGACTTTGTGATTAGACAAAAGATGAGCACTACTCTGAATTTCTTCTATATGGAGACACTGCCGCTTCCTCGCCTTTCCCGCGGTAACCCATACTTTGACGCAATCGTGCTGCGTGCGGCCCGCCTCACCTGTACCCGCGCGGAATTTGCCGACCTGTGGCGCGAAGTGATGGGCGAAGACTGGGACGAGTCTAAGGGCGCAACCGATCCCGCCGAGCGCCAACGGCTCCGTGACGAAATCGACGCGATTGTCGCGCACCTGTACGGCCTGAGCCGCGAGGATTTCGACCACATTCTCGGCACGTTCCCCCTGGTCTTCCCTGATAATGAGGAAGGCTGGGCCAAGCGCCAGGCGCTGCTTGAAACGTTTGACGAGTGGGCGGAGCGGCTGAGGAAATAGGGCACGCCCCCGCGCGGGTGGTGGCCTGGGAGGGGCCCCCGGCCCCAGACCGGGGAGGGTTCCCAGGAGGGACCCGCGCGGGGCGCTGGGGGTTAGAAGCTGCCCCAGGAACCCCACTCGGCTTCGTAGTGGCAGTCAGGGTTGGGACAGCGGAA
>CAZSXY010000155.1:0-7963 GCA_964611395.1 uncultured Anaerolineaceae bacterium | reverse complement strand
ATGCCCCATAGGGGAATCGAACCCCTGTTTCCGCCTTGAGAGGGCGGCGTCCTGGGCCGCTAGACGAATGGGGCGGCTCACAACGCCCCGAATTTTACCAGTCCACCAGGGCGACGTCAACCCACATTCTCACCTGCACCACACGCCTCAATCACGCTCTATTTCGTGGACCTTGCATACCTCACAAATTCGCTCGCGCCACTGCCCGGCCGCCTTGTGTGCCGCGTCCGCAAAATCAGCCCCCGAACTTGCATAGATGATCGCTCGTGTCACACTGATCAAAGGCCCTACACCACTCCTGGTCTGGCCGTGTCGCACGGCCGTTTCAAGATCACCTTCCTGCACACCAATCCCCGGAATCAGAAAGGGGATTGAAGGAGCCCAACTCCGCAACAGGGCAAGATCACGCGGTTGCGTTGCGCTGACGATCATCCCCAACTGACCCGCATGTTCGCGCACCAACGTGTTGATTTGGGCAGTGACAAAGCGGTAGAGTGGCGCGCGCTCACTCGGCCACAACTGGAAGTCATTTCCACTCCTGTTGGACGAGCGCACCAGCACAAATGTCATTTTGTCGGCGTAATCGAGCAGCGGCGTGACAGCATCCATCCCTGCATAGGGGCTGACCGTAACGGCGTCGGCTCCCAACACGTCGTAAGCCGAACGCGCGTAATGCTCGGCAGTGTAGCTGATGTCGCCGAACTTGGCATCGAGTATGACCGGCGTATCATCCGGCACATGAGCGATCGTCTCCTGCAGCGCCTGGATGCCCTCCGCACCATACGCCAGATAGAACATCAGGTTGGGTTTGTAGGCACAGGCTTGATCCAGAGTCGCGTCGATAATTTCGCGTCCAAAGGTTAGTAGATCCGTCCCCTCCGGCAATAGTGACGGCGTGGGGTCAAGACCGATACACAACCATGAATCCCGCCGTTGCTGGACGGCGCTCAACTTCTCAAGAAAACTCACAGGCATGAATGTGAAATTCTCCGCTAAAGGTTTGTAACAACTGGTGTCCTTAAAGTATACCCCATCCTGCACCGAACCGATCGCGGCGCGACTGGGTTAGGGCACATTTCAAGCTTTAGGTGCGACAACAAAAATTAATGTGATTTTTTGCTCGATTTCGATCGAGCTTGCCCAGAATCTGAACGCTCCCGGATGCACTACCACATTTGCGAAAGTGCGCTGGCTTATAGTAGACTCTCTCTTAAGGTAGTTCCCACTGTCGGTTCGCTGCTATTCTCGCACCGATTAAGCTAGAAAAACTAAAGAGTTGAAGTGAAAGGAATGGAGAAATGTACCACTATAAAACTTTAGGAATACTCGTGCTCCTGATTACAACTGTTGTCGGACTAACTGTGCCCGCAATGGCGGCGGATGTTACTCCGGTTCCCGAAAGCCGCGCCCAGTTTGACGCTGTCGATCTCATCATGTGGAGCAAAGAGTCTGATGAGTTCATGGCGGCCATTGGGTTCCAGGAAGCTTTCGATGCGTGGGCGGCAGAGAACGCTCCTGGATCGACATTGACCATTGAGACTAAGGACGTTGAAGCGCTCCGCACCGAGCTTCAGACGGCAGCGTTGGCCGGTGAAGGTGTGCCTCACTTTCTGTGGACGGTTGCGGATCACGCTGGCCCCTTCGTAGAAGTTGGCATCATTCAGCCACTTGACGGTCTGTTTGAGATGGACAACTTCTTGAACACAGTCAACCTCGGCGGCCAGACCTGGGGCATCCCCTTCAGCGCGGGGAACCATCTCATGTTGATCTACAACAAATCCATGATTGACACACCTCCGGCGACCGTCGAAGAGCTGATCGAGGTCAGCCAGCAGCTCAAGGAAGAATACGCGGACATTGAGGGCTTCCAGCCGTTCTTGTTCCATCACGGCGAGAGCTTCTGGGTCTTCCCCTGGATGCAAGCGATCAACCCCGACAACGTACCGTTTGTGGGCTTTGCCGCGGATGGGGTAACACCGGATCTGAACAACGAATCCCTGATCAAGACCTACGAGCTGCTCTACGGTTTCAAGGAAATGGGCATCACCGCCAGTGAATGCGACTACAACTGCCTGGATGGCTTCTTCAAAGAAGGCAAAGCGGCCATGACGATCAACGGTGATTGGAGCTTAGGCGGCGATACCGGCATGATTGCCTCACTGGGTGATGATCTCGGCTTGGCCCCCTGGCCGCAGTTCGAAGGTGGGCAACCTGCCCCGTTGATCGCGGGCACGTATGCGATGATCCCCACCGCCACCGGGGGTGCTGAACTCGATGTGACGGTTGCCTTCCTGGAGTGGTATACCTCCGACCTGGATCAGATCAAGACATACACCATTGAGCAGGGTCGTCTGCCCGGCTACCTGCCGGCTTTCGATGAAGCCTGGGTGACAGAGGACCCGTTGGTGGGCGAGAGTGCGGCTGCCCTGGCAACCGGCGTGCCCCAACCCGTCAATGTGGAGATGCGCTGCCTGTTCGACGCGGTTACTCAGGAATACCAGGCTGTCATGAATGGCTCGGAGACCCCTGAAGAAGCTGCCGCCAATGCGCAGGACTTTGCCGAAACGTGCATTGAAGACCTGCAGTAGCCTTTAACTTTAGGCATACCGTCAGTGGATTCTCTATCCAGCGAGTGAAGTAAAATCTTTGCTCGCTGGATTTTTTGAGAGGGAAAATGGCATGTTTATAGCTAAGAGTCTCACGCTAGAATTTGCGTTGGAGCGATTGGTTGATCTGTTGCCATTACTGGCGATCGCCATTGGGGGCACGGCGATTCTAGAAATTGTTGTTTACCTGTTCTTCAAAAAGGTTTTGCGGAGCAAGTACACCTTACCTTATACCCTCGTCGCCCCGGCTGCGGTTGCGATGCTGCTGTTTACGGTGTACCCCTTTGCTTATAATATTCGCCTGGCATTTTCCGATCTGCGCCTGAAAACGTTCAACTGCTACGTGCCGAATAGCGGGATCGTCGGCGGTGAGTGTTCGCTGACCCGCGCCGCGCCAGGGGCTGACGTTGAATTTACCCTCGACGAGTTCGCGGCCCGTGTGGAACCGAACGAAAAAGCGGAGGTCGCCTTTGTGCTGCACCAGGGTGCCGAGCTTCACGTCACCAGCGCGGCAAAACGCATCACAGGGTACATCTGGGACCCCGGGACGGCCAGGCCCGTCAAGGTAGACGACGAAGGCAACGTCTCGCTCGACAACCGGGTTTGTAACCCGCTGGATAAAGGCTGTGCGGAAGCTTACAACGAATTCAAGAAAAAATACCTGATCAACCAGGACGAGCGGTTATGGTGGCCCGTTCAGAGCAAAGACGGGGAAAGCGGCTGGATTCCCAACGAAGTGTATTATATCGTCGCCGACGCCCCGCTGTATGCGGAACAGTACGGCGAAGCGATCATCACGATCGGCGACGAACCGGCAAGGGTAAGCCAGGGACAGGCCGTTCGCCTGGCGGCCAAAGAAAGTACTCCCAGCAAATGGTATCACATTCAACTCAGCGATGGACGAACCGGTTGGATTAACGCTGCATTTGTCCAGGTGAGCCGCTCCTTCTACCCCGAAGATGATGCACCACTCTATGTAGAGCATTTTCCCGACGCAGCGTCCTACATCGAGGGTGACGAGCCGGTTACGCTGGAAGCCGGAACCGAATATGAACTGGCCCAGGCCGTAACGGTTACCTGGTACGAGGTGCTGGTTGGCGAGGGTGACCGGTTTGGGTGGCTCAACATTCCCGCCCAGGAACCCCCAATGGTAACGGTCTTCACGGCGGGTTCGGACGCCGAAGTCTACGACAGCATCACCGACATTGACGAAGACGGTAACCAGCCCGCCGAAGCACAATCAATTGGCACGATCAAAGCCGGTGACCGGTTGATCCAAAAAGCGGTAGACCTGTCAACCGGTGTGACCTGGTTCCAGGTTCAACGCTACCACGTCGAAGCGGGCGAAAAACCGCTGGTTGGCTGGGTCGCAACCGACCCGGTCGATATGGCCGATGTTGCGTTGGTGACGTTCACCCCCGGCACGCCATTGTTCGAACAGCCCGATCGGAGTAGCGCGGTTCTGGCCACCCTGGAGGAAGGCAACGCCGTCCAATTTATCAGCCGCGATGCGTCTCAAGACCAGAACTGGCATGGCATTCGCGTGAAGGGCGATCAGGTGGCGTGGACGATGGTCGAGGGCCGGATCGAAGAAAACTTCACGGCTGCCCAAAGCGAAGATGTGCCCAGCGGTGAGCGCGTCGAAGCAACGAATGCTTACGCAGAACCCGGCGGGATAGGCGGCGTGGTAGAAGCCGTCCCCCTGGGGCAGCGGTTAACGATTGTTGACCCGATCCCAGCCAGGTTTATGCGCTACCGCGTCGTGGTACTGGACGACAACGGGATCGCGCTGGAAGACGAGCAGGGATACCCCGTCTTTGGCTGGGTCGATGTAAAGCCTGAAAAGGTGATCACCACCGAGCGCGATCCGGTTCTCTACAGTCTCCAGTACGGGTGGGAGAATTTCAAGCGTGTTTTCGTCAAGACGGACTCGGCAACAGGGAAAATCACCGGTTGGGGGCGTTTGCTCCAGACACAAAACTCGACCTTCCCCCGGCTGTTGCGCACGACGCTGGCCTGGACTGGCCTGAACGTGATCTTTCACCTGTTCTTCGGAATGATCCTGGCCCTGCTGCTCAACCGACCGAACATGAAGCTGCGCGGCCTCTACCGCGCGATCATCATCCTGCCCTGGGCCATTCCCCAAACGATCATCGCGCTGGCCTGGCGCGGGGAGTTCCATTCCCAGTTTGGTTTCGTCAACCACTTGTTGACGGAGATCGGAATAGAGCCGGTCAACTGGTTGTTCACGCCCGGCCCGGCGTTCGCCGCCGTGACATTCGTCAATATCTGGCTGGGAATCCCCTTCTATATGGTCACGCTGCTGGGTGGGTTGCAGTCCATCGCGGGCGAATATTATGAGGCGGCCAAGATTGACGGGGCCAATGCCTGGCATCGCTTCCGCCATGTGACCATCCCCTTGATCCGCCCGGTGGCAGTCCCGATCATCACCCTTGATGTGATCTGGACGTTCAACAACTTCAACGTCATCTACCTGATCACCCAGGGCAGACCCAACGAAAGCACCAACATTCTGGTCACGGCACTGTACAACGCCGCGTTTGGCCGCAACGGACAAACCCAACTCGGCTTTGCCTCGGCGTTCTCGCTGGTTATCTTTGCTATCCTGTTCCTGTTCGCGGCCATATGGGTTACCAGCAGTGGCGTGTTGAAGGGAGTGTATGAAGAATGATGAACAACATGAACATTTCCTGGCGTAAACGTTTCTGGGACGCACATCCCTACGAAAGACCGCTTAACTTGTGGTTGCGCCGCACGCGTACCATCGTCGCGCCGCTGATTCTGGCGGGCGGGCTAGCGTTGATGCTCATCACCGGCATAAAAATCCTGGTTCTGCTCATTGTGCTGTGGCTGGTGATCAGCGTGATCTGGCCCGAACACGGGTTCCTGATCTTCTACTCCATCTTCACCCTCTACCCGATCTCGCGCATCGTAACCGTGTCGCTGCGCCCGCTCCAAAACCTGACGTCGCCGTCGCTGGCGATCATTCCTGACGGCGCGACACTCAAGAACTATGCGAATCTGTTCACGCAAGCAGATTTCACTCTTTGGCTATGGAACAGTTTCGTGATTACGATCACCGTCTCCACCATCGGTGTGTTCGTCGCTGCCACGAGCGCCTATGCTTTTTCGCGTTGGCGCTTCCCCGGACGCTCCCTCGGGCTGGTCGCCTTGCTTTCCACGCAGATGATCCCGGCGGGAATGCTGCTCATTCCCATTTACATCATCGTGGCCCGTCTGAACCTGTACAATAACCTGGTGGGGTTGGCGCTGGCTTATATCACGACGGCAGTGCCCCTTTCGATCTGGATCTTGCGCGGGTATTACGACACGATTCCCTTCGACCTGGAAGAAGCCGCCATGGTGGACGGCGCAACGCGCATGGAAGCGTTCTGGCGCATCATCCTGCCGCTTTCCACGCCGGCGCTGGCCGTGATCTTTCTGTTCAACTTCTTAAACGCCTGGGGTGACTGGCAGGTCGCAAATGTGATCCTCAAGAGGCAGGAACTCCGCACCTGGCCGTTAGGGTTAAACGACTTCATCGGCAACTTCCAGACACAGTGGGGGTTGTACGCGGCGGGATCGGTGGTGATCACCATTCCGGTGGTGTTGATGTTTCTATACAGCTCCAAGTATTTGATCAGCGGTCTGACACTAGGCTCAGTGAAAGGGTAAGGCGACATCGGCCAAGCCTTTCAGGAGAAAAAATGTTATGGGGAACAAACGGGTAACAACGATGATCCAACGGCTCGCGCTGCTTGTGCTGCTCATTGCGCTGCTTCCGGTAGCCGTTCCTCCGGCAGCGCAAGCAGACGGGGAAAGCGCCATCGACCGCGCGGCTCTGCTGCACGACAGCCGCAGCGATCTGTACCGCGTGCCCGGCGGAGCAGTCCCGATCGACACGCATATCACGCTGCGCTTTCGCACGGCTGCGAACGACGTAGACGCGGTGGCGCTGAGCCTCTATGACTCCGCCAAAGACAAGCAGGTGCTCATCCCCTTACAGGTCGTCGCTACCGTGCCGGAAGGCTATGATATTTGGGAAACGACGCTGGACACAGGCCGTAACCCCACGATCTACTGGTATCGCTTCCTGGTCACCAAAGGCGATCAGGTGCTTTATTACGAAGACGATACACGCCCTGAGGACGGCACAGGCAGTTATACGCCTGCGCGTGAGGGCGGCCCCGGCATGGCCTATGAGTCCAGCCCGAATTTGAGCTATCAGATCACCGTCTACGATCCGGAATACTATACGCCGGAGTGGATGAGGAACGCCGTGATCTACCAGATTTTCCCCGACCGGTTCCGCAACGGCGATCCCGCCAACGATCCCCACGACGGTTCGGATGTTTTCTACGGTGAGCTGGCGCTCATCTTCCATGAAACATGGAACGAGCCGCCGGTGGATGGGCGCGTGACGAAAGCGCCGAGCGGGACCGGCTACTTCAACAGCGATTTCTACGGTGGCGATCTGGCCGGAGTGATCGAAAAACTGGACTATTTGGAAGCGTTAGGGGTCACAGCAATCTGGTTCAATCCGATCTTCGAGGCCCGCTCCAACCACCGCTATGACACCGCCGACTACCTCAAGATCGATCCGCTACTTGGCGATCTGGATGCTTTTCGCACCCTGGTTGAAGAAGCCAAAGCGCGTGGGATTGTGATCGTCCTGGATGGGGTATTCAATCACATGTCCAGCGACAGCGCGATCTTCGACCGCTACCACCGCTTCGAAACCGACGGCGCGTGCGAGAGCCTGCGTTCCCCTTACCGCGACTGGTTTTTCTTTGTCAAGCCGCGCGCGCGACAACCAGACGCCTGTGTCGAGACCCCGAACGGCGAGACGTACTATATCTCCTGGGCCGGTTTCGACAGCATTCCAAAGATCAACAACGACCGCATCGAACCGCGCCAGTTCATTTTTCTGGACGAGGACAGCGTGGCGCAGACGTGGGGGCGCGAAGGGATCGGCGGCTGGCGGCTGGACGTGGCCGGTGACATTGATCCCGGCGGGAGCGACTCGTTGTATTGGGAATCGTTCCGGGCGGTCGTGCGGAACATCAACCCGGAAACGGTCATCATCGGCGAAGAATGGGGCGACGCTTCGCGGTGGTTCCTGGGCAAAGAATGGGACTCGACGATGAACTACCGGCTGCGGACGGGCATCCTGGGCTTTGTGCGCGAGACGGATTACTTCGACAACGACGCCAACGGCGACCGGGTCATCTTCGCCCTTTCGCCCAGCGAAGTAGACGGGTTGATCCGCGCCATCGAGGAAGACTACCCGCCGCAAGCCTACCACGCGCTGATGAACTTGCTGGGCAGCCACGACA
>CAZSXY010000154.1:0-8005 GCA_964611395.1 uncultured Anaerolineaceae bacterium | reverse complement strand
TAAGAAAGGGCAGGCATTGGGAAAAATCATTGAGGCAATGCGTGAATTTGGAGAACAATACCTGAGCGATGATGATTAGTTTGACGGGTCTCGGTGCGCCTCACTCTGTCTGGTTTGGGAGTTGACTGCTATTAATGGGGTATGCTGCGCCCGCGAGTGCTGAAACAGCCATCTGGTGAAAGGCGTCCGCCATGTATTTGGCGGAGTATGGCATATCCTCAAGCCACCAACTGATGAGGCCAA
Organism: uncultured Anaerolineaceae bacterium; assembly: GCA_964611395.1. GTDB lineage: Bacteria > Chloroflexota > Anaerolineae > Aggregatilineales > Aggregatilineaceae > CAZSXY01. Next base: position 7,762 of record CAZSXY010000154.1, on the reverse strand, counting down.
GCAACGCCCCCCCCAAGAAATTCGTAGCAACCTCGGGCGGAAGTGTGCCCCTGATGCCCGGCAAGATACTTTGTCCGCTCTTGGTGACATAATCTCGCATCTGCCGTATAACGGCGGAGGCTCCGTTTGCGCCTAATATCGCCTGGTACAGATCGCGATTCTCCGCTGCATGCTGAAATGCAATGAGGCTGATGGAAGTCCCCTTTTCTCGATTCTGTGCGCGTTCGGCTAAATCATCACACATCGCCTGAAGACTTTTTACAAGCAGTTCTTCTTTGTCACGGTAATGCAGATAGAACGTTGCCCGCCCCAGATTGGCGCGATCGGTGATATCCTGGACGCGAACCGAATCGTAGCCCACTTCCAGAATGAGTGACATCAACGCATCACGTAACAACTGCCGGGTACGTTGAATCCGGCGATCTAACGTCATTATTGAGATTCTCTCTACTCATCCACACAGACAGACGCGTGTCTAGTACTGGACAAGGAACCCATACGTAGGTTGACAGTTCGCATGGCCCGCTGGCACAATCATACATTATGTCTACTGATGATGAAAATGTCAATTTCGTGGCTAAGGATTGAAGCCGGATATTCCGCGATACGCCGCTGAAGAACGTGGAGTCCTTCAGCGTTCGTTTGGGGAGCCGGAAAATATCTGTCATGCCCCTGAGGAAAAACAAATGGGAAAGAACTTCTTCGACTCGATCACGCGCCTTTCCATCCGCTTCAAATGGATAACGATCGCAATCACTGTTATTTTGCTAGGGCTTGGTGTTTATTCTGCCCTGAGTCTCAAAGTGGAACTTATCCCCGACATCGACGTGCCATCGACGTTCGCCATAGCCAGAAGCAATGGCAATACGGATGGTAACTTGATGCTTCAAGCCTACACCGTCCCCATCGAAAGGGGTGCAGACAAGACCGAAGACATCATCAATATTGAATCCACAACGACGACTGGCTTTGTATTTGTCCAGTTTTCTAACGAGTTTGGGTTAGATCAGGAAAAAGTGCGCGATGACCTGCAAACGGTTCTCAACGATGTTGAGCTGCCGTTGCGCACATTGACACCGGCAGAAGGGATGACAGCGGGTGACATGATAGAAGCGCTCACGCCCGAAGTTGTTCTTTATCTCTATGCGTATGGCGTAGAAGAAGATATCGGCTTTCTGCCGGTGCTAGATAATGAGGTATGGCAGCACTTATCGCCTGAGGTTCTGGGCGCACTGCCCGACTCGGTCTTCACAACCTTCCCCCCGATCTTGGCCGACGAACTTCGGTCAAGGGCAGTTGGTTCGCCGCAGGAAATCCCCAATCTTTCGGAAACAGCACCACCCGCGCTGCCAGAAAGTTGGCAGATGGATCGCTTTGAAACCGCCGCAGACTTGGCCGAATTGACTGGTGTAAGAAGTCTGGCAGACATCTTCAATGATTTTCTTGAAGACGGTTATATTACAGGACCGCTGGGCACGATCAGCGATCTGACCTTGGATGACATAACCCTCATCATCGATATCGAGGAACGCTGCCGGGCATTCATCGCCGCTGACTCAGGCGTTGAAAGCGATAGCGATAGCTGCTCAATGCTTGCTTACCTGAATGGCGAAACACTGGCCGCATTGCTAACCCACTTCAATGCCGGAATTGATGGCGTGCTTGGTGATGGCGTTATGCTGCCGGAAGGCTATCTCAATGTCTTCAAACAAGACGAGCAGAACCAGGTCGCAACGGTCCTGATGGCGCAATCGCTGAGCGGGCAAGACGAGATACGGGACGCCCCACTACCGGACGAGTGGCGCTTGAATGCACTGGAATTGATTACCTTTAGCCTCGACGATTTACCTCTGGGTATCATCAGCATTAGCGCCAGTCAAGCAGACCTCTCCCTTGCTGAGTTGCGCCATCTGGTGGAAAACGAAATCGCGCCTCAAATTGAATCGCTTGAGGCAGTAGCTGATATCAATATCATCGGCGGTGAGACTATCCGCCCTGATCTCCTCAATGCGGCACTTGTGGCGGAAGGTTTAGATCCCATAGCTGTCAATGACCCGGGCACCCCTGGTATTGGTGAGTCGGCTAGCGAGGGGAACCCATCGGAGGCAGGCGACACTGTTGATTCTGATTCGGCATCTGGCGATGCAGAGGGAAGCAATTCCAATACACTCGATATCGAAGAAGGTCCTGCTTTGCCCGCAAGTTGGGTACTGTTTGCGGCGACGAGGCCTGAGATCGATGAGATGGATACTGCCGACGACCTGTTACGCATTCCTAACACCCCGCCATCGCTGATCTTCAACATGGTGATCACGACACCCTTTGCGGAAGCCCTGCTGTCCGATCTCGCCCCAGATGTCTTGTATTTTCTAGCGGAATATGAGATTGGTTTTCTCGATGGTCTGAGCTATGAGACCCTTCAAGTCCTTTCGCCAGAAACACTCGAAGCATTACCCCAAGCAGTCCAAACGCGTGCGGCGGCACCGCCCTTAGGTCAATTCTGGCAGCATCTGGCTTCTGAGCCAGAATTGCGAGATAAGCCGCTTACCAATGCCGCTGATCTAGTAGCCTTTGGCGATAGCGCTGCCGACACACTCAACCAGATCGCGCTGAACACGCCGGAATCCTTGACTTTCTTTGCCATCCGGCTCATTGACGATCTCACGCCCGACGTGGTCGCATATATCGCGTCAACAGAGGAAGCATTCCTGTCGAACCTCGCCCCGCAAACGTTGTGCTATTTCTCGCCTGAGGTTCTGAAACAAGCCGATGTTGCTGATCATGTTTCCGACATGGCAGATGCGCCATGCGATTTGGCAGGTATCGCAGCAGGTGAAGTGCCATCTGCAGCACAATCCTTGGCTAGCAATACGAACAACTCAGCACGCATCGAAGATCCAGAAGCCCCTGCTCTACCCTCATCATGGCCTGGAGTGGCCGGATTTGTTGGCGCGGAAGAACTGGATACAGCCGACGATCTCTTTTTCACCACCGGCAATGGAGATTACCGCACACCATCGGGATTATTGGATGAATTCGCCAGCCTACGCGGGGCACGTTATTTGCAGGCTTTGACAGCTGATGTTTTGCTCTATGTAGCCGACTGCGAATGGGGCGAATTGTGCGAAGATCAATTCTTCGAGCATCTATCACCGGGAGTCTGGAAGTATATCTCTGATGAAACAGCAGGTGCATTACCAGAAGATGCGCAAGCCATCCGCGAAGCCGCACTGTTGGGAACATACACGCCTGACGATGCAGTCACACGCACAAACAGCGATAACAGCCTCATCCTGGAGATATTCAGAACCGGGGGCACTAATACTGTCACCGCCTGGGGCGATGTCGAAAGCACACTTGAAGAGTTGGAAGAGGAAAACCCAGGGATCGACTTTTCTATCACATTCGAACAGGCTAGCTTCATTGAAGAATCCATTAGCGGGGTCGCGCGCGAGGGCGGCCTCGGCGTGGTCATGGCCGTTATTGTAATCCTGGTATTTCTCTACTTCAGCGTGCGCAGCACCCTGGCCACAGCAATCAGTATTCCGACCTCAGTTGCAATAGCATTTGTGGTTATGCGCTGGATACCCCCGGCGATGCACGATGCGCTATTCCCTTTGTCTGAGGATGCCACTGGCTTAACGAAAGACTTGCTCACTTTTGCGCTACGGTTATTCCCCGAAAGTATCACGCTCAACATCATGACGTTGTCCGGTCTAACGGTAGCCGTTGGTCGTGTGGTCGATGACGCTATCGTGGTTTTGGAGAACATTTACCGCAATGTACAAAAAGGGGAAGACCAACTCAAAGCCGTATTGCATGGGACGCGGGACGTATCGGTGGCGATTTTTGCGGCTACTGTGACCACGGTGATCGTTTTCCTGCCCATAGGTTTGTTTGGTGGCGTAGTTGGTGAGTTCTTCCTACCGTTTGGCTTGGCTGTGACCTACGCATTGAGTGCGTCATTTGTTGTGGCCATTACGGTTGTTCCACTGTTCGCGTTTCTATTCATCAATAAAGACACGCTGCCTGAAGAAAAAGAAAGCAATATGGAACGCGGGTATCGTCATGTAATTCGCTGGGCGCTTGCCCATCGTTGGGCAGTACTGGTAATTGCCACGGTTGCGTTCTTCAGCGGCGTGTTTATCCTTGGACGACTTCCCACCGCTTTTCTGCCCTCATTTGGGGAACCCACCATCTCAGTTACGGTAGATCTCCCCGGTGAGATAAATGGTGACCCAACTTCTATTGCGATGACTGATGCGAAGGTTCGACGTCTCGAGCAGTTTATTCTGGGCTTAGACGGCGTTGAAACCGTCCAGACGACGGTTGGTGATAATGGAGAAAACAGCTTCTTCGGCCCGGCGACAATCACTGAACATGCTGCAATTATCACGGTCGCTACGGCAACCCAGGATGACCTGGATCGTGTGACACAAACCATACGGCGGGAAGCTGAGATCATCTTCAACGACTTGGATCGTGACGGCTTGCCGGATGAAGGGCAGCATAATGTAACGGTTTCCAGCACGTCCAGATCTGAGCAAGGCTTTGGAGGGGTGTCGGTACTGATAAGTGGAGATCCCGAAAATCCTCCAACTCTGTCCGAGTTGAAGCAATATGATGCAATGATCATTACGGAACTTCAAAGCGTCGACGGGATTGCCAATGTTGCCAGCAGCCTTTCCTTGGTCACAAATAACGGCGGCGATGTATCACAAACATATATTCGCGTCAACGGTGTTCCCGCCGTGCAGTACACAGCCGATTTGGAAACCGAGGATACACTGGGCGTGACGAACCGGGCGCTTGAAAAAGTTCGCAAACTGGATCTGCCAAAAAACCTCACAGTTGGGCAAGGTTTCGCATCCGAACTTCAGACGGAAGGTTTCCAACAGATGGTTGTCGCAATGGGCATCGCTGTTGTGCTTGTCTACTTCGTGATGGTATTGACGTTCGGTTCGTTCGTGCATCCAGTGACGATTTTGTTTAGTTTGCCGCTAGCCATTGTCGGGGCAGCGATTGGTCTTGCTGTCACCGGTCGCGTGTTGGGCTTGTCTTCTATGATCGGACTCCTGATGCTTGTCGGGATTGTTGTAACCAATGCGATTGTGTTGATAGACAGGGTACAAACCAACCGCAAGGAAAATGGGATGGACACCAAGTCCGCTCTGATAAATGGCGGAGCTACACGGCTGCGTCCGATCCTGATGACAGCGATTGCGACCATGTTCGCGTTGCTGCCACTGGCTATCGGTTTCTCGGAAGGGGCAATTGTTGCGTCGGAGCTTGGCACGGTGGTCATCGGCGGGCTGTTCAGCAGTACGCTGCTTACGCTCATCGTCGTGCCAGTGGTGTACAGCCTGTTCAATCAGGGGCAAACTGCCATCGAGCGTTATTTTGCGAAACGAGTTCGGTCGTCGAGTTCGGCGGATTAAACCACCGACGGAACGATCTGGTGCGGCTTTGGATACATCCCAGGTTGTCATCCCCAGTGGGCCGGGGTGGAAGGAGCGCAATGCCTCGTGCTTGCGCTCCTTTTCGCAAAACTTCAGTAGCAATGAAATGAAGAATGGTTTTGGGGTAATCGTATCGCGACATCACAGCAGGAACTCCCTATGCCCTTTCATGCGCTCGATGCTTGGCCGGTTTAAGACCACTTTTGTAATTGCAATCCCACTACTCGACGATTTCCCAGCCACGCTTCTTAGCGTGAATCGCTAGTTGAGCGTCTGGGTAGACAGCAATTGGGTGGCCCACTTGTTCTAGCAGCGGCAGATCAGTATAGCTGTCCGCGTAAGCATAACTTTGAGACCACAAAATATCCTGTCCGTTTAGGTAACTTTCCAGGTGTAGTATTTTGTTTGGTCCCTGACAGACAGGAAGTTCGCAGGCTCCGGTATAGTGGTTTTCTCGGATGATCAACTGTGTGCCCACTGTCTCGCGCACTCCCAACTGATGGCCTATTTCAGCTAAGAGTGGAGCCAGAGTACCGGAAACGATGATGACCCGGTGCCCAGACATCTGGTGTATTTGCAATCGTGCCATGATGTCCTGCCGTACGAGAGGTTGGACGTAATACTTGGCAATCCAGGCAAACGCAGCCTCCGCTTCCTCAGGTGACCACCCCGCGATTGTCCAGCCTAGATGCCGGGTCCATACTTCGCGTATGGTTGCTTCCGAGATCACTCCCACACGGTAAAGTGGGTAAAGCACCATATGTGAGGCCATGAAGAAATTCAGCCGCCAGCGTTTGACGCGATGCTTGCGGTGGTGCTGTGCGATGCCGTGTATGATGTGGCCCGTGTAAAGCGTTCCATCAAGGTCAAAAATGGCAACAACTGTCGGTTCGTTCATGAGCTTCTACGTTGATGACTCTACTTCGTGCAGGGCGTGCTATGCCCTCTCGGGTTGAAGCGTCGCGTCCCCAGGGATCAAGTCCAGGTTGTGGCCGACGATTTCTAGGGCCTTGAGCGCACGATCCAGGTGTTCAGTGGTGTGAGTTGCCATGTAACTGGTGCGGAGCAAGGCGCTGTTGGGCGGGACACCGGGCGACACCACCGGGTTGGTATAGACACCCTCCTCAATCAGTGCGTGCCAGGCGAGAATCGCCCGGTAGTCGTCGCGGATATAGATCGGGATCACAGGTGTGTTGCTAACGCCGGTATCATAGCCCAACTGATGCAACCCCCGACGCATGTATTCGGCGTTCTCCCACAAACGCTGAACGTGTTCCGGCTCGTTTTCGATAATATCGAGCGCGGCGAGCGCTGCCGCTGCATTGGGGGCAGGCAGGCTGGCGCTGAACACAAACGCGCGTGCGAAGTGCTGGATATAGTGGATTGTTGGCTCGTCACCCGCGATAAATCCACCGATAGACGCCAGCGACTTGCTAAACGTGCCCATGATCAGGTCCACTTCATCGGTCAGGCCGAAGTGCCATGCCGTCCCGTGACCGTCGGCCAGCACACCAATGCTGTGCGCGTCGTCAACCATGATGCGCGCACCGTACCTCTTGCAGATTTCGACAATTTCTGGCAGAGGCGCAATGTCGCCTCCCATGCTGTAGACGCCATCTACTACCACCAGTTTGCCGACATCGTCCGGCAGTTTGCTCAACACATCTTCCAGGCTGTCGGGATCGTTATGCTTAAAACGCTTCATATCTGCCTGGTTCATGCCGCGTGCCATAAAACAACCATCAACGATGCTGGCGTGATCGTCTTTGTCCACGATGGCCACATCGTTTCGCTGTACAAGTGCCTGGATCGTGCCGACGTTGGTCTGGTAGCCCGTGGGGAAGACAATTGCCGCTTCCTTGCCTACAAACTTCGCCAGCCGCCGGTCGAGTTCGAGGTGCAATTCAAGCGTGCCGTTCAAAAAGCGGCTACCGGTACAGCTTGTCCCGAACTTCTCCAGGGCCTCCATGGCCGCTCTTTTGACGCGGGGATCGGTGGTGAACCCCAGGTAATTATTGGACCCAATCATGACTACTTCTTTGCCCTGGAAGATCGCGGTCGTGGCATCCGAAACTTGAAGCGGCTGGAAGAAGGGGTAAATGCCCATCTCCATTGCTTCTTTGGCACGGGTGAACCGCCGCGTCTTTTCAAAGAGGTCTTTCATGATCCAGATTTCTCCTCCATTCACGGGATGCCCTGGTCGCGCATTTGAGGTGTGTGCCATCCGTCACTACACGGGCAATTGTCAACCCGAAGGGGTTCGAAAACGGCATACGCACTGAGGTGCGTACCTGGACTTTGGC
>CAZSXY010000153.1:0-8126 GCA_964611395.1 uncultured Anaerolineaceae bacterium | reverse complement strand
CCCTCGAAAAAGGCTCCAAGTTCGCCATCCGCGAAGGTGGCCTGACCGTCGGCGCGGGTGTCATCACCGAGATCCTTGACTGATTGAGACGAACTCACTGGGCCGGTGATGACAATCGCTGGCCCAGAATTCCCGACTAAACGGGGCAGGGCAAATCATGGCAAAGAAAAAAGACGTCCGTATGGTAGTTACCCTCGCTTGCACAGAATGCAAGGAGCGGAATTACACAAGCATGAAAAACAGGCGTAATGATCCGCAGCGCCTCGAGCTGAAAAAGTATTGCTCGCGCTGCCGGAAGCACACATTACACCGTGAGACGAAGTAACTGACGACTGGTGAATAAATGGGGCGTCGAGTGCCCCGTAATTTAGGGGTGTAGCTCAATTTGGCAGAGCAACGGTCTCCAAAACCGTAGGTTGTGGGTTCGAGTCCTACCACCCCTGTCTTCTGAACTCGCTCGCTACGTTTAGACACCGTCCTCGAGACGGTGTCTTGATATAGGCAGCTTATCACGTCGAGGAGAAGATCGTGGCACGCACACGTACTCGCAGTATCACAGACCAAGATGCCGAGCAGAAACCAACCGCCGGTAACGGGGAAAAACAACCCGTCACGCGGAAGAGTCGTCCTGCCCCTACCCCCCGCAAGGCCAAACGTGGCTCGACGGGGATCATCAGCCGCATCCCCGTTGTGCGCGGCATTGTGGGCTACTTCAGCGATGTCGCCGCCGAGATGCAGAAAGTAACGTGGCCTTCGCGTGAAGAAACCTCGCGCTTGACGAGTGTTGTGCTGGCCGTAACCATCGCTTTCGCGATCGGGCTGGGCGTGCTCGACACCTTCTTTAGCTGGTGGTTCCGGCAGGCGTTTCATGCTGACTCGGAATGGATTTTCCTGGTTGTCGCTGCAGGCGTCTTCCTCGCCCTGAGCGGCGGGTATTTTGTCCTGCGTAATCGCATCTAGGCCTGGGACATTTTTGCCCACAATGACGCCCGCCGGTGTGTCAATAGCTAGTTCATGACGCCCAGGCAACGGAGCTTGAGACACTACGTCCGTAAGTTAGAGAACGAAGAGGAAATTGCCATGTTGGGTGACAACTATCACGACGAGGACGTAGACTTCGACCCAGAACCCTTGTATCTGGACGGAGACGACGAACCAGAAGCGTTGTCTGACCAGAAGGGCGAGACCCAGGATAGGATCATTCCCTCGTTGCTGGCGGAAGACCCTCCCGAAGAAGAAGGGGGCGAATCCGACGACATTCGCCAATGGTACGTAGTGCATTGTTATTCTGGTCAGGAAAACAAAGTCCGCCACGCTATCGAGCAACGCATCGAGACAATGGGGATGCAGGATAAGATCTTCGACGTCGTTGTCCCGACTGAAGAAGAGATCGAGGTCCGCGAAGGAAAACGCCGGACATTCGAGCGGCGGGTTTTCCCGGGCTACATCCTGGTCCAGATGGTTATGGATGAAGACTCCTGGTATGTTGTTCGCAACACGCCAGGTGTTACCGGCTTTGTGGGGATGGGTAACGAACCTACCCCACTACGCCCGGAAGAGGTTGCCCAGATCATGCGCCGCATGGAGGCCGAAGCACCGAAGATCAAGGTCACCTTCCGCCCCGGCCAAAAGGTGCGCATTATCGACGGGCCATTTAACGAGTTTATCGGCACGGTAGGCGATATCGACATGGAGAAAGCGAAGGTACGGGTGCTGGTGTCCTTCTTCGGACGCGAGACCCCGGTAGAGCTTGACTTCCTCCAGGTTGAAAAGGCCTGACGACATTTCAAACCGACCGTAACGTTCTATCGGCGGGAAGCCCCCTCTCTGGGGGGCGTTCTGTGTACGAAATTGACAAGGAACCAAGAATCATGGCCAAGAAAGTCAAAGCTGTTGTCACGCTTCAAATCCCGGCTGGAAAAGCAAATCCAGCACCGCCCATCGGCCCCGCGCTGGCACAGCACGGGATCAACCTGATGGGCTTCTGCAAGGAATATAATGCGAAGACCAGCAACCGCATCGGTGATATCATTCCGGCAGAAATTACCATTTTCACCGATGGATCGTTCAAGTTCATCCTCAAAAGCCCACCGACTGCATTCTTGATTCGCCGCGCTGCGGGACTCGAAAAAGGTTCTGCGGAACCAAACCGCGACAAGGTTGGCAAGCTGACTCGCCAGCAAGTCCGCGAGATCGCCGAAATCAAGATGAAAGACCTCAATGCGGTCGATATCGAGGGCGCAATGCGCCAGATCGAAGGCACCGCTCGCAGCATGGGTGTGCTCATCGAAGGCTAACCCCCAATCCGCGCTGTTCCTTGAGCGTGGGAGGGCGCTGGCCCACTAGAACCACTATAGGAGATAAAAATGCCGAAGCACGGAAAGAAATATCTCGAGGCCGCCGCCAAGGTGGATCGTGAGAAACTCTATAGCCCTGAAGAAGCCGTGAAGCTGGTCAAAGAAACCGCGCCGGCCAAGTTCGACGAAACCGTTGAATTGCACTTGCGCCTGGGTATCGACCCCCGCCACAGCGATCAGCAGATCCGCACGACAGTCTTGCTGCCGCACGGGCTGGGCAAGCAGGTGCGCGTGCTGGTCTTCGCCGACGGTGAGGCCGCAAAGATTGCCGAAAGTGCGGGCGCCGATATTATTGCCGATGATGAGGTCATCGCCCGGATTGCGAATGAAGGCTGGACTGACTTCGACGTAGCGCTTGCCGTCCCTGACATGATGCGCAAGATTGGCCGCCTGGGGCGCGTCCTGGGCCGCAAGGGTTTGATGCCCAATCCCAAGGCCGGTACGTTGGTGCAACCGGAAGACATTCCACGCGCTATTGAAGAAGCACGCGCCGGTCGAATCGAGTTCCGCAACGATAAGACGGCCAACATCCATATTCCCATCGGCAAGGTCAGCTTCAGTGAAGAACAATTACTGGGGAATATGGCGGCAGTGATGGATACCATCCGTCGCAACCGGCCTGCTACAACAAAGGGCATATTTGTGCGCCGCGCGATCCTTTCGTCAACGATGGGCCCCGGTATCCGCGTGGATCCGAACGCAGCGCTGGCAATGAAACCGGGAGCGTAACACCGTTCTTGGCCACCTATCGCAACCGATTGCCGATAACCAACAACCGGAGTGTGCATCACCTCCGGTTGTTTTATTGGACTGCCAGCCTGGCAGTGCTATGCTGAGCATATACCGGGGAATTCTGGGCAAAACCCTCAAGGAGCGCCGGGCACTGTGTCACCAGCAGCATGATTATTCTGGGCCAGGAGCGCCTGGGTGACAGCCGCGCGATCGCACAGCCGCTGCCCACCAGATGCCAGCCACGAGGCCAGCGTTTCGCTGGTGCTCTTTCCCGCCACAATCTCGGCCCACAACCCCGTCGCCCACTCGTAATAATAGCGCGTTTCGGGCACCCAGCTTTCCGGCTCCATCAACGTGACGCCAGGGCCGCCATTGTAACAGGCCAGCGCCATCCCCAGATCAAACTGTGCAAACTGGGTCAGGCATTCGTAAAACACGTCCATCCCACGCCGGACGTTCGTGTCGGGGTTCAGCATATTCTCGCCGTTGTCAAAGTGAAAGGGCATCACCTGCATCAACCCTAATGCCCCCGCCCCGGAAACAGCCACAGCATCGCCACAGGACTCGATCTGGATCACCAGGGCAATGACATTCGGGTTAATCTGGTAGTCCTTTGCCCACTGCAGGATATGCTCGCGCCAGAACAACACTTCGTCTCTGAAGATGGGCGATAACGGCGCATGAGAATCCGTGATGGCGTAAGACCGGGACTTGCCGGGCGAAACAAGCCTTTCCAGCACCCCCGATACATTCAGAACTTCCAGAGCGAACAAAGCAGCCAGCACGCCCAGCAGAATCATCCTGACACGCCAGCGTGGTCGGGTCGCTTGCGCCGGCTGGCGCTCGCGGTTCTTTTCGGCTGAACGCCGGTTCGCTTTGTTGCTGGTTTTCCTGGGTGGCATGCGGTTGGCACTCGAAGGCGGTTACGGTTCAACGAACTGAAGCGGGTTGGGCACAAAAACCAGCACAAAAATGAGCAGGGTCACATACCCCACCCAACGCCGGCGCGAATCGAGCGGCGTGATGGTATCCATCGGCACAGCATAGACCCGTCCGAGGAAAAACAACAGCAAAGTCCACAGCAACCACATCGAATTAAACAATGACAGCACCAGGAATAGGCCCAATGTTGGGAGGTATAATTGCTGGGCACGCTTTCCGAACAGCGACAATACCACGTGTCCCCCGTCCAACTGTCCCAACGGGATGAGATTCAAACCCGTTATCAGCAACCCGGTCCATCCAGCCTTGGCCACCTGATTGATGAACACATCCTCGTTGCCGTTGGGCAGCAACTCGCCAAACACGACTATTTTGGCTCCTGCATACAACAGCGAATTGCCTTCAAGGATGTATGCGTCATCAGGTAACGGCTCGACTTCAGAAGTAGCCAACCCAATGAAGAGAATGGGCACAGCCAAAATAAACCCCGCGAGCGGGCCTGCCACGCCCACGTCGAACAGCACCTTGAAGTTGCGCATCGGCTCGCGCAATTGGATAAACGCGCCGAGCGTCCCAAAGAACCCAAACGGCAACGGGATGAAGTACGGCGGCGTCACGCTAACCCGGTGATACCGTGCCGCGAAATAGTGCCCCAGTTCGTGAGCGCCCAGGATCAACAGCACGCTCACTGCATAGGGCCACCCGCGCCAGATGGACGACAACGACAGGCTATCCAGATTGCGCATTGCCGCATCCTGCGCCGAACCGACATACAGCAGGCTCAGCAACGTCAAGAACAGCAGCACAAAATTGGGCCATAGCGGGCGTGGCCGGGGACGAATGCGGCCTTTCAAGGCCATGATAACATGGTTACCCTCTTCATCAGCGGTGAGCAATGCATGATAATCCAGCGCTTCAAACCGCTCGTCCAGGACTGCATACGCGGCGGCACTCTCACCCCGCAACCGCCCGGTGAAACGTGCCTGTACGGGCAACGAAGAAGGGTATTCGGCCCGAAACACGTCCATCACCTGAGACACTACCGCTTCGAGTTGCTCAAAAACCGCATTGCGGGATGCGTCCGTAGCAACTTCCTCAGCCGCCGATAGCGCCTGTTTACTTGTAAATGCCGATGGTTCATTCAGCATACAGCACTTTGACTTTCCTGTTATCCTGTTATGAGGTCGCTCCGTCGCCCGATACGGGCGGGAGCACTTCCCATTCATCGTTTAGCGCATCTAAAGCCAGGATCGCGCCATCCCGGGTTCGGAGGTACAGCGTCGCAACGCTCGGCTCAGCGGAATCGCTCTGGTACATGCCCTCAAATGCTACTTCGGGCGATGTCGCCCACCCCAGCCGGTCGCGAATGCGTTCATTGGTTCGCCACACCAGGCCAAATCCCCGAATGGGTTGAAGCAATCCGGGAGGAGCCGTAAGCGAATCATCACGATCCGGATCGCCCTCCTCAAAATTGTCTGGATACTGCGCCCACACCGGAGACCGGCCGTCTTCAAAGATGACATAGACGCGATCCAGCGTCTCGACCCAGATCATGCGGCCATGCTCAAAGATCTGTTCCGCTTGCATGGATACCTGCGGGGAATTCGCCGGACACGCATCGGGCGCGGGGTCGAAGTACCAGGTCTCAGGGCACAGCAACGGGATCAGTAGCGGCTGTTCAACCATCTGGCTTCCGCTTTCGGCCTCAAGCAGAAAACGCGCCACGTCGCGGTCGCCGGAACGAGTGCTGACGGTGAGCTTGCCCGAAGCATTAACATCCCATCGCCAGATGCGTTCCCCTTCGGCGTCCACCCGGTAAATACGCGCCCTGACCGCCCCGCGCGTACTCCAGAACAGCGTCACGTTGTCGCCGGGTCGGACGGACGCCGTATCTGTCGTGAAATACTCGATGGATAACCCCGCTAATGTTGGCGCGCTGGTAGCCGTGAGCGTGGACGGTGCAGGCGAAAGAGTTGGAGCCAATGGGCTGGTTGGCGATGGGCCGGGCGTAGGCGTGACCGGTCGCCGCGTCGGGACAGGCGTTGGCGTATTCCTTGAAACCACGCTTGCCACTGGATCGGTGGGACTCGGTGGCACGGTCGGCGTGAGGCTGGGAGCGATTGTCACAATGGAGGGCTGCGCGTTGCCGCCACAGGCAGAGAGCAACACAATCCCCAATCCCATAACGACGACGGCCCTCATCATCGAACGCAGCTTATGATACTCGTGTTTCATGGATCACAACCGCCTCGTTCAGTCGCCCTTTGGCATGAATAACCCCCGGCGGGCAGGCCATGCGCATCACGCCGTTATTCTAGCATAGCCTCAGCCCTACCCACAGGCACTCACCGTGCCGTTACGGGGTACTTGAGATAGCGCACCGGTGCGGGTTTGAGGCATTCACGCACGCCCTCAATGATCACCCGGCGGGCATCTTCATCGTGCTGAAAATCCATGTCGTCTGCCGGTACTACCAGCACCGGGCAACTCTCCCAATGTTCAATCCACTGGTCATACAGCAAATTGAGCTGGTGCAGATACTCCGACGAAATATCGTGTTCAAAGTCGCGCCCCCGCGATTTGATGCGCGATTGAAGAGTCTCCACGCTGGCCTTCAGGTAGATCAGGAGGTCGGGTGGCGGGAGAAACGCCCGAATACCTTCGTACAGGTCATGATAGGCGTGATAATCGCGGTCGGACATGTGCCCCTGATTGTACAGATTCTGGGCAAAGATTTCCGCATCTTCATAGACGCTTCGATCTTGCACGACAGAACCGGGGTGATCTACAAGCTGGCGATGGTGTTGCAGGCGACGCGAAAGGAAAAACACCTGTGAATGGAAACTCCACTGGCGCATATCGCCATAAAAATCGGCCAGGTACGGGTTTTCATCGACGGCTTCAAAAAATGGTTTCCACCCAAAGGCCTCGGCGAGGATGCCTGTCAGAGTCGATTTGCCAACACCAATATTGCCGCCGATGGCCACAAAATACTTGTTGGGATTTACCGGCTGAATCATGCCTGTTCACCTTCTGCGTTTTTAGGGACACGCCACTCACGCCCCTGGTTCCGGCGCATTTTCTCCAGGTAAGCTTCTTCCAAATCCACACCCGCATAGTTGGCAAGTTTGACGACATAGGCCAGCACATCGGCCAGTTCTTCACGAATCGCCGGTAAGGAATCGTCGGCACCGCCGGTTGCTGCCGCGATCCAACGTTGGGCAAATGCGCGAGCCAGTTCGCCAATCTCCTCCTGCAGGCGCATAAAGTTGAAATAGGGATCGGTGAAAAAATGCTTGTCATGGTCAAGTTGGCGATGAAACTGCTGAAAATCCCCCAACCGTCGCGCGGTTTGCTCCAGTTGCAGCGGTTGCTCTGCCGAGATAGCCACTTCCGGCACGCTCTCGCGGTCGAGACCGGGCAGTGCGGGTTGGCGCGGCCCTTCGCCTAACGCCCCTCGAATCCGGCTGACGATGGCCTCACGGTCGTCGGGGTTCCGCACAAAATCAATGTCGTTCGTGTCTACGGTCAGCACCGGGGCGGCCTTATAGGCGCTGAAGAAGCGATCATACGTCCTTCGCAGGCTGTCGATATATGCGGGGTCCATATTGCGCTCGTATGGCCGGTCGCGCATGGTAATGCGATTCATCAGGGTATCCGTGCTGGCTTTCAGATATACCACGAGATCGGGCAAACAGATGTTTTCGGCCAGCGCCTCTTGCACACTGTAATAGGTCTGCAATTCGTCACCAGTAAGGTTGACCTCGGCAAACAGGCGATCTTTGTCAAACATATAATCGCTGATCAACGGTCGCGGGATATTCGCCAACTGGCGCTGTTGGTGGTAGCGGCTGAGCAGAAAAAAGATCTGCGTCTGGAAGGCGTACCGGGCACGGTCGGTATAGAAACTGGACAAAAACGGGTTCTCTTCGAAGACTTCCAGGACGAGTTGCGCCCCGATCTCCTTTTGGAGCATACGCGCCAGCGTGGTCTTGCCCACGCCGATCACACCCTCAATCGTAATATACACTTGACGAATCTTCATTGGTTGCATCTTACCCCATACTCTTTGCACCGCAAACGGGCACGGGTCAC
>CAZSXY010000152.1:0-8137 GCA_964611395.1 uncultured Anaerolineaceae bacterium | reverse complement strand
CTACCCTGCTCACGTCAGAGATTTCGTATATCCTTGACTTTATCCACTTCCCGCGCTAACACGACCTTGCAAAACGGCTCCACCTGCGGTAGTATTCTGTCCGCCTGCTCTCCTGAGCAGTTTTCTGTTAACAACCAGGGTAGCTTTCCGCTCATCAGTGAAGCCCTCGCTTCGCTGGCGGGCAGTCCCAGGGAAAGGAGAAATTTCCACACATGAATCGCGCATACGAATTGGGATTCATCATCCCCAGCAACGTGCCGGAGTCAGACACGCAGTCGATCATCGACACCGTGAAAGGCTGGATCGAGGATTTTGGTGGTGAGGTTACCAATATAGACTATTGGGGCCGTCGCCGTTTGGCCTACCCGATCCAGGATTTTCGCGAGGGCTATTACGTGTTCCTGACGATGGATTACCCGTCCAACAGGATCGGCGAACTGGAACACAATATCCGGCTCAACGACCGGGTTATCCGGCACTTGATTGTGCGCCTGGACGAGTGATCCGGCGTGCACGGTCTCGCAAGAATGTCTTGAGCCGGGACATAAATGGCTGGTAAAGGAGCAAAGCACATGGGCCGAGGGTTGAACAAAGTCATGATTATCGGCTACCTGGGGCGCGATCCCGAATTGCGTTACACGCCCAGTGGCAGGCCCGTTGCTAGCTTCAGTGTTGCCACCAGTCGCTCGTGGACATCGGCAGACGGCGATCGTCGTGAAGAAACCGAGTGGTTTAATGTCGTAGCCTGGGGTAACCTTGCTGAAATCTGCAAAACCCATCTTTCCAAGGGACAGCAGGTATATGTCGAAGGCAGGCTCCAGACGCGCGGATGGGAAGATGAACAGGGCACGCGCCACTTTCGTACCGAGCTGGTAGCCAACGAGATGATCTTGCTTGGGGACCGCCACCCCGTCCAGGAAGTGCACGATAACCGCCGGTTTGACGAAGACGACGATAAAGAAAACTTTCCGTTCTAACGCAGATGCAAGTGCTACAAACCGCGAACCGGTTTGCAGACACCCCACCCTATCAATAACATCAGCAAGGAGATATTCAGGTGGCCGAAAACGAGAACCTGGATAATGTGGTAGAAAAAAGCGAAACACCGCAAGCTCAAACGCAGCAACGGCGAACCAGCGCCGAGTCCCGTCCGTCACAGGACAGCCGGCCCCGCCGGCGCGGACGGCGCCGCAAGGAAGATTACTTCCAATCGACTCACACCATCCCGAACTACAAAGACGTTGACATACTCAAGCGCTTCCTGACCGATCGGGCAAAGATCCGGCCACGCCGCCAAACGGGTCTTTCGTCGAAGCACCAGCGGTTGCTGGCCCGCCAGATCAAGCGAGCGCGTCACCTGGCGTTGCTGCCTTTCACGGATGATCAGGCGCGCACCTAGTGTCCCATAAGACAATGGGGGCTGTGTTCGGAGCCCTTCCATAAAACAACAGGCGGCCTGGTGCTCGGTACTCGAACCATCGCGCCAGGCCACTGTCGCACTTGGGACACCACTACTTGTTGCATCATTGGAGGAGAATAGTCTTAAATGGCCAAGAAAAAAACTGTCGGCGGGCCGCGTCCACGTCGCGTGACCGAAGAAGACATCAAACGCCGCAAGGAATACCGGTCCCGCCACGAGCGAGATCGGCTGTGGCAACGGCGTGTGATGATTGTCACCGTGGCGTTGGTTGTAATCAGTCTCCTGGTGCTGTTGGTTGCCGTTCTCTTCGAGCAGGTCATCCAACCCGGCCAACCGATCACCAAGGTCAATGGGGAAGAAATTTCAACCAAAGATTTTCAGGATCGCGTGCGCTACATTCGCTGGCTCACCGCCGAACAAGTCCGCGATTTTTATTACCTGACGGGCGGCGACATGGACACGATCCAGCAATACGCGGGTGAGCAGATTAACAACCTCCGCCGCCCGCAGATTATCGGCAGCCAGGTGCTCGATGAAATGGAAGAAGAGCTAATCATCAAGCAAGCCGCCGAGGAAATGGGGATCGAGGTCGACGAGGCCGCTGTTGATGAGCAGGTTTACCGTTACATGGCGCAAACGTTAGGCCTGCGTTTACCGTCGGATGAGACACCTACCCCTACCACCGAACCAACCATCACCCCAACGCCGCTGGTATCACCGACGCCAAGCAGCACGCCGCGCCCCACTCAAACACCAACACCAGCTCCCGACGCGGACGATGCCACGCCTCAGCCAACGATACCGCCCACCGTACCACCAACAGCGACCGCAACGCTTGAGCCTGCGGTGATCATGGCCACGGTTGAGAGTGCGGCGGATGACTTCTACAAGGATGCCCGGTCGGTTGTCGATATCGATCGCAGCGTCGTGCGTGACCTGTTCTATTACGATGCGCTGCGCGGCGCCATTCAAGAGGAATTGGCGAAAGCCGTTCCGGAAGAAGAGCTTCAAGTCAACGCGCGTCACATCCTGTTCTCGTTCAACCCGGATCTGCCACCCGGTCAGGCTCCACCGCCCACAGAAGAGCAACGTGCCGAAGCACGCGCCCGCGCCGAGGCCGCGATGCAGGCGTTGGAAGACGGTGAGCCGTTTGCCGATCTTGCGAAAGCCGTGTCCGATGACACATCAGCTTCAAACGGCGGTGAGTTGGGCTGGGCCAGCCCGGACAAATATGTTGCCGCCTTCAAAGATGCCGTGCTGAACCTGGAAATTGGTGAGATCAGTCTGGTCGAATCTGAATTCGGTTTCCATGTCGTCCAGGTCCATGCTCGCGAGGTGCGTCCGCTATCCGCCTATGATCTGAACAATCGGCGGCAGCAGGCGTTCCAGACCTGGCTAAACGAGAAAAAGGCTGAAGCCAGGATCGAGCGGCGCGAAGACTGGCTGGAGCGCATCCCGGAAGATCCGACCTACAACAGCTTGCTGGGAGATATCCTCCCCATCGGCGGCTAATTCACCTGTCGCTCACCCCAGTGGATGACTTCATGGCACGCACCCTTTCGGGCGCGTGCCATTGTCATTTTCCGCCAGTGTGTGCCACAATCGCCAGTAGGTGATCTTTTACCTGGAAGCCTTGTTGCACTATATCCGGAGACTACACTTATGGTTCTTTCCCCAGATAAATTGGTTACTATCGAACGCCATATCCTCGATCAACAGGGACACCATCCCGAAGCCACCGGGCGATTGACCAGTCTGCTTTACGACATTGCGGTAGCGGCCAAAATCATCGCCCGCGAGACTACACGCGCGGGCATCGCCAACGTGCTTGGGTCAACCAGTTCGCGAAATGTTCACGGTGAAACCCAACAAAAACTGGATGTTTTTGCCGACCAGGTCATCTTCCGCATGAATGCCCACACCGGACGCGTCTGTGTGATGGCATCGGAAGAACACGATGATCTGCTGCACATACCGGAGCGCTACTCGCCGGGCTACTATGTCCTGGTCTATGACCCCCTCGACGGTTCCTCTAACATTGATGTCAACGCATCCATCGGCACCGTCTTTGCCATACATCGCAAGATCACCCCTGGCAACGGACGGGGGACGCTCGAAGACGTGCTTCAACCGGGCACCTGCCTGGTCGCCGCTGCCTACGTGATTTATGGCTCCAGCACCATGATGGTCTATAGCACTGGCGAAGGTGTGCATGGCTTTACACTCGATCCCAGCATCGGCGAGTTTCTGTTGAGTCATCCCAATATTCGCATCCCCTCCCCACCCAAACACTATAGCGTAAACCATGGCCGGCAAAAGTACTGGACGCCGGGCGTCAGGCGTTTTGTCCAATGGTTGCAAGGACTGGGCCCTGAAACAGAGGATGCAGAACGTTCTCCGCTCAGCCTGCGTTATATTGGTAGCCTTATTTCCGATTTCCACCGCAACCTCATGCGCGGCGGGATCTTTCTTTACCCGGCAGACTCGGAACAGCCAGATGGCAAATTACGCTTGACGTACGAAGCGCAACCCCTCGCATTCCTTGCGGACCAGGCTGGTGGTTACGCATCGGATGGCCACCGGGACATTCTCACCATTCAACCGACAGGCCTGCACCAGCGCGTCCCACTTTTCACCGGCAACCGGGAACTGGTCGAAAAAGCGGAATGGTTTATCAAGACCTATGACGAACGTTGATTATAGTGATAGCTCGCGAAGATGGTTGTGGCGCACACTGTGAGTAACCTCGACAGATACTGCTCGCACCTTAGATAAAAATCCCCCGCACTATTCGGGCATGGAACGGGAAAGCGGGCTGGGTGCAGGCAATGGATGAGGGGAACTTCTCGCATATTCGGCGGCATTTGTTTCCTTATCATGCCCATCTGTAGTAACCTTCTACTAAAGCATTTCATTGAGGCACAAGGAGATTCACAAAATGGCACAGATCAAACGCCTGGGTTGGGCGCTGTTGGTTGTGGTGCTGATCGCCAGCCCGGTTGTTCCTGCATGGTCAGTCGCGGTGGCAGCTCCTCAAACTGCCACTTTTTCAGACGCCGTCACCGGCGACCTTTCAATAGACCCGGTACGCGCTTTACGTCATCGCATTACGGCTGAAGAACTGCAAACTCAATATGACCTAACGGCGGCATGGTTGCACGAGTGGATGATGACTCGGGAGGTGCGCCCACCCGTCGATCTGGTTCACCAAACCCAGACCGTCGCCGAGTGGACCGTATTGGTTTATGTGGCGGCTGACAACAACCTTGAGCTCGCGGGCCTAAGCGACATCAACGAGATGGAAGCCGTTGGGTCGTCGCCGCAGGTTAACATCCTGGCTCAGATCGACCGGTCGGCGGACTACGTTGACTACGATGGCGATTGGACGGAAACTCGTCGTTATTACATCCAACAAGACCAGGAGCCGCAACTTATTACATCACCGGTGGCTCAGAACCTGGGCGAGATTGATACCGGTAGCGCCGACGCCGTCGCCGATTTTGCCATATGGGGAATTACAAACTACCCGGCGAAGAAATATATGCTGGTGTTTTGGGATCACGGTGGCGCATGGATCAGTCATTCCAGTGATGAGGATACGGGCAACGACATTACATTGCCTGACACGGTGGCCGCATTGGAGCGTATCAAGGCGGAAACCGGGATCGACCAGTTCGAAGTCATCGGATTCGACATGTGCATTATGGGGCAACTCGAAGTGTTCGAAGCCATCGCTCCTTATGCACGCTATGGCATTGGCTCGGAAGAAAACGAGCCAGGTGCAGGCTGGTTTTACGTATGGCTTGACGAGCTGGTGCGGAACCCGGCCATGGACGGCGCACAAGTCGGGCGGCATGTGGTCGACTCTTTCATGTATTTTTTGCGCGAAGTGGTCGGCGATGAGGATGTTTACGGGTTGGGGACAGTTGATTTTTCGCAGAGCGCCAGTCTGATTAGCGCGCTCAACCGATTTGCAGACACGATAGAGGCAAACCCCCAGGCAGCCTTGAGTCCCATTGCCGACGCGCGAAACAACACGATTCAATACGGCGGTTTTAACGACCCGCAAGTACAAGATTTCTGGTCATCCATTGATCTGTACCGGTTCATGGAGGTGCTGAGTGATCTCACGCAGTCTCCTGAGGTCAAGCAGGCTGCCGGGGACGTGATGCAAGCTATCAAGACCTTCGTGATCTACGAAGATCATGTCGAAGCGCTGGATGGATCGCATGGCGTTGCCATTTACTTCCCCAGGTCACGGAAGGCTTACAAGCTCAACGCAAACAATGAGCGCTATCCGCGTGAAGCGCCACAGACGATGGCTCGTTGGATCGAGTTTCTTGACGTGTTTCACGGGACGGCCACGGCAACTGTAACGGAGGCTCCGGGGGTGAACATTGTCAATGTTTACCCGGATGTCGCCAGTATTCATCAGCCCGCTATCGTGACGCTCGAAGTGTCGGGGCGCGATATTCTGCGAGTCAGCTACGCGGTGACTCGTATCATCAGCGAGAGCGAACGGGTCGTTCTTGATTTCGACTACCTGGTCTCGCGCACGACAACACCCGGTGGTTCTACCATTATCGATTGGTCGGACGGTGTGACACAGCGCACCTTCACCTGGGAAGCAGAAGTGCCCATGTTGTCGGATGGAACAACTAACACCTTCGCGCTCTTGATCCCGAATGTCGACAATCCTCACATGGCACTGGTTAACGGGCTATACACGTCGAAGCAAGGCGGGGAACCGATTGAGGCACAATTGTTGTTTGACCTGCGCACACGGCAATCAACGGCGATTTGGGGGTTGAATCAAACGGCAAGCGGCAATCTCCAACCGTTTGAGCTAACGGTTGAAAACGGTGATATGTTCCAGCCGTTGTGGTTAACGCTCGACGCAAACAACGAACTTGCCGGTACGAGTTTTGGCGAAACGCTGACGCTGATGAACGCCCAATCGATCACGTTTGCGAAGGTGCCTGCGCCGTCTGGAAGGTACGCGATCAGCTTTGTAGCCGAAAACGTGTCCGGAACCAATAACCTGAGCGAGGCAATCATCCAAATCAACAATGACGGACTTGATCCCGCGCTGCGTGGCTATACCGACCTTACCTATGGGGTAAACTTCCTGTACCCGGCGAACTGGCTGCGACCACGTTTCACGCCGGACGGCCAGCGGCTGTTTACGGGGGATGAGGCTACCGGCACGGTGCTAAGCCTGTTCCCTTATACAGACGTCAGTTCAGCCGAAGAAACCGACGCAGCCATCCGCGCAAGCTGGAACCAGCTTCAAGACCTAGAGATCCAACGGCAGCGCCCGGTGGATATCAACGGGCTGCCAGCCTATGTTACGGATTACACATATACGTTCAACGGAGCGGGGCGCGTTGGCGTAGTGATTGCGATTTTCGTGCCCAGCCAGGGGGTCGGTTATGCCTTTGACCTTGATGCTCCGGCGGAGAATCCCGCGCCGGCCCAGCAAGGGTTACAGGCTCTTGTCAATAGCATCAACTTCTTCGACCCAGAAACCGTCTTGGGTACTGCATCCTGGCAAGCGGTGACGCCACGGGAGGGGCTGGTTTCGTTCCCCGTTCCGGCAAACTGGACACCGGAAGAAACAGAAGGTTGGACGCTATATGGACCGGTTGGTAACGATACGGTATTTGTCGGTCTAGGCACTGCATCTGCGTCTGGCCAAACGAACGAACAGTTAGCGCAATTCTGGGTGGAACAGCTCGAAACGAGCGTGTCCAATTTCCAGGTGCTTGCATCCGAGCCATTCTATATCGCTAACCGGGAATGGCACGTGGTGGTGTTTGCCTATGATGCCGACGTGCGAATAGCCGGAGCATTCTTCACGACAACGTCGGTTGGCGGATACGATTATGTGTTCTGGATCGAAGCACCAGACGCAGATTTCGACCAACTTTATGCGGACGTGTTCTCGGTCATCATTGGCGGGTTTACGTTCAACGGATAGGGGAGCATATTCTCATTCTGGAGTAGGCCCTCATGCATGGCGCGCCTGCGGCTTCCGAACCCCGGGCGCGCTTTTCTGATGTGGCCGCGCAGCATTCTCAATAGAAATGCGACTCTGTGATAGAGTTGTGAGTGTGCATAGCCAACTTAGTCACAGGAGCCACTGAGTTTTTCAACAAAATCTGTCTTCGATACACGACCCGTAACTCACCCTTGTCAAGCCATTCTGTGTACGGTACACTACGTGCTGCTTCGGGGCGTGGCGCAGTTTGGCTAGCGCGCTTGCATGGGGTGCAAGAGGTCCCCGGTTCAAATCCGGGCGCCCCGACAACACATAGATCACACCATATCGCCCGACCTACTCTCTTCGGGCGATATGCTTTCTTTGGGAGCATCTATTCTATTCACCCCTTCTCGCACAGCCCCCAAGAGAATGTTTATCTTGAGTACGGAAAAAGCTCGCCAAACACAGGGGCCTGGGACGCTATGTCACTCACATTGGCGGGTGCTTGTGCTACAGCGACCCCACATCTATCTGCATCGAACTTTCGCCCACAATCAGCACACTCCCGTTCTGCAACAACACTGTCGAAGAAGCATAACGAGAGAAGTAGGCTCTCCGAAATGCCTGCGATCCGCACCATCGAGCGCACACCGATTATGCGGGTGCGAAATGATGATACACTAAAAACAATACTTGGTTCGAGGAGTGGATCCGCTATGACCAACAGCACAAAG
>CAZSXY010000151.1:0-8192 GCA_964611395.1 uncultured Anaerolineaceae bacterium | reverse complement strand
GCCCCACTGATTGCACCAGTGAGTTGAGGGAAAAATATGAACAAACAGCGCGTTGCTGAATTGATCCGCGTTCACCTGGACCGCTATCCGGAGTCACACATTGCAGATGTGTACAAGCTCCTGCATCAGGCGGTGTTTGGTCTGGGGCATTTAGTCGCGAACAAGAAGGCCGCGCGTGAATGGCTCGAAAACGAGGCCGGAAAAGTGACTCCGACTCATGAGGATTTGCTGGTTGAAAGTGTGCATCCGGAGGCTGCGATTGTGCGGCTCCACCTGCGGCCCTATCTGGCGTATGGGGGAAAGATAAAACCGTTGGTGGATGCGATGGCCCGGTCTGCCGAGCATGTTCAAGGAGACCCACAGCTCTTGAGCCGGTGGTGGCGGGTGTTCGAAACGATGTGCCAATTGGGCGAGGTGCGCAGCGCCGCCATTGATCCGCGCGAAGTCAGGCTGTTTGGGAGGATGCGCGAATGTGAGCGGTGGCCCAACGTCCAACATTCACCGCCGTATTTCAACGCTTACCAGCCGGTATATCGCGTGCTGAGCGCGTCTGAAGCAGAGGTGTTATGCAAGAAACTTGGGGTAATGTATTCGGTGTCCGGCTAATTTTCCAGAGCGGATTGTTGGGATGTGCTTACTTCCAGCGGGACGTGCTTGTGCCCGTTGATTACGCGTTGGATAGCGTAGGGACCCTTGCCCTGTGACTCGTAGTACGTGCGCATGAGCATTTCCATCATCAGGCCCAGCAACACGGATTGAATGGAGAGTACGCCAAACAAAGCCCCCAGGACCGGCCAGGACGAGTTCCAATGCACATTGCCTGCCAGAATCCCCCCGACAGCCATAGCACCGAAGCTAACGAGACTCAGTGTGGAGAGAATGAAACCCATCCCGCCAAAGATATACATGGGGCGGGTATTGTATTTTGTCAGGAAGGTGACCGTCATCAGATCGAGCACAACTTTGATCGTGCGCCACAGCCCATACTTTGACTTGCCGTGAATGCGCGGGCGGTGATTGACGACCCGCTCCACAATGTTGGCCCCGGCAGCATTCGCCAGGACTGGGATGAAACGGTGCATTTCGCCATACAGGCGCACGTGATCGAGCACCTCGCGGCGGTATGTCTTGAGTGTGCAGCCATAGTCGTGCAGACGGACGCCAGTCACGAGCGAGATGATCCGGTTGGCGATCTTCGATGGGAGCTTGCGTGAAAGCGCGCGATCCTTGCGGTTCTTGCGCCATCCGCTGACCAGATCGTAGCCTTCGGTCTCCATTTGTTCCAGCATCAACGGGATGTCGTGCGGATCGTTTTGCATGTCGGCATCCATCAAGGCGATGATTGCCCCGTTGGCGTGGTCAATACCGGCCTGTATGGCGGCTGTCTGGCCGAAATTGCGGCGGAGCAATACGGCCCTGACCGTATCCGGTTCCGCTTCGGCGAGGGCAATGATTTTGTCGCGGCTGGAGTCGCGGCTGCCATCATCCACGTAGATGACTTCGTAGCGCAGGTTCAGGTCGTCAAGAACCATCTTCAGTTCTTCGTGCACCGGCAAGACGTTATCTTCTTCGTTGTAGACCGGCAATACCACTGACAAGTCGAACGCATAACGGTGGTTGGTGATCGGTAGTTCCACCAGAAGTTCTCCTTAGCCCTCCCGCGTGAGCCAGGCACACGACCGATTATAGTCCCTGGCGTTGCACCCCGTCAACGGTAGGTGCGAGAGAAGCGCTTCACGCGCCTATGGTTCCTCACTGCAGGGCTCTGTGTGAATGGTAACGCGTTTAATGAGCGGTAGCTCAGTGCGCACGGAGGTTTCGACGTGTTCGGAAATGGCGTGGGCTTCTTCCACGCTCACGGTTGCGGGCAAGGCGCAATGCATGGTAACGGCATAGCCCCCATGCGCCAGCCGGATTGATGCGTGATGCCAGTGGGCATCCGGATAGAGCCTGGCGGCGACCGCTATGGCCTGATCGCGTACATTCAGGGCGGCTTGCGTGTGCGTCAACGGCGCGCCGTGTTGGTTGGCGGGTTCGATATGGGTCACGACTTCGTGCAAGTTTGGCACGCGATCCTTGAGCCGTCGTTCGAATTCGGTTACCTGGTCGTGTGCGTCCCCCAGGGTGATGCCCGGTGGCACCTCCACGTGCATTTCAAGCGCCACACCGGTACCTGTGGGTGCGGGGATGACCTCATGCACAGCCAATCCCATCGCATCGGCAACGGCACGCGCTTCCAGCGTCCAGTCTAAGGCTGCGCTGCGCTGGGGGGCAAAGTGAACCTGTACCTCCGCGACCTGTGGGAGCGCCGCCTGAATGCGTTCTTTGATTGTCCTGGCGATGGCGTATGCGTGTTCGGTGGTGGTGGCGGGCTTGATGCGCGTGTCCACATCAATCAGCACCGCATCTGCCGTGCCGCGACTGCGGACGCGCACGATTTCTTCAACGCCCGGAGCACCATCCAAAGTGCGGATGATTTCTTGCGGGTCGAGTATCTGGCGGTCGGCCAGCGTGTCACTCGTCTGGCGGATAATTTGCAGGCCGACGCGCCCGATGAGGAAGACGATGACTAAGGCAATGACCGGGTCAATCCAGGGATAGCCCCACGAGGTGATAGCAAGGCTCAGGAGCACGGACGCCGAGACAAGAAGATCGCTGCTCGTGTGTGATGCATCCGCGAGCAGAATGTCCGAGTTGAGCTGGCTACCTTTGCGACGTTCGTAAAGGGTCACAACCAGGTTGACCGTCATGGTTCCGATCATCACCACGAAGCTGGCCTGTGTAACTTCGGGCGTGCCGCCGTGAAGGAGCCGATCCAGCATCGTTTGCAGGATTTCCCACGCGGCAACGAGCATCAAGCCGCCAATGGCAAGCGTTGCCAGGGTTTCGTAACGCCGGTGTCCATAGGGATGTTCTTCGTCGGGCGGCTGAGCGGCGATTTGCAGGCCCACCAGCCCGATGATGTTCGATGAGGCATCCATTGAAGAGTGGAATCCGTCGGCGATCATGGAGACTGTGCCGGTGATGGTGCCGAGGATCAGTTTGGCGGCGGCAACCAGGACATTGAGCACGAGGATGCCCCAGAGGACACGCCGGACTTCGGCTGTGCGCCTGTCTTCGGTAGTTGAAGAGGGTTTGTTCGTCATGTGCCGATTGTATCACGAAGTTTGCAGGTCTTGATGATGCACCGGAGCGTTGGATGATAAATCGTAGCGAAAATTACCAGCGTTTCCCGCGCGTGGCACAGTGTGCCAACGTGCCCGGCATGCGGGAATGCTCAGGTATTGTTGCGGGCAGCATCGGCTGCTAGTTTGGACAGGTCTGCTGCAAGCGGGACCGGTTCTTTCCCTTCCTGCACCCACCGGATTATACGCTGGTCGGCTTCCGTCGCCAGCGCTTCCCACGCGTCGCGGTTCTTGACGGGCGAGCCGCTCTTTGTTTTCCAGCCATGTGCGCGCCATCCCTTGACCCACCGCGTGATTCCGGTGACCAGATAACTATCAGGAGCGAACACGCGCACGCTCGCGCCTTCGGGGATGTGGCGTAACGCCTCGAGCGCGGCGAGGAGCCATAAACGGTTGCTGGAACTTGCCGCCAGCCGTCCGGATATCGTGTCCTGCGAGTCGCCGTCACGCGCGGCGATGCGTGCGGCCCAGCCACCTGTCGAACTGTTCTTCGGCAGCGAAATGCGAAGCGCAATTTCATAATCCGGGTCAAACGTGGCGCTGGCGGGTGAGTCGATCTGCTGGAGCAGGCGCTCGCGTGCCTGGGTTGCCAGTTGATCGACGCGCTCGTTGTGAGCATCCCCGGCATGGCCTTTGACCCACCGCCATGAAATCGTATGGCGCTGGGTTTCCGCGTGCAGTGCTCGCCACAGGTCTTCGTTTTCGACGGGGTGGCCGCCCTTGCGCCGCCAGTCGCGTGCGATCCAGTCGGGAAGCCATGAGGTGATGCCCTGCTGGAGATATTCAGAGTCGGTGTGTAGGGTGACGTCACAAGGGCGTTTGAGCGCACGCAAAGCCTCGATTGCGGCAGTAAGTTCCATGCGATTGTTGGTTGTGTGTGGCTCTGCGCCGCTCAATTCTTTCGCGTAGTCAGTCCCCCAAAGCAGCAACACACCCCAACCACCAGGGCCGGGGTTCGGCTTACAACCGCCGTCCGTATAGATTATTACATGGGGCCGTTTCGCAGTCATCATACGTCTCCTTCGCGAGCGCTGACCGGGTTAGCACCCCGATACACATGTCTCATTCGAGGATGCGACCGGTCAGAAATCCAGGGCGCATAAGGGGCCATCGTCAATGCCGCAATGGAAAGCAGCACCATGTCATAATTAACGCGCCACCCGACAAAATCACGCCACGCCTGATCCCTGTCGGGTTTGAGCGGCACGCCGCTCGCCTCCAACTGATCACAGGCAGCATCGAACTCTTCGCGGCTGATGCTAACCGGATCGGTTGGAGCCGGGTTGGGATCATGCGGGATGCGAAAGAAATTGGCAATGGAGCGCAACGCCAGGTATCCTGCCCGGATGCACAATTCAGCTTGCGGGTTGCGCGGCACATCGAGCGTCGATGCGTACAGGGATGCCGCATCTAACACTGTTCCCAGCGCCGTCACCCACGAAATGTTGGGTGTGGGCGAGCGGAAAAAGACCAGTGGGGCAAGCGATGTGTGACTTTCTTCAAGTTGCGCGAACCAGCGTTCCCATTCCTCCCACAATACCGCCAGGTAATCCAACCCGTGAATACGATGAGCGCGGCTGATCATCTCAATAGCGGATGGCGGCGATCCAGCGCGTACTGCCATCCGTGTGACGGCGGCTTCGCGGGTTGAGAATGCGCTGTACATGGTTGGGAGGTAGGCAATCAACAACGCAATCAGGATCAGCCCGACGGCGGCTTCGGAGAAAATCGCCGCCATTATCAGCCAGCCATCATGCCTGGAAAACCCAAGCGTGGTCAGGGCGGAACCGCTAAGGGTAAAGGCTTCAAGCGGGGACGTGATGCCGAGGGCACCATAGATGAACGTGTAGCCAATGGTTGTGAGGGTGAGCCACGCAATCGGCAGCGATAGCAGACTGATGGGCGCGTACATTGCCATGATCTGATCGCGCTGGGGATACGTTCGAGCGCGACGCGCGCGCCAATTGAACAGCCGCTGCCATGCGCCGAACACGATTGCTGTGATTGGATCGCGGGCGCTGCGGGCCAGCACGAATGATCGGATCGCTGACAGTAGCGTGCCCAGGACTAACCCGGTGCCGACCAGCAGCGCAGCCGTTTGGGCCAGGATTTCGGCGATGGGGGGCATGGCAGGTGGATGCCTTCCGTTGACGCCAGAATAAAGCCGGGTCATGTTAGCCAACATCGGCTATTTCGGCAATGGCAATTCTGTTGATTCATCCTAGAATCTATCAGCGACGGGTGCCAGATGCCTCCTCCGCACGCCCGCATGTGACTCTTGTACGCTGTATGGTTTATGATATGACAGGCGGAGAGTGCCAACGCTGTATGGCGCTACGAGCGCGAGCTTTATAAGGCACGCCTACCGACCGCCAGGGGCGCGAGTGCCAATGAACGAAGCGCGAGAAGTGCGCAACCATAAAGCGCCGCGCCCCTTTTCACGCGCGACAGCGCACG
The DNA here is from genome assembly GCA_964611395.1 of uncultured Anaerolineaceae bacterium. Classification (GTDB taxonomy): domain Bacteria; phylum Chloroflexota; class Anaerolineae; order Aggregatilineales; family Aggregatilineaceae; genus CAZSXY01. The sequence goes on along the minus strand of CAZSXY010000151.1, from coordinate 2,550 downwards.
GAGCATGATCCATGATACATGTGGGTATCGACATTGGCAAATCAACGCTTGACGTCTGCCGCAGCAAGCCCCACGAGCCGCCCACGCGCTGGCCCGTGTACAAAATCCACCTCGAAGCTCCGAACTGGCATCATCAACTACAAGCCCTCATCCCGCCCGCCGCCGTGATCACCGTCGAGCCGACCGGCTGGCATTATCTAACCCCCCTCCTGACGGCGCTAAGAGACGTAAACGCCGTGATCTGGCAAGTGCCCACCACCACCACGCGCCATATCCGCGCCGTCCACATTAGCGGCAGCAAATCCGACCGCACCGACGCCCAGGCTCTCGCTCTTGCCGCCGAATGGCTGGCCAATGGCCGTCATGTCCACGGCGCGTATCCGCTCGACACCGCCCGCGAAGCCTCAGTGACCCAACTTCGCCTGATGATCAACGCCCACCGCCGCATGACCAAGACGCGCACCCGCACCCTAAACCAGCTTGACGCCCTGGCGCATGGTCTGTGGCCCGCGCTGGCGCAGCATAAAGCGCTCTGGCTCCGCGCCGCCCGCGCTGGCGCGATCACGCCGCAGCAAATCATCGCCCTGGCCCGCCGTCAGGACTTGAAAACCGTGCCAGGCTACGAACACCACCTAACCCGCCGTGCCCTGCAACGCCTGGCCGCGCTCTTGCCCGATGACGTGACCCCGCCGCAAGACACCGTCCGCCAGGTTGAAGACCTACTGGCGCAGCACGACGCGCTAACCGCTCAACTGCAAGAGAACGCCGCCGCGATCACCCGCGCCGTCACGCTTCCCCCGTTCGATGAAGTCACCGCGCGTTGGCGCACCGTACCCTACGCCGTCCCGCGCCAGGGTGAATACCCCGGACAGTTGCTCGGCATCGCCACGCTCCACGTCGCCACCCGCGCCCACGCCCAAGACTACACCAAAGACCAATTCAAGGCCGCGCTTGGCGCGCACCCGCGCACGCGACAATCAGGCGACAGCGTGACCCGCGATCGCCACAAGAAAGGCTATCGCCCCGCCATGACCACGCTTTACACGTGGACAATGCGCCTGATCCGTCCCGCCGCCGTCAGTAACCCCGTGCGCGATTACTACAACGCCACCACCACGCGCTACCGCATGCAGGCCGCCGTCAACAAGCTGGCGCGGATCCTCTGGGGCGTGGCGCGCGATCCGGAAGGTTTCCGGTACAATTAGAACAACCGTTCTATAACCGGAGACAAACCAAATGACCAAACACCCACGCGAAGAAGTCTTCGCCTACATCGTCGCGTACAAAAAGCAAAACGATGGCGTGGCGCCGTCCGTCCCCGAAATCGCCGCCGCGTGCCACATGAGCAAAAGCACCGTGAAGTACCACCTCTTCCGCCTGGAAAGCGAAGGGAAGATCACCTTGCCGCTGATCAAGACCACCCGCGCGATCCAGGTTACCGGCGCGCTCTGGCTCCCGCCCGACGAAGCCGCCGCGTGGCTGGCGAGTAACCCCCGCCCACCAACACAGTAAGCACCGCTCCGGCGCGGCTCCCCCCGCCCACCCACCGCCGCGCCTCCGCTGCGCCTCGCCGTACAAGAACGATCAACGTCACCAGCGCCCGCCGATCCGCGCCCCGCGCGCCACGGCGCGGCCCCCAGGCTTGGGGAGGGCGCGCGCCAGTCAAATTCCTGGGGGCGCTTGCGGCGCGCCAGGGCGCGTTGCCGCCTAGCGGCGGCCCCGACCAGCCCACCCCACCCCACCACCCGTTCCCCCTCCCCTAGAATCCGCCCAGAGGGGTGATCGCCGGAAACTTTGCGGCGGGCCACTTTTTTCGATTGTAGCGCCGTTCTCGCGCCGTCAAGGGTAAAGCTTCGCCCGCACGCGGCCCTTGACGGCGCTGCGCTGCGGCGCTGATGTCGGGGCGTGGCCCCGCCACAAAACGCCCGCGCCTGGCCCCGAAAAAAGGAGGTTTCGATGGCTGCAAAAACATATCTCTGGTATCACCTTGTCTTCACTACCAAATACCGCCGTCCGCTGTTGTCCGCGCTCGTCGTGCCCCACGTGCGCGCGTGCCTGGCCTTCATCGCCGAACTGCGCGGCGGCAGCATGCTTGCTTTCTCGGACGGCCCCGACCGCGCCCATGTCCACGTGCTGATCACGCTTCCGCCTGATGTCGCCCTCGCTTCCTACGTGCGCGACGCCAAATCGATGAGCGCGCGCCACGCCAACACCCGCCTGGGTCGGTCCGGCTCGCCGTTCTGGGGCGCGCGCTACTTCGCCCGCACCGTCGGTTCTGGGTCCTTGCAGGCCGCCCGCGAATACGTGAAGAACCAATGGAAGCACGACGCCTAACCCCCCGCGACGCACCGAAGGGTTGCCCCACCTGCGGACAACCCTTCGCCCTGATCATGCACGACACGACGCCCGGCCGCGAGTGCACCATGTTCTACTGCCGTCGCTGCGCCGCCGTCACCCTCACCATCTCCCGCCGTCCGCTCCGCGTCACCCGACGGACGCGCTAACCCCGCCGCGCCGGTTCGTCCGGCGCGTTTCTTCCCTCCGCGCCGC
>CAZSXY010000150.1:1298-8337 GCA_964611395.1 uncultured Anaerolineaceae bacterium | reverse complement strand
TTAGGAGAGACGTTATGACCCAGGGACCTTCTTATGCATACTTTGAGGGCAAGATTGTTCCTATTGAACAGGCGAAGGTCAGCGTCATGACCCACGCCCTGAACTACGGCACGGGGGCGTTTGGGGGCGTGCGGGCCTATTGGAACGACGACGACGAACAGCTTTTTCTCTTCCGCCCGCTTGATCACTTCAAGCGCGTGCTGAATTCCGGCAAATTGCTGATGATGGATCTCCCCCATACGCCGGAATCGATGCTCCAGATTTTGATCGAACTGCTGCGCAAGGAAGGCTATCGCGGTGTCGATGTGTACATTCGCCCGTTGATCTACAAATCCACGCCGGTCATTGGCGTGCGATTGCACGACCTGGCCAGCGATTTCACCATGTTCGCGCTGCCCTTTGGCAGCTACATCCCCAACGAAGAAGGCGCGCGCGTGACGTTTTCGGCGTGGCGTCGCATCGATGACAATATGATTCCGGCGCGGGGCAAGATCACGGGGGCATATGCCAACTCCGCGCTGATCAAAACCGACGCCGCGCTCAAGGGGTTTGACGAGGCGCTGGTGCTGGATCAACGCGGGCACATCTCCGAGGGAAGCGCCGAAAACTTCTTCATGGTGCGCGATGGCGTGGTGATCACCCCGCCCGTGACCTCCAACATTCTCGAAGGCATCACGCGCCGCACGGTCATCCGGCTGCTCACCGAAGCGTTAGAGCTGCTGGTTGAAGTGCGCGAAATCGACCGCACCGAAGTATTCGTTGCGGACGAGGCGTTCTTCTGCGGCACCGGCGTGCAGATCGTGGCTATCACCGAGGTTGATCACCGTCCGGTCGGCACGGGCAAGATAGGCCCCATTGTGAGCCAGCTACGCAGCCTGTATTTCGACATCGTCCGGGGCAAGGTGGCCCGGTACCGTGACTGGAACGTGCCGGTATACGCGACCCAGGCGTAGCCGGTCGCGCAGCGCGATCCGTGCCAGCACCAGCACCAGCCCGGCGCTCTGGATCACCACGTCGGTGTTGAAGCAGACAATGTCGGGCGCATTAAAATCGCGCTGCTCCATGAACCACCGCAAAAACATATAAATGACCCCGCCGATTCCGGCTACAATCGCCGCTCCGCGCACGCGCCCTTCATCTGTTGAGGCCGCGATGGTCAGTGGAGCGGCGAAAATGATCGCCCGGATCAGGTAGGTGCCGATGAAGACCTTGGCATGGCAGGTTTCGGGCGTGTAGGGGCCGGTATCAATCATATAGCCAAATGCATATGTCTTGTCAATAAAGAGTGAGATGAGGACGATCATACTCAGCAGCGTGCCCATCGTCGAGCCGTCCGGCAGCAGCAGCAACGTGATGGTATTCAGCAAAAACAGAACATACAGCGTGATGTCCCAGTACAACGTATCGCTAGATGGCCCAATCGAATCGAAAATAGCGCGTAATTCTTCCATGTTCCCTCCGAATCTGATCGGTGCGTGACAAGCCAGGGATCGTAGATGCCCTCATTGTACTCGATCTGTTGGCGTGGACGAACTGGCCGGTGACCAGGAATCCGGCGGTATCCACACCTCCGGGCGCACGTTGAGGCGGGTGAGTTGCTTTTGGGCTTCGAACGGCGGGCGCAAGACCAGCGTAGCCACCGGCATATCGAGGGTGAGGGCGTCCAGGTGTTCCGCAAAAATAGCGGTGATTCCGGCTTCCGGATATAACAAAACGGCGTGCCCGATGTCGCGTAACGTAAGGTTGCCTTGCGAAATGCCGGTGGCCGGGGGCGGGCCATAGCGATCCAGCAGCCATCCAAGCGTGCCATAATCGAGAAGCTCGACTTCGAAGGTTTCCTGAACGCCAACCAGCGCACGCAGCACACACCCCTCGGCCTCAAACCGGAAACGATTGGCACGGCCACGTTCGCGCGTGGCGTGCCCGAACGCCGCTTCAAGCTGGCTGAGCGTGGTCTGGCCCCACATGATGGCTTCGACGTTGTCAGGCGGGAAGATGGCGGTGCAGTCACGCGCCTGGGGCTGCGATGCTATGGGCGACGGCGAAGGAAAAACAAACGGTGACGTGACCCGCGGCGTGATCGGGGCGGTGGGCAAGGGCATGGTGGTAGCGGATGCCGGGGTGCGACCGGGCAGGCCAACGTCCGTCCGGGCCGGGGTTGTGGCGGCCTGAACCGGCATGTTGAGGCCGGGCAGAAGGCTTATGCCCAGGGCGGCTACTATCAGGCCCGCCGATAGCACCAGCGCGATACGGGCAGCGATCGTTGCGTGTGTCATGGCATTGATTGTAAAGGCTCGTGCGGTAAATACAAGACGGCGTCATCACCGGACTGGCACGCCACGCGAACAGCGCCGACGCTTCATTGTGAAAGTATAAATTTTCCATGAAATATGCTACGCTGTAAATAATTGTCGTGGTATGTTTACGACGAGTCAGGATAGGATACCTGGGGTAAGTGGGCATCACGTGCGCTTCGATAGCGTGAACAAGGCAGTTGGGCATGGCCGAGACGGAATATAAGACGCGCGATGACCTCCTGCGCGAAATTGAACAGCTCAAAGCGCGGCTGGCAGCGTTCGAACAGACCGAAGCCGGACATGATCAAGTCCGGTCGGCTTTGGAAGACAGCCAACTGCGCTACCGGGCGTTGTTTGATTACGCCCTCGACGCTGTCATTCTTGAGAACGCCAACGAACAAATTCTCGACGCCAATCCGGCAGCATGTCGCATGCTGGGATATACCCTCGATGAATTGCGGAGTATGACATCGCGCCAGCTCGAGGAGCCAGAGCGACAGCATTTGTCTCCCCACCCGATCTACGCACGCGGGATGGATGACCCGGAGGGCGGAACGCGTTTCCAGACTAACCTGGTGCGCCGTGATGGAACCGTCTTTCCGGCGGACATCACCATCACCCCCCTTCCGTTGCGCGACCAGACGATCTTCATGGCCATAATGCGCAACATCAGCGCGCGCCAGCAGGCTGAGGAAGCCCTTGCTGCTGAGCGCAACTTACTGCGCACCTTGATCGATTTGCTGCCGGACTATATCTACCTCAAAGATCAGGACGGGCGTTATGTCCTCCAAAACCGCGCCGCGCTGGATTTGATCAACGTGCGCACGATGGATGAAGTGGTCGGCAAAACGCCAGCCGATTTCTATCCACCGGAACTCGCAGAACAGTTTGCCGCCACAGACCGCATTGTTCTGGATGAAGGCCAGCCCATCGTCAACGTGGAACAACAGCTCGTCGATGCCAAAGGCAACGTCCGCACCATCATCACGACCAAAGTCCCGATCTGTAATGGCGGAGACGCAATCAGCGGGCTGGTGGGGATTGGCCATGATATCACCGAGCGCAAGCGCATTGAAGACGCGCTGGCCCATTATGCCAAACGCCTGGACGTGTTGCATACACTGGATCAGGGGGTTTTGTCCGGCCTGCCAGCAGAAGAAATTGCCGGTGAGGTCTTGCAAGGTTTCTGCCGGTTAGTGCCCTGCCCCAGTGCCAGCATGGCGCTGTTTGATCCTGATACAGACGATGCGCTGATCGTCGTCATCGGCGATCATGGCGATACAGTACTCAGCGCCGGCGACCATACCCCCCTCTCTGAATTTGGCATTCCCGACCATCTCAAACGCCACCGGAAGCGCATCATCGCGGACCTGGCGACCGTTGAGTCGCCCAGTCGCCTTCAGCAAGTGCTCCTTGAATACGGCATGCGCTCCTATCTCAGCGCCCCGTTGATCGTTGAAGATCACCTGATCGGCGAACTGGCCCTCGGGGCCGATGAGCCGGGGGCGTTCGGGCCGGCTCACCGGGTCATTGCCACGCAACTGGCCGATCAGTTGGCAATTGGCATGTCACACATCCGGCTGCGCGAAAAAGTTCAGCGTCACAATGAAGAATTGCGGCGGCGTGTCGCCCAGCGTACCCGGGAACTCGAACGGACGCGCAACCGTGTTGAAGCAATCCTCAACAACAGCAGCGATGCCATCATCCTGGCGCGTTTCGATGGGACGATCTCGCAGACGAACCCGACGTTCGATGATCTATTCGGTTATCAACCCGACGAGTTGTTCGGCCAATCGCTGACCGCCGTTGCCCACGCCGATTCGGTGGGAGCGCTCCAGCAAGCGATCCGCGTTGTCACCACCGAAGGGACGATCCAGCGGCTTGAAATCACCGCGCAATGCAAGAATGGGACAAGGTTTGACGCCGAAGTGGCCATGTCGGTGATCCAGTCCGCGACCGGGCAAAGAGGCGGCATTGTCTGTCACCTGCGCGATATTACCGAGCGCAAGCGGGCCGAAAGCGCCCTGCGCGAGAGCGAGGCCCGCTACCGCGAGTTGTTCGAGGGTATTGACGACGTCATCTTCGTGCACGACGAAGAGGCGAATATCCTCGCCGTGAACGACGCGGCCTGCCGCCGGTTGGGGTATACGCGCGAAGAACTGCTGAGCATGAAGATCACAGACATCGACGCGCCGGAATATGCGGCTTCGTTCCACAAGCGCATCACCAAGCACCGCACGCTGGGGGGCGTGAAGACCCATGGCAGCGTCCATGTGACCAAAGACGGGCAGCGCATCATCGTTGACGTCAATAGCAAGATCATCACCTACCAGGGCGAGCCAGCGATCCTGGCCGTCTGTCGCGATATCACCGAGCAACAACGCATGGAAGCAGCCCTCCTGGAAAGCGAAATTCGCTATCGTGGCTTGTTCGAGCACGCGCCGGTGGCCCTGTGGGAATCCGATTTTTCCGGCGTCAAAGACCACCTCGACCGGTTGCGAGCCGAAGGAATCAACGATTTCGCCGCCTATTTTGAAGCGAACCCCAACGTGGTGCAGGCATGCGCGGCATGCGCGCACGTGCTGGAAGTAAACCAGGCGGCCCTGGCGCTGTTCGAGATCGCGCACAAGGCCGAACTGGAAGCGATGTTTACTCACCAGCAGCAGGAAGGTGAGAATCGCCTGTTCCGCGACCAACTGGTTGCCCTGGCCGAGGGCATGACCCGCTTCGAGACTGAAGAAGTGTTCACTACCAGCACAGGCCGGACGCTCCACACGGTGGTTGGTTTGTCGATCCCGCCCGGCTCCGAGAAAACGTGGGAGCGCATCCTCGTGTATGTCACCGACATCACCGAGCGCAAACGGGCTGAGGAAGAATTGCGCAAGGCGCTGGAGAAAGAACGCGAACTAAGCGAACTGAAAACCCGCTTTGTGTCGATGGCTTCGCACGAGTTCCGCACGCCCCTAACCACGATCGTCTCGTCCATGGAGATTCTGGAACGCTACATCGACCGCATGCAGCCGGAGCAGAAAGAAAAGCACTTCCGGCGGATCGAATCGGCGTCGCGCCAGATGACGTTCCTGTTGGATGATGTCCTGCTGTTGGGCAAAGCCGAGGCCGAACAATTGCACTATGACCCGGCCCCGGTCGACCTGGGGCAACTGGCTGCCGAGATCGTGGAGGATGTCCAGCTAACGCTTCCACCGGCCTTGTCGATCGAGATGGCGCTTGAAGGTTCGTGTAAGTACGTTGTTTTGGACAAAAAGCTGATGCGGCACATCATGACGAATTTGCTGTCCAACGCGGTCAAGTACTCCCCGCAGGGGGGCACAGTGGGCTTTTACGTGCGGTGCGATGACCATGAAACCCTCATTCGCGTGACGGACGAAGGCATCGGCATACCGCAGAAAGACCTGGCGCACCTGTTCGAGCCATTCCACCGCGCCGGAAACGTAAATGCCATCAAGGGCACAGGTCTGGGCCTGGCGATTACCAAGCACGCCGTAGATTTGCACGGCGGGACTATTGAGGTCGATAGCACGGTTGGCGCTGGCACCACGTTTATTGTTAGGATACCGGTACAGGCCGTTGAGGAGCAACAAGGGGGGCTGATCGGTGACCAAGATTCTGGTGATTGAGGACGAAGAGCCCGTACGTGAGAACATTGCGGAGATTCTGAGCTACGAAGGCTTCGAGGTGTTGCTGGCGTCCAATGGTCAGGAAGGCGTCCAGGCCGCCAGAGATTTCTTGCCCGACCTGATCGTGTGCGATATTGCGATGCCTGAAATGGATGGCTATTCGGTGCTCATGGAAGTGCGGAAGACACCGGAAGTAGCGTCCGTCCCGTTTATTTTTCTCACCGCCCGCACCGACCGGGCATTTATGCGTCACGGCATGGAACTGGGCGCGGATGACTACCTGACCAAGCCCTTTTCGGCTGCCGAATTGATGGCGGCGATCATGGCGCGGCTGGAGCGCCACTCCCTCACAGCCCAGGAAATCGAGAGCAAAGTCGAAGATGCCAAACGCCAGTTGGTCCAGATGGTGTCGCACGAGTTGCGCACGCCGCTGGTGTCGATCGAGATGGCCCTCGACATCATTTCTCGCCAGATCAACCAGTTCTCCCCGTCGCAGGTTCAGGAATTGCTCGAATATGTCGAGCGGGGCAGCAACCGGATGCACCATGTGGTTGAGCAGATGGTGTTTATCACCCAGTTGGAAGCCGGTTTGCTCTCCACCCGCTCAGTGGAAGAAGTTGGAATTCCGTTGCATGTGTCCGAGTTGCTGATGGCCGCCGTCAATCTGGCGCGGCGCTTTACGCCCCGCAACCCTGATGTGAGCGTCCGTGTTGACGTGCGGGACGAACACGCTGTCGTGCTCGGCGAGCCGAATGCCCTCAAGCACGCGTTGGCCGAGATCATTGCCAACGGGCTGGGATTCTCGCCGCAAGGAACCGAGGTCGTCATAACCCAGTGGATCGCCGAGGACAGCGTCTTCATTAGTATTGTGGACCAGGGGCCGGGCATTCCACCGCAGGAACTTGAGGCGGCCATGCGCGAATTTCAGCAAATCGATCGGGGGCGACAGGAGCAGCAGGGCATGGGGCTAGGGTTGCCATTGGCCCGGCGGCTGGTACAGGCTCATGGCGGCGGTCTCGATATCCAATCGGCGCTGGGGCGTGGCACACAGGTGACGATCCGCATCCCTGTGACCGCCGATGATGATTGGTCCACACCCGATTT
>CAZSXY010000150.1:0-1198 GCA_964611395.1 uncultured Anaerolineaceae bacterium | reverse complement strand
GCGTGCAAGCGCACTAGCAAATGCGCGGCAGAATCTCCCCCAACGGCAAATTGACGATACGCCGCCCCCCGATGACGGTGCGGGTGATGACCATGCCAGGGTGGTCTTCGACGGCTTCACCGATGATGGCGGCATCCTGGCCGAGGGGGTGGCGGCGCATGGCTGCCAGCATGGCCTCTGCGTGCTCTGCCGGGACGACGGCGACCAGTTTGCCTTCGTTGGCGACATACATGGGGTCTATCCCCAACATTTCACACGCAGCCATCACGGCGGGGCGCACCGGAATCGTCGCTTCGTCCAGTTCGAACCCCACCTGCGACCGCTCGGCCAGCTCGTTCAACACGGCGGCCAGACCCCCGCGCGTAGCATCCCGCAGGCAGTGAATGTCCCTGGTGACGGATAGCATATCGGCCACCAGCGTGTGGAGCGGGGCGCTATCGCTGACCAGTTCGGTTTCAAAGCTCAACCCCTCGCGCACCGACATAATCGCCATGCCATGATCGCCGATCGTCCCGCTGACGATGATGGCATCACCGGGGCGCGCGCCGTTCGCCGCGATGTGCACGCCCTCTGGGACTAACCCAATCCCCGCGGTGTTGATGAACACCCCGTCACCTTTGCCCTTGTTGACCACTTTGGTATCGCCGGTGACCAGATGGACGCCCGCATGCTTACAGGCGTTCGCCATCGAGGTGGTGATGCGGCCTAAATCGTCCATCGCCAGTCCTTCTTCGAGGATGAAGCCAGCGGATAGGAAAAGCGGTCGCGCGCCGCTCACGGCCAGGTCGTTGATCGTGCCGTGCACGGCCAGGCTGCCGATGTCACCACCGGGGAAAAACAACGGACTCACCACAAACGAGTCGGTCGTGAACGCGAGCCGCATGCCGTTGAATTCGAGCACCGCCTGGTCGTTCAGTTCGGACAGCATCGGGTTGTCGAATAGCGGCACGAAGAGGTGCTGGATCAAATCGGCAGAAAGCCGCCCGCCGCTGCCATGACCCAAGACGATCTGGGGATAATCCCGCAGGGGGAGAGGACACACAAAGCCCTGGAAATTCAGTTGATCACTCATAGATGTGGTTGCTCGATACCTTGTTTGTTGTGCGCAGCGCCATACTGTACTGCGTTCCTTGCTGAGAATCAACCCACCCGATCCATACCGATCGGGTGGGGAAGGATCGGCGCACAGGACGCGGCG
>CAZSXY010000149.1:0-8352 GCA_964611395.1 uncultured Anaerolineaceae bacterium | reverse complement strand
AAGATAATTTATACAGGCATCCGAAAACCCTATGACAAACACAGGCCCGACCATCCGGTTTAACTTCCAACGGTCCGGCTGGACCCCACTCAAGCGAATGGCACTCCCAATCCGTCTCTTACCTTTGCATCTTTTGCTAGGCATGATATGGCCGGATGACCGGGCCGTCAGGGTGTGAGTTGGTAGCACACCCCCCGACGGCCCTTTTGTTTGGGCATAGGAGCTATTAAACGGAGCAAAAACAGGTGAATGAAATTCTAGAAAACACGGTGATTGCCGAGAACGTCAACCGGTATGTCATCCGCGCCCCCAAGATCGCCCAACGGCGCAAGGCCGGGCAATTCGTGATCATTCGCATCAACGAGCGCGGCGAACGCATCCCGCTCACCATCGCGGACGCCGACCCCGACCAGGGGACGATCACGCTGGTGGTGCAGGTGGTCGGCAAATCAACGGCTCAGATGTCCATGCTTAAGCCCGGCGACCGCTTGCGCGATGTTGTCGGCCCGCTCGGCGCGCCGACCCACATCGAGAAACAGGGGACGGTGGTCGTTGTGGGGGGCGGCATCGGCATCGCGCCAGCATATCCGATCGCCCAGGCGCTCAAGGAGGCGGGTAACACAGTGGTCAGCATCCTGGGCGCACGCAGCAAGAACCTGCTGATCATGGAAGACGAGATGCGACGCATATCCGACGAGGTCATCGTCTGCACCGATGATGGGACGTATGGCATGAAGGGGCGCGTCACCGATGCGCTGGCCGACTACATCAGCCGCGCTGGCAAACCCGACCAGGTCTTCGCGATCGGCCCGGTGATCATGATGAAATTCGTGAGCTTGCTGACCAAAGAACACGGCATCCCGACTATGGTGAGCCTCAACCCCATCATGGTCGACGGCACGGGGATGTGCGGCGGCTGCCGCGTCACCATTGGCGGCGAATCCAAGTTCGCCTGTGTGGATGGCCCGGACTTCGACGGCCATCTGGTCGATTTTGACGAGCTGATGCAACGCCAGGCCTTTTACAAGGACCAGGAGCGACTGGCGTACCAGCGCATGCTCGAACGTTGCAAAAGTGAAGAAGCACTCCAGCTTGACCATGTCTGAAGCGGTGACAGGGGACAAAGAGGTTCTGATGAGCGACCACCTGGACATTAACGAGATCGAACGACTGCGCACCCTCAAGCCCAAGGAGCGCATGGCCATCCCCCGCCAACCCATGCCGGAGCAAGACCCCAACGAGCGTCGCCGGAACTTCCGGGAGGTTCCCTACGGGTTAACGGCGATGGCGGCGGTGGTCGAAGCCAATCGCTGCCTGATGTGCAAGAAACCCCTCTGCGTTGAGGGCTGCCCGGTTGGGATCGATATTCCCGGTTTCGTCGGGCTGATTGCCGAGGGGCAATTCGAAGAAGCGATTCACAAGGTCAAGGAAACGAACATGCTCCCGGCCATTTGCGGGCGCGTCTGCCCCCAGGAACACCAATGCGAATCGCGCTGCGTCCTGGGCAAGAAAGGCGAGCCGGTCGCCATTGGCCGGTTGGAGCGCTTCGTGGCCGACTGGGAACGCGAGCATGGTTTGGTGGAATCACCGCCGATTGGCGAGCCGTCGGGCAAGAGCGTTGGCGTGGTGGGGAGCGGCCCCGCCGGTCTGACCGTGGCCATCGACCTGCGCCGGATGGGGCACAACGTCACCATCTACGAGGCCTTACACGCGCCGGGCGGCGTGCTGATGTACGGTATCCCCGAATTCCGGCTGCCCAAAGCCATTGTCAATGCCGAAGTCGAGGTGGTGCAGCGCATGGGCGTTGAGATCGTCTACAACTACGTCGTCGGGCAGATTGAAACGGTTGACGAGTTGTTGCAGCGGCACGATGCCGTTTTCCTGGGCACCGGCGCGGGCTTGCCCTGGTTCATGGGGCTGCCCGGCGAGAACCTGTGCGGCGTCTACTCGGCCAACGAGTACCTGACCCGCTGCAACTTGATGCGTGCCTATGATTTTCCCAACAGCGACACGCCGATTGCGATCAGCGAGCGCGTCGCGGTCATCGGTGGCGGCAATGTAGCCATGGATGTTGCCCGCACGGCAGCGCGGCTGGGCGCAGAAAAGGTGTACCTCATCTACCGGCGCTCAGAAGTCGAGATGCCCGCCCGGAAAGAAGAAACTCACCACGCGAAGGAAGAGGGGATCATCTTCAAGCTGCTGCATAGCCCGTTGCGCTATATCGGTGACGACGAGGGGCGAGTCTGCCAGGTCGAGTGCATCCGCATGGAGTTGGGCGAACCCGACGCTTCGGGTCGCCGGCGGCCTGTGCCCATCGAAGGCACGGAATACCGGATCAACGTGGATACGGCGGTTGTCGCGATTGGCAACGGCCCGAACCCACTGGTTCCCAAGACGACACAGGGTCTTGAAGTCGACTCGCGCCGGGGCACCGTCAAAACCAACCTGGACACGCTGCGCACCTCCAAACCGGGGGTTTTTGCCGGCGGCGATATTGCGGTCGGGGCCTCGACGGTCATCATGGCGATGGGGCATGGGCGCAAAGCTGCGCGCTCCATTGACCATTACCTGCGCACCGGCATCTGGAACGTTGATTCGCTCGACTAACGCGGAGATTCAAAATTACCGGTGCAGACCATCGTCCACCATAAACAAACCGGGGCTACCGGCGCGGCCCCCTCGCTGGGGGGTTGCCACGTGACACCCCGCAGCAGTACCAGTGGCAGAAGCTACTTGCCACGCGTAGTTACTAAGTGTATCGTGAGAGTAGGGGGCAAGAAGCGTTGCCCCCTTTTGGTGCCTAAGGAGAGTAAGGGATTAACTAATGGATACTTTATGGGAGTCACGGTTTGCGTTGCGGACGCGCGGATTGACAAGCTCGGTGATCCGCGAGTTGCTCAAGCTAACCCAGCGACCTGAAATTATTTCTTTTGCTGGCGGGTTGCCCGCCGCCGAATATTTCCCTGTCGAACGGTTTCAAGAAGCATGCCATCGCGTGCTGGCCGACCAGGCGCACCAGGCGCTCCAATACAGCCCCACCGAGGGTTACCTGCCGCTGCGCGAGATGATCGCCGAATGGCTCTCAAGCGCCAACATTTGCGTCAGCGCCGAAAACGTGATGATCACCTCCGGGTCACAGCAGGCCCTCTCGTTGATCGGTGCGCTGCTGATCAATCCCGGCGATCACGTCCTGGTCGAGCAACCCACCTATCTGGGGGCGTTGCAAGCCTTTGCCGCCTACCAGGCCAGCTATATCGGTGTGCGGGCCGACGAGGACGGTGTGTGTGTGGACGACCTGCCCGCCGCACTGCGCCACGGCCCCAAGTTCATGTACATTCTGCCCAACTTCCAGAACCCGGCGGGCGTGACGATCAGCGCTGAGCGCCGCGTCCGGCTGGTCGAGCTAGCGCAGCAGCAAGGCGTGCCCGTCGTCGAGGATGACCCCTATGGCCGGTTGCGCTTCGAGGGCGAACCTCTCAAGTCCCTGGTAACGGTTGATGCCGAACTCGCCGGTAACAACGGCGATTGCTACACCGGTAATGTGATCTACCTGTCGACCTTCTCTAAGACGCTGGCTCCGGGCCTGCGAACAGCCTGGGTGGTGGCTTCGCCGGACATCATCCACAAGCTGGTGCAACTCAAGCAGGGAGCCGACCTGCACACCAGCACATTCAACCAGATGGTCATTTACGAGGTCGCGAAAGACGGTTTCATCAACGACCACATCAACAAGCTGCGCACCGTGTATAGCAAGCGGCGCGACACGATGCTGGCCGCGCTAGACCAGTACATGCCGCCCGAAGTTCGCTGGACACACCCCAGCGGCGGGTTGTTTTTGTGGATGCACCTGCCGGAAGGAACCGACGTGCGCGCGCTGTTTGAAGAAGCCGTCCGGCGCAATGTGGCCTTCGTGCCGGGAAATGCCTTCTTCACCACGCCCGACCCGCCACCGACCGCGCGACTGAATTTCTCGTGCATGCCGGAAGAAGCCATCGTCGAAGGTATTCGCCGCCTCAGCGAGGCGATTAAAGACATGCAGCGCATAACGCAACCCGTGATTGCCACGTGATGGAGTAGTCAGGCACTATGATGGATTGGTTAAGTCTCTACGAACCCAAGAAAGTCACCGCCGAAGAAGCTGTGGGTGTGCTGCGGTCCGGATTCCGCATTTTCGTGACCGGTAACTGCTCGGTGCCACAGGTCGTCATGGAAGCCCTGAACCAGCGCGCACCAGACCTTGAGAATCTTTCGCTGATTCAGGTCTTGACGATTGGGAAGGCCGACTATGTCAAGCCAGAACTCGTCCCGCACATCCGCGTCAACTCGCTCTTCATCAGTCCTAACGTTCGTGAGGCGGTCAATGATGGGCGTGCCGACTTCACGCCCGTCTTCCTGTCGGAGATTCCCCGGCTGTTCAAAACCGGGCGGCTGCCCATCGACGTGGCGCTGATCCAGGTCACGCCCCCCGATCGCTACGGCTACTGTTCGTATGGCGTCGAGGTGGGCGTCACCAAGACCGCGGCGGAAAGCGCCAAGATCGTGATCGCCGAGGTGAACCCCCACATGCCGCGCACCTTGGGCGATAGCTTCATCCACGTATCGAAGATCGACTACTTCGTCGAAGTGGACTACGCGCTGCCCGAAGTGCAAATGGCTGCCTCGTCGCCAGAACAGGAAGCCATTGCGAATCACCTGGCCGCCGTCATCCCGGACGGGGCCACGCTGCAAATGGGCATTGGCGGCATTCCCGATGCGGTGCTGCGCAAGTTGCACAATCACAAGCACCTCGGCATCCATACCGAGCTATTCTCTGATGGTGTGGTTGACCTGGTCGAGGCGGGCGTGATCACCAACGAGCGCAAGACGCTGCACCCCGGCAAGATCATCGCCGGCTTTTTGCTTGGCACGCAGCGGCTCTACGACTTCGTGGACGATAACCCCATCGTTGAGTTGCACCCGTCCGAGTACATCAACGACCCGTTCGTCATCGCCAAGAACGACCGCATGGTGTCGATCAATTCGGCGATCCAGGTCGATCTGACCGGGCAGGTATGCGCCGATAGCATGGGCACATATCTCTATTCGGGCGTGGGCGGCCAGTTGGACTTTGTGCGCGGGGCCGCCCGCAGCAACGGCGGCATGCCGGTCATCGCCATGCTGAGTACGGCCAAGAACGGCTCCATCAGCCGCATTGTGCCCACGCTGACCCCCGGCTCTGGCGTAATCACCACCCGCAACGACGTGCACTTTATCGCAACCGAATACGGCGTTGCCGATCTGTACGGGCGCACGATCCGCGAGCGGGCCAAAGCCCTGGTGGAGATCGCTCATCCCAGGTTCCGTGAGGAGCTGGCCGAAGCTGCCGAAAAGCTGTACCACGTGCCCAGGTTGTTTGTCGACACCCTGCCCTGGTCAGAAACGGCGGGGAGCGAAGACGAAACGCCCGAACCATCCGTCGTGGAGTCTGAGACGCCCGCTGAAGATACGGGCTAAGCGCCATGGGGCGCGCCGTCGGGCACGCCCCAGACGTTCAAAGTGTTGTTTGAATCGAAAGAAAACGAATTATCAAGGATGAGGAGTAATGCTATATGGCTAAGGGGCGCATCGAAATCAACGAGCAAACCTGCAAAGGATGCACCTTGTGCACACTTGCCTGCCCTCAGAACGTGATCGAGATGGCCACCGACCGCGTGAATGCGAAGGGATACTTCCCCGCCATGCTGGTCGACCCTGAAGGCAAATGCACCGGGTGCGCACTCTGCGCCGTCGCCTGTCCTGACGTGTGTATTACCGTGTATCGCCAGGTCCCAGCAAAGGCCCGGCGCGCGTCTGCGACGGCCTGAGATAGAGGAGAATTAGACTTATGGCTGTCGAACTACTCAAGGGAAATGTCGCACTGGCCGAAGCTGCCATTCGGGCCGGTGTCGAGGCTTATTTTGGTTACCCAATCACCCCTCAAACAGAATTACTGGAGCACATGGCCAAGCGCATGCCCGAACTGGGGCGCGCCTTTATCCAGGCGGAGAGCGAGGTAGCCTCCATTAACATGGTCTACGGCGCGGCCTGTACCGGCGCGCGCGCCATGACGTCATCATCCAGCCCCGGCATCAGCCTGATGCAAGAGGGCTTCTCGTACATCGCCTGCTCAGAAGTGCCCTGCGTGGTCGTCGATGTGATGCGCGGTGGCCCCGGCCTGGGCAACATCCAACCATCCCAGGCGGACTACTTCCAGGTCACCCGTTCCGCCGGACACGGTGATTACCACTCGATTGTGCTGGCCCCTGCATCGGTTCAGGAAGCCATCGACCTGATGGTGCTGGCCTTTGACCTAGCCGACAAATATCGCCACCTGGTGATCGTCGTCGCCGACGGGTTGATTGGGCAGATGATGGAACCCGCTGAGCTGCCCCCCATGCAGCCGGTGCGCACCGAACGCCCCGATTGGGCGCTGACCGGCGCGAAGGGCCGCGAGCCGAACATCATCACCTCGCTAGAACTCAACGCGCCCGGACTGGAAGCCGTCAACAACCGGCTCCAGGCCAAGATCAAGGAGATTCAGCACACCGAACAACGTTCCACCGAGATGTTGACCGAGGGGGCGCGGATCGTCGTCGTGGGCTATGGATCGGCGGGACGCATCGCGCAAACCGCCGTCAGGCAGGCTCGCCGTGAGGGTCTAAACGTGGGCCTGTTCCGCCCGATCACGCTCTGGCCCTTCCCCGAAAAGCGGCTTTCGGAGTTGTCCGACCATGTGGATGCCTTCCTGGTCGTCGAGATGAACGCCGGACAGATGGTCGATGATGTGAAGCTGGCCAGCGGCGGGCAGGTTCCGGTCGAATTCTACGGGCGGACAGGCGGCGTTGTGCCTGTGCCCGAAGAAATCCACGAGGCCATTACGACGCTGTACGAGAAGTTACCCGTCAGCGCAGGGTAGGGAGAAAAGAATTATGGTTGCAACAGAAACGATGATCGACGAACAGGTCGTCTACACGCGGCCTGAATCGCTGCGCGACGTATCGACCCACTACTGCCCCGGTTGCACGCACGGCATCGCGCATCGCCTCGTCGCCGAAGTGCTGGACGAATTAGGCGTCCGCGAGCGCACGATCGGCGTCTCACCGGTCGGTTGTGCTGTGCTGGCTTACGAGTACTTCAACACCGACGGGGCCGAAGCAGCACACGGGCGCGCCCCGGCGATGGCGACCGGCATCAAGCGCGTCATGCCCGATCACGTCGTCTTTACCTACCAGGGCGACGGCGACCTGGCAGCGATTGGCATCGCCGAGATCATCCACGCCGCCGCGCGTGGCGAGAATATCACCACGATTTTCATCAACAACGCCATCTACGGCATGACCGGTGGGCAAATGGCCCCCACCACCTTGCCCGGCCAGTACACCAAGTCATCGCCGACCGGACGCGATGTTGAGTTGACCGGATACCCTGTGCGGGCGGCTGAATTACTGGCGGGCATGACCGGTTCCGCGTATATCGCCCGCCGCTCATTGCATAATGTCAAAGAGATCAACAAGGCCAAGAAAGCGATCCGGACTGCGTTCAAGGTTCAGCTTGCCGGACTGGGCTTCTCGATGGTGGAGTTGCTGTCGTCCTGTCCGACCAACTGGGGCCTGTCCGCCCCGGAAGCGCTGGAATGGGTCGAGCAGCATATGGTCCCGTACTACCCGCTGGGCGACTTTAAAGTCGCCGACGGCGTCGAAGCACTGATGAAGGGGCGGTAACCATGCACGAAGAAATCATCTTTGCCGGGTTTGGTGGTCAGGGCGTGCTATTCGCCGGTCAACTGCTGGCCTATACCGCCCTCGAAGAAGGCAAACACGTGACCTGGATTCCCTCCTACGGGCCGGAGATGCGCGGCGGTACGGCCAATTGCACGGTCGTCGTCAGCGACGAACCCATCGGTTCACCGGTCTGCAAGCACCCCAGCATCGCCGTCGTGTTCAACAACCCATCGCTGGAAAAATATGAGGACATGATCAGGCCAGGCGGGTTGCTGATCGTCAACCAGTCGCTGGTGGTACACACACCGCAGCGCACCGATCTGGTGATCGTGCAGCTTCCGGCGACGGAGCTTGCCTCGGAATTGGGACAGGTGCGGGTCACCAACATGATCCTGCTCGGCGCGATGTTGGCCCGCAAGCCCATCGTCGCCATGGCCACCGTCCAGCATGTGCTGCACGAGAAACTCGGCGAACGCAAAGCGCATTTGCACACAGTCAACGTCTCCGCTTTAGAGCGCGGGTACGAGCTGGGATTGGCACAGGCGGTCGACGCTTAAGCGCCGCGTCCTGTGCGCCGATCCTTCCCCACCCGATCGGTATGGATCGGGTGGGT
>CAZSXY010000148.1:3535-8357 GCA_964611395.1 uncultured Anaerolineaceae bacterium | reverse complement strand
CCTAAAAACATTAGAGTCGTTTGCGGCGAGGGGGGGGCACCACAAACGACCCTAGTAGGTGGCCTAACTCGCTACCGGCGACGCGCATCTCCGTGCTTGCTAGGCCAAAGCGTCTCTTACGTCTTACGTCAAGCCACTTCTATCCCGTTACATGAGCCACTGCATCCGATCAAGAAGAGACGCTATGACCATCATGATAGGCCAAGCGTCTTAGTTTTTCGTGAATGAAATATGAGAAGAAGATGAGAAAAACACCAGCGCATGCCCTAACGCTGGCCTAATCTTTTTCCTTGCCGTCTGCGCCGTGCAGGAACTGATCCTCAATGTCGCGAACGTCGTCCGGCGACGGTACGGGTTTTTCCTCGGCATCGCCGCCCGGTTTGTGTTGCTGCGGCGCGAGTTTGCTGGCGAACTTCTTCGAGGACATGGTTTCGGCTCCCCATCGCCGGGCTTCCGCGATAATCTCTCTGTCGGACGAAATGACGAGCAGGTTGCGCGGGTTGTCGGCCTTTCGGATGCGGCTCCGGATGATGGCGTCGGCTTCGGTGCGGTTGGGAGCAAAATAGACTTTGATTCTACTTGACGATAGCTCGGGCGACAGGCCGCCGAGCATGCCGTTATCGAACACGACCGTACACCGGTTGCGTTTGCGACCCATGTAGCCCTTCAGCCGCTCGATTAGCTGGTCCTCGTCATCGGGATCAGCCAGGCTTATGTCCGGCATGGCGCCGATCAAGTTGTGTCCGTCGATCAGATAGTCCATCAAGTCACCTCCTGCTGAAACAATACGCGCGGCTACCATGCCGCGCGCCCACTGTCGTTTCGCGAGTGTCAGTCGAAGAGCGCAAGTAACTGGTCGGGAACATTCGTGGTAAGGCCGTCGATCCCTGCGTCTTTCAGTCGCCGCGCCTCGTCCAGATCATCGACCGTCCAGGCCGTCACCTGCACGCCGCGCCGGTGCAGCCGGGCGATGGTTTCCACCGTGTACAGGTTGTGGTTGGCGTTGACCGCTTTGTAGATCACGTCTTCGTCACGCGGCAAGCGGTCGAGCCACAACTCGGATAGCGCGATGTCCGGCGCGATCCGGTGGATGGCATGCAGCGAGTCGTGGTAGAACGAGCGTATCTGGATGCGCTCGATCAGGTCATATTTCCGGATTTGTTCGACAACTGCTGCCTCGATGCCCGGGTATCGCCAGGGTTCCTTCATTTCGATCATGAGCACCTGGTCGGTCTGTCGCAGGAAGTCGAAGACCTCTTCCAGCGTCGGGATGCGCTCGCCTCGGAATTGCTCGCCGCTACGGATGCCGGCATCCAGCGCTTTGATCTCCGCCAATGTCATATCCCACAGCTTGCCGGTTCCATCGGTCACGCGGCTGACATCTTCATCATGGAACACGATCAGTGCGCCGTCTTTGCTGCGCTGGACATCGAATTCGATCGCATCGATGTTCAGGTCCAGAGCAAGCTGGAAGGCCACCAGGGTATTTTCGGGGGCGAGACCCGCCGCGCCGCGATGCCCAATGATGATCGGGCGTCGCGTTGAAACGCGCGACTGGGGCATAGGCCGGATGGTGTCCCAGGCCGGGCGCTGGTCAGGGGGCAAAATGGGTGATGTGCGTACGACAGCCATAGTCTCCTGAATTATCCTCAACATGATGATGGTAATATGCCGCTTGAGCGGCCAGATCGTGCGTTTAAGTATACGTGTAAACCCGGTCATCGTATAGAGTCGCTTTCGGGGGTCGCAGCCGCGCTTACCAGGGTGATCACGGCGATTTCAGGGCGGCAATTGAGCCTGAAGACGAAGCGCCCGGTTCCGGTTCCGGTGGTGACGTATACGGCCAGGTTCCCCACGCGGTAAAGCCCTGCCGGGTACATCCGCCCGCCAAGCGGCAACACCAGGGGCAGATTGCCCGGCAGCCGGATTTGCCCGCCGTGCGTGTGCCCTGAAAGTTGCAGGGCGATGCGCGGGTCGCTGGCGGCGACGGGGGCGTAATCGGGGGCATGAACCAGCAGAATCACCGGCGCGTCGTGTGGTGCGCCGCAGAGCGCGGCTTTGAGATCGGGCACGCCCCGCACAACGTCATCGACGCCCGCCAGGGTCAGGGTGGCTCCCTCGCGCCGTAACACATGGTGCCGGTTTGTCAACAGGCGTATGCCCGCGCGGTCCAGCATGTGGGCGACGCGCTCGATCCCGACGACCAGGTCGTGGTTGCCGGGCACGCCCCATACGCCATCCGGCGCGCGCAACCGTGCCAGGGGCGCGCTTCCGGCTATCAAGCCGTCACGCCCGCCGGTGGCAAAATCCCCGGTGATCGCGATCATGTCCGGCTGTTCGCGGTTGGCAGTGGCCACGATCAGCGGCAACTGGTGGTGGTTCAACTCGACACCCAGGTGCAGGTCGGACAGGTGGACGATGCGGTAGCCGTCGAAAGCGGGCGGCAGGCCGGGGATCGGCAACCGCAGCCGGATCAGCCGCAGCCACCGCGTTTCGACGCGCCAGGCGTACCAGCTTGCGGCGATCCCCAGCGTGCCGGCCAGTCCGGCGATATGTACATTATGAAAAATCTGTCCCAATAACCGGCTCATGCCGCGATATGCTCCCGTGTTTTGATTCAATCAAGCCGCGCCCTGTCCATGTCCGCAGGCCGCAACCCGTAGCGGACAAGTGTAACGAATTCGGCAGAAAATGGGCAGCGGATGATTGGCCGCGCAGTTGCCGGTTGGCGTTGCTCCGCATCTGGCCATATGATAATATGACTGGCGAGGCTGAGGCGATTGTTGCCGGGTTCAGTATGCACAAGTGAGGGGACTAACACGATGAGCCGCCGGGCTTTGGCTGGATTTATGGTACTGAATGTTGTTGTGTCGCTGGTCGTCGCGGGGTTGGTCATCAGCATTGACCGCACGCGCCGTTCCACCGAACCGAAGGAAGGGCCGACCCAGATCGTGATCCTCACTGCCACACCCCTGGGCGGGTCGGCGTTGCAACCGGTGGAGTATCAGGGCACGATTGACGCCCTGCAACTCACCAGTACCGCATTGGCTTCGCAGCCGGAGATCGTCGCCGTGATCACCGCAACCCCCAATCCGCAGCAGGGCGGATCGGTGGTCGAGGTGACCGCCGTGGCAACCATTGACCCGGCCTTGTTGCCGCCGATCCCAACCGACCTGCCGCCCGACCTCGCCACCGAGACGGCGGATACCCCGGAAGATGACGGCTGCATCCGGCATGTGATCGCGCCTGGCGACACGATCAGCGCCCTGGCGCTTCGTTACGGCGTGTTTGCGGGTGACATCCTGCTCGCCAATGACATGACCGAGGACGACGCCTTCAACCTGCAAATTGGCCAGGTGTTGGTCATTCCGGTGGAAGGGTGCGCGGCGCTTTTGCCCCCGACCCCGGTCCCCACAGCGACCCATACGCCTTTCTCGCTGACGCCCTTTGCCCCAACAGTGACGCTCGCGCCCACCGCCGCGAACGCGCAGGTGGTGATCGCCAGCGTTATGAACTGGGGTAATGTGAACAGCGAAATGGTGGAGATTCGCAACGTGGGCAACGTGATCAACTTGCAGGGATGGACGCTTTCCAACGAACGCGGCGAAACGTTCCGCTTCCCAGAGTTCCGCATGCAGCAGGGAAGCCCGGTGCGTGTTTATTCGCGCCAGGGGCAGAATACACCGGCTGCACTCTACTGGGGCCGCGAAACTCCTGCCTGGCAGGAGGGGGAAGTTATCACGCTGGCCGATTCAACGGGGCAGGTGCAGGCCACCTTCCGCGTCGGCGAAACTGCCCCATTGTTCCAGGAGGCGACGCTGGCCCCCTCGCCATGACCGGCGAACACGGGGTTGGCGTAACAAAGCCCTCATCACTCATAAGGCGATGAGGGTGTTGTTTTGGATATGATTCTTCTAGTGGCCCGGACGCAGGCGACGCAGCGCCTGCCATTTTTGCCGCTTACGATTCGGTCGTATCGGTTTCCTCGTCCTCGCCGCGCAACCCCTTGCGGAATTCGCGGATCGCTGAGCCCATCTCCCCGCCAATGCGCGAGACGCGCCCGATGCCGAACAGCAAAACGACGACGGCCAGGATCAAGACCAATTCGGTAGTTCCGAGGTTACCCATGCCATGCTCCTTAAGCGATGCACCCGCGGGTGCTGCTTCGTTGTACCGGCATCGTCACCCGGCAGGGCTGCTATAATCAGCACCAGGTGATCGTGCTGGTGTCTATATTATACTATGTTGTCTGGATGCGGGGGTAAGATTTGCGCACCCCTGTTGGCGCTTGCTACACTAGGCCCGTACAACCAAGCGATGGAGGCTGACCCTTGCCCGCACAGGCTCTTTACCTGAAGTGGCGACCCCAGACCTTTGAAGATGTTATCGGCCAGGCGCATATTACGCGCACGCTGCGTAACGCGCTCCGCCAGGGGCGCATCCGGCACGCCTACCTGTTCAGCGGCCCGCGTGGAACCGGCAAGACATCGACCGCGCGCCTTTTGGCGAAGGCGGTCAACTGTCTGCATGACGATTCTGAGCAGCGTCCATGTAATGTGTGTGCGCCCTGCGTGGCGGTGAACGAGGGGCGCTTCCTGGACTTGATCGAGATCGATGCGGCGTCGCACACCGGCGTGGATGACGTGCGCGACCTGCGTGACAAGATCGCCTTTTCGCCCGGCGAAGGTCAATTCAAAGTCTACATCATCGACGAAGTGCACCGCTTTTCGGGCGCGGCGTTCGATGCGTTGCTCAAGACGCTCGAAGAGCCGCCCGAACACGCGATCTTTGTGCTGGCGACGACCGAGATCGCCAAAGTTCC
>CAZSXY010000148.1:2244-3435 GCA_964611395.1 uncultured Anaerolineaceae bacterium | reverse complement strand
CTGGTTGACGCGCTGGTCGCCAATGACGCGGCGCGCGGCCTTGATTTGATCAACGGCGCAATCGATGGCGGCGCTGACCCGCGCCAGTACGGGCAGCAGGTGATCGAGCACCTGCGGCAAATGCTGTTGGTCAAGATGTCCGGCGATACCCTGGTCGACGTGACCGAGGAGCGCCGCGCGGTGCTGCATGAGCAGGCCGGGGCCATTGGGCGCAAGGCCCTTATGGGGGCGATCCGCGCGTTTAATCAGGCAACCCAGGAATGGCGCGGCGGCTGGCAGCCGCAACTGCCGCTTGAACTCGCGTTTCTGGAGAGCATCAAGCCCGTCGCCGAGGACGAGCTGGTGTACGCGCCCCGTCCAACGAAGAAGCGCCCGGCTCCGCGCACGCAGCATGACCTGCCGCCGCCGGTCGAGGACACAGAGCCGGAGGCCGCACCCGAACCCGAACCCCAACCCGAACCGGGGCCGGTCGCGGCGGTGAGCGTGACCCAGGTGGCGCAAGCCTGGCCGCAGATTCAAAAGGCGGCACGCGCCTACCATCCATCGCTTCCGGCGCTCCTGGACCACATCAAGCCGCGTGATGTGCGCGGGGATACGCTGGTGCTCGGCGCGCGCAGCGATATCTTTAAGCAAAAGATCGAAGATGCTAGCAAACGCGCCGCCCTGGAAGATGCGCTGGCCGAGGTATTGGGCGTGTCGCTGCATTTCACGGTGATTGTGGTGGACGAGCCACAGGACTCAAATCCTCAAACCAGCGATTTGATCGCTCACGATGATGTGCTGGCCTTTGGCGTGAACGAACTTGGCGGCGAGATCACCGATTTTGATGAGTAGCGGGGTTGGCGGCCGCACGCGGCAATCCCGCAGGATGCACGATTGAGCAGGAGAAAACATCATGGCAAAGAGAAGACGCAGCGGTGGCGGGTTTGGCGCTCCTGGGGGCGGTGCTCCCAATCAGGGAGCCATCATGCGCCAGATACAAAAGATGCAAGAGGATATGGCCGCGGCGCAGGCCGCGCTCGGTGAAGAAACGGTCGAGGTGAGTGTGGGTGGCGGCGCAGTGACCATTGTCATCACCGGTCACCAACAGGTCAAGTCGATTACGATCAATCCTGAAGTCATCGACACTGACGATGAAGAATGGCTAACCGACCTGCAAGACGTGTTGGTGGCAGCGGTCAACCAGGCCAT
>CAZSXY010000148.1:0-2144 GCA_964611395.1 uncultured Anaerolineaceae bacterium | reverse complement strand
GCCGCGACAAAACGACGCTTGTCGTGGTCGAAGACCCGCTGGATGTGCTGGCCGTTGAGCGCACGGGCGCGTATAAGGGCCGCTACCACGTCCTGCATGGTGCGATCTCACCGGTGGAAGGGATCGGGCCGGAAGATTTGAAGATTCGCGAGCTGGTCTCACGGGTGAAGGCGGAGGGCGTGCTTGAGGTGATTGTGGCGACCAATCCCGGCATGGAAGGCGACGCAACCGCCATGTATGTGCAGCGCCAACTTGCCCCCACCGGCGTCAAAGTCACCAAGCTGGCGCGCGGCCTGCCGACCGGTGGCGACCTGGAATATGTGGATTCGGTCACGCTGCTGCGTGCGTTGCAAGGCCGGCATGAGATTTAGACCATCCGGAGCCGAATGGGATAGGGCGGGGCACCACGCGAGTGCCCCGTTTGATTGTTCTTGAAAGGAGTCAGGATCAAGATGCCCAAGATTGTGTTTATTGGGGCAGGCAGCACGATTTTTGCCAGGAATTTGATGGGCGATATTCTGCACTTCCCGGAATTGGCCGGTGCGACCTTGACATTGTTCGATATTGACCCGGCCCGCCTGTCGACATCTGAGATCGTCGCCCACAAGGTGGCCCAGGCGCTCGACGCCCACCCGACCATCGAGGCGACCACCGACCGGCGGGCGGCGCTTGACGGTGCGGACTACGCGATCTGCATGATCCAGGTGGCTGGCTATAAACCCGGCACCGTGATCGATTTCGAGATCCCCAAAAAGTATGGCTTGCGGGCGACCATCGCCGACACGCTCGGCGTTGGCGGGATCATGCGGGCGCTGCGCACGATCCCCGTCCTGCTTGATATCTGCCGCGACATGGAGGAACTGTGCCCGGATGCGACCTTCCTCAACTACGTCAACCCGATGGCGATGAACACCTGGGCCATGAACCGCGCCAGTTCGATCAAGACCGTCGGGCTGTGCCACAGCGTGCAGGGCACGGCGATGCAACTCGCGATGGATCTCGGCGTGCCCTACAACGAGATCAACTATGTGTGCGCTGGCATCAACCACATGGCGTTCTATCTGCGGTTCGAGCGCAACGGCCAGGATTTATACCCCGCCATTCAGAACGTGATCGAAGAAGGCCGCGTGCCGGACTGGAATCGCGTGCGTTATGAAATGTTTCAGCGTCTGGGCTACTTCGTCACCGAATCCAGCGAGCATTTCGCCGAATACGTGCCCTGGTTTATCAAGCGTGATCGCCCCGATCTGATCGAGCGGTTTAACATCCCGCTTGATGAATATATCCGTCGCTGCGAAACCCAGATTGCCGACTGGGACGCCATGCGTGCTGAGTTCGAAGACCCTGACAGGGCGCTCCAGGTATCGCCCAGCATGGAGTACGGTTCGCTGATTATCCACAGCCTCGAAACCGGCACGCCGCGCGTCATCTATGGGAATGTGATGAATGATGGGCTGATCGACAACCTGCCGCGCGAGAGCTGTGTCGAAGTTCCGTGCCTGGTGGATAAGAACGGCATCCAACCAACACGGATTGGCCAGTTGCCGCCTCATCTGGCCGCCCTGATGCAAACGAACATCAACGTGCAGGCCCTGACGGTCGAGGCGGCCCTGACGGGCAGGCGCGACCACATCTATCATGCCGCCATGCTTGATCCACACACCGCCGCCGAATTGGACCTGGATCAGATTTGGGCGATGGTCGATGATCTGATCGCCGCGCATGGCGACTGGTTGCCGGAATTTCATTGATCGTTGGCGTGTTTCTCGCCTGATTCACCGCGCTTGTGTCCGGGGAAACGTCCTCGGACACGCTTTTTTTCCTCATTTAATCTGGCATGTTGGCGAGATTTCGTTCTTTATTTGTGGGAATTTAAGGAATCATCCCTTGACGCGCCCTGAATCTGTGGTAATATGTCTCCACGCTCGACGGAACAACGCGCGCGGACAGAAAAAACGCGACGCAGGTTCTAACAAATTGAACGAGAAAGGGGGCGAGGCACCAGGCACCTGGAAACACAAGTTTTCAGCTTGTTGTGCCCCCGCCGTCAGAAGCGGCGGTTTTTGTTCCCCTGAAGTTCTCTGAGCGCGCACCTTAACAACAGCAGAGTGACAGGAAGCCAGGCGATGCGTGCGCTTTATGTG
>CAZSXY010000147.1:0-8374 GCA_964611395.1 uncultured Anaerolineaceae bacterium | reverse complement strand
CGGCGACGTTGCTTGGCTTTGGCGAGACTCAAGACCTGGGCATCAACAATGTGGCGGTCTATGATGTCCAGTTGGAAGACAACTTTTATCGCGTTCAGGTGGATGTCACTTATGATGACATTGAAGGGCGTGAAGCTTATGTTTCCTATGTGTTTGGGTTGGAAGTGGCAGGAGTTGTTCCCCCCACGCCCACGCCGACACCCACCGCAACGCCAACGCACACGCCGACGGCAACACCAACCCCCACTGCGACAGCTACTCCGACCGTAACGCCCACACCGACGGCCACCGATACGCCCGTGCCAACACCGACCGCTACTGAAACGCCCGTTCCGCCCTCTGCCACACCAACGGCCACTCCACTGATCACGGTCGATCTTGGCGAGATAACGTTGCGGGGCACAGTGCGCATTGTTGATGCCGGGATCACCCTGCCGGTAGTGGGCGCGTCGGTCAGCTACAGACACCATGCGCCTGCATATCCTGAACAGGGTAGTTCGGGAACCACGATTACCGGCTTGAACGGCGAGTTCAATTTCGATCCGTTTATGCTGCGCAATACTGATGAGATAACGGTGAGCGCGTTCGCTCCAGGGTATGAGACCCAAATGGTGGAGCTGACGGGAAGCGAAGTGTGGCAGGTTGATGGCTTGTTCACGCTAGTTCTTGCGCCTGCAGGCCGTCCCGCCGGATTGGCACAACCTACGCCGGCACAGGGCACGGGCGCTGTCACGCCGACCGCTGTTCTGCCCGAACCGCCTGAGGAGGTTCCCCCGCTGGCACTGATCGTGGCCGGACGCGCGAATATTCCCGCCGGTTACCGCTATTGCACGGTGATGGATGCTACCGGGGAGCCATTATGCGTCGAGTCGCCGACAGAAAACAGTTCGGCCCGGCGGCTAGACCTGCTGCACGGCTCTGCTGCGCAGCTAAAAGTGGGCGGTGCGCGCCCAATCGCGGTGCAAATCGAGTATTTGAGCGACACTGGCCAATTCACCGGAGAACCAGAAGCGCGCCCAGGGGATAACACCATTCTTCTGACCGTGACCCAACAACCGGGAACCTATATCATGGCCATTCGCGTGACGTGGGAGACATATGAGGCCACGTACTACTTCCGCGTGGCAATCAGCGAATAGACCCTGGGGCACGTCCGGCTGGAGGTTATGGAACCAGCATGCAACTTCCGTTGGTTGTTTGCTGGTTCCATGCTAGAATGAGGGCGGGAGGCAGCATGAGCACATCTTCGTTCAAAGGCGACCCGGTGAGAAAGCACAAGCGCGATGTCTGGCTCAAGATTGTTGCGCCAATCGTACTGCCGTTTATCGCGCTGGTCGTTCTTTGCATTGTGTTGGTGGCATCGGTGGCTGGGGGAACGCTTGAGAGCAAACAGATTACCATCGTCATGAGTATCCTTGCTACGGCGTTTATCACGTTGCCCCTGGCGATCCTTTGCCTGGTTCCATACGCTTTACTGGCTGTTCTGGCGCACGCGAGTGGCAGAGGATACGCTCATGTTCGAACCCCGCTACGCCTCATCCGTGATTTGACCGGAGGCGTCGCCGCTACAACCCATGCTGTGGCTCCCAAGCTGGCGCGACCGTTAATTGCCGTGAACGTCCGGTTGGCACGGTGGGAAGCGACGTTGCTTGGCCCCCGGAAACCAGTTCTGCCAGTCGAAAGGAAGGCGACCCATGAGTGAAGCAGTCAAAACATCTGAAGACCAAAGAGGACTACTGAAAAACGCTGAAGAGCAGGTAAGCAGGCTTCTTGAGACCCTGGAAGAACAGGATGCCCAAATGTGGGCCTATCTCATCGGCGGCGTTGTGGCTTTGTTGGTTGGCCTGCTGGCGGCCTATCTGTATGCACAGGCTATACGAGAAAAGCGCAGAAGCAAACTTGAGCGTGTCAAGGATACCCTGCGCGGAGGTTTCGTTCGATGACATCTGATCTGCCGAGCACACAAGAAACAAATTGGAGATTCCGTGTTTACCTGGTTGGCGGTTTGACTGGTCTGGTTGTTGGCTTGCTCTCCGCGTATTTCTATGCACGTGTATCGGAAGAAAATGGGACTGGCAATCCCGGTCGAATCAAGACGATGGACGCGCTGAAGCTGGCGGTTTCGCTCCTGTCCGTCGTCCGCCAGATCACCGACCTGGGAGCCAGGGGCGAGACGTAACCGTTCGACAACACCAAACCAACCTGGGGGGCGTATCACTTACCCGTCCGAAAGGCGCATGGCGCGGGACGGCAGCGTGATACGCTTTTTTTGATGATGCCATATAACAAGCGCATGTTGAACCAATCGATGTTGGCAGTTCTCCCGCGTATTGTGGCGTGGGGAATGCTTCTCGCCCTGATACAGACCATCCGGCCTGCGCCCGCACGGGTCATTCTGGGGCCGCCGCAAACCGTCGAAACCGTAAACCCGACTGTGTGTGTCCATACGCGCCTGACCGACGAGGTCGACGAATGGAAGGTTCAGCGCACCCTGCAAATGGTACGCGAAATGGGCGCGACGACCATTGTTGAGTTCTTCCCCTGGCCGTATGTCGAACGGAAGCGTGGCGAATTTGATTGGGCACATGCCGACCGGATCATTCGCCATGCCGAAAACCAGGGGTTGACGGTTATTGCCCGGTTGGGATTAGTCCCCCATTGGGCGCGCCCTTCCGTCGAAGAAAAAGTGACCACCTTAACTTACCTGCCACGCGATCATTTTGACGAGTTTGCGGCGTTTGTGGGGGCATTTGTCAGGCGGTATCCCGGCCAGGTTAGCGGGGTGATAATCTGGAACGAACCCAATTTGAGTCATGAATGGGGAGGCCGCGCACCTGATCCGGAGGCATACGCCGAACTGTTGCGCCTGTCCTATCAGGCGGCGCATGCGGCAAACCCCGATATCGTTGTCATGGGAGGGGCACTTGCGCCCACGACCGAACTCGAAAACAGCGGCGCGGGGATGAATGAATTCCGGTTTTTGGAGCGCATGTATGAGGCCGGGGCCGCCCCTTATTTCGACGCGTTGGCGGCGCATACGTATGGCTTTACGCATCCGCCCGCTGACCCGCCTGATGCGGCCACGATCAACTTCCGGCGTGTGGAACTGCTGCGCGACACAATGGTTCGGTACGGCGATGGGGAGAAGCTCATAGTTATCACCGAAAGTGGTTGGAGCGACGATCCGCGCTGGGCGAACGCTGTGCGACCTGGCCAGCGGATAGCCTATACGCTGGAAGCATTGGACATGGTCACCGGGTGGCCCTGGGCCGAGCGTCTCTGCATCTGGAACTTTCGCCAGCCGGTTGATTTACGCAACCGGCGCGATGCTTACTACGCGCTCGTCTCGTCAGATTTTTTCGCCAAGCCCATCTACCAGGCGATCCAGGCTTACGCGCGGGGATGGGAGAGTCCGTACACGCCATGACCGGCGCTGCCATTGCGTGCATTCAGCGTTTGAACGCGTGGTCAAAAAAACACCCGCGCTATACAGCCGCGCTTGTCCTGGTGGGGCTTTTGCTGGGGCTTGGCTGGCATTTGACCCGGCCCGGCGCAATGCTTGGCCGCAAAGACGGGACGTGGCACCGCATCCAGACCAACAAGGACTTGTACGTTGGCATTGATCCCAGTTATCCCCCCTTTGCCCAATGGACGCCTGATGGGATCGTGGGCATCGAAGCCGATCTGGCCCGCGAAATTAGCGAGCGGTTTGGCGTCGAGACTCAGCTATTGATCATGGGATATGACGGGCTTTATGACGCGCTGTACACGGGCACTGTTGACATGATCATCGCCGGGCTGCTGGTTGACCCGAACCTGACCAGTTGGGTTCATTATTCGCAAGCGTACTTCGATGCAGGGCAGGTGCTGGTGTCCCCCGCCAGCGCCCCGGTGGACCACATCCGTGAACTGGACGGAAAAACGATTGCTGTCGAAATGGCATCATCCGGCGACCTGGCCGCTCAGCGGTGGGCGCGCCGGTTGCGCGCGCTCACCATTCGGCGGTTTATGTTGCCGCAAGAGGCGATAGCTGCCGTTCAGCGCCACGAAGTAGCTGCTGCGCTGGTGGATACCATCAGCGCGCGGCTCTACCTGAGCGCACATTCTGGCCTGGTGATGGCCGAACGTACCACTGTGGCAGAAAACTACGTGATTGCCATGCGCAAGGGCGACTTTCGACTGGTTCGGGAAGTTGAATCAGCACTCGACGCCATAAGGTCTGACGGAACAATGAACGCCATCATCGCCCGTTGGTTGCCAGGGTAGCAAGACAAGGAGCCTGAAATGCACATCAAGAACACAGAGGCCGCACTCGCGCTAGAAGGCCCTCATGGCGAGGTGATTTACGAATTGATCGGGCATGTCGCCGGGGGTAGCGAGGCCTACAGCCTGGCAGAGATCAAATTGCCGCCGGGGAAGGCTTCGCGCAGGCACTATCACCCCACCGCCGAAGAAAGCTATTACATCCTCAAAGGGGTGGCAACGGTCGAACTCGATGGCGAAACCAGGCAGCTCAGCCCCGGAGACGCCATTGCCATTTCCCCGAAAAAAGCGCACCAGATACACAATCTGTCCGGCACCGACCTGGTGTTCCTGGCCGTCTGTGTGCCGGCCTGGACGCCTGATAATAGCGTCTATCTGGATCAGGAATAGGGGAGTGCGACGGCTGTCGCGTACCGGCTACCGGCTGCTTTGCGCTCGTTGCTAACGCACTCTATGCGGTTCCAGACCGCCCGACGCGCTGGAACAATTGGCTGATCTGACGCAGTAGCGTTGTCTGGTTCATGCCCGCCAGCAAGCATAACAGGTAGGTGATGGCGATTTCGGCGTCCGTTGCGGCGTTGCGTAGCAAGTCTTCGTTGGCGATGGCGGCGATGAGGAACATCAAAAGCCCCATGATGCTCCCCATGAGGGGATTGACCAAGTACCAGCTTATATAGTTCGGGTCGAAGTCGCGCAGGCGCGTGGTGTGCCGTTCCAACGCGACATATCCGGCGATGACGGCTCCGGCGGCCCCCAACAACATGGGGTAATAGAGCGTCGCAATGATCGTGACCCCAACGGCTTCTCCCACACCGGCGAACAAGGCTTTTAGCAACGACAGCACGCCGAGAGCGATCACCCAGCCGATATAGTAATTTAGCAACAGAGGCCGGTAGCGCACGATGTCCGCATCGGTTTTCCGCTGGCGATTGATTTCTGCTCGAATGCGAAATACGATGGCGCGGGCGTCATCATAATGGCTTCGCGATTCATGCAACATGGCTTCCGCTCGCTGGAGGTCATTCTGGTACGCTTCAATCACCTGCGGTTCGATGCCTGGCTGGCGAACCAGGTCTTCGAGCAGGGCCTCGATTTGCAGCGATAGTTTTCGGAGCCGCTCATCATCGACCAACACATGCGCCAGATCATCGCCATTTTCTGGTTCGACCGGAGGCGTGACGGTTGCATGGTCGTGCCGTTGTTCTCCGGTGGTTGGTGGCGGCACGCTTTCAGTTGCCGTGATCGCAGGTTCCGGTGAAGGTGTCGTCTCTTCATCGGCGATGCTTTCCGAGACGGTGATGGCGAAATCCGGAACATCCGGTGGCGGAACTACCTGCTCACCGAACCATGATTCGGGGGTAGGCGGCGTAAGCTGATCGACTTCCGGGCGCGGCTGATAGTGTTCACGATCAGGCGTTGGTAATGTTTGCGATTCGCGCTCTGCGAGTGGCAGGGCATCGCCATCTACCGCTTCGACCTGTGCCGCAGGGGGCGACTCGTCCGGCGACGCGGTGGCGGGCAGCACATTACGTGATGGTGATTCTGGGGCGGTCAACCAGTCCGGCAACTCGTGGAGCGCATCGTTGGAAGCGTCACCGGTCAGCCAGTCAAGTCCCTCCTCCGATGCTTCGGGGGGCAGGTGATCGGGCGCTATTGGTTCGGAAACAGGTGTCGTGCGTGTGTCTGCGCGGGGCCTTCCACGCCGTCCAACTCCTAAGGGATGTGTTTCGTCCACCAGGGGCAGGGACGCCGAAAAGTCCAATAAAGCGTCTGCCTCCTCAGGGGTTAGCACGAGCGAGGACGGGTCAACGTGATCCGGTGGTGGGAGGCTCTCAGCGGGGGCCGGTTGAATTCCGCCGGTGTCTTCGTCGTGTTCCAAAGACCGTTGCCCAAGCAGAATCTCGCGCCCTTTGCCCTTCAATGAGGCCCGGTTGCGGGGTTTGTCATTCGGCTCAGCCATGCATGACCTCCTCCGCCAGCGCACGGTAGCCTACGGCTATGGGATGACGCGGCATGTATTCGAGCAAAGACAGGCCGACGATGGGCGCTTCGGCCACGACGTCGTCATATTGGATCAGCGTTCGCAGCATTTTAGGGCCGAAAACAGACCGCAATTCTTCCACGACTTCTTGGGCATGAACTGAATCCGGACGGTACATCGTGCCGAATAACCCCGCCAGCCGCAACGCTGGATTCAGGTTTTTCTTTACGCGTACAATCGTGTCGATGAGCGGGCGGACGCCTCGCATCGCGAGATACTGGCATTGCACCGGGATCAAGACTTCGTCAGACGCTACCAGCCCATTCGCGGCCAGTATTCCCAGACCGGGCGGCGTGTCTATCAAGATGTAATCAAATGGCAGTCGGCTCCGGCGCAGCGATACTCGAAGCCGCTGTACCCGGTCGTTGACGCCCGCCAGCTGGACTTCGGACGCCGCCAGGTCGATGCTGGCCGGGACCAGCGCCAGCCGATCGCGAACTGGTCGCATGACACGTGCCAGTGAAACATGATTGTACATAATAAGCGAAAAAGCGCTCCGGCGTATGTCGTAGGAATCAATGCCAAAGGCTGCTGTCAAGCCTCCCTGGGGATCAAGATCGATGAGCAGAACTCGCTGTTCGCGTTCTGCCAGCGCCAGCCCCAGGTTCATTGCCGATGTTGACTTTCCTACACCACCCTTTTGGTTGGCAATTACGAGTGTTCGTGTCATGCCTTGCCACATCCTGTGAGTCCCGCGCTTGTTGCATTATAGCATAGTCGCCAACTGTACAAACAGGCGTAATGACGCGTGTAGTGCTGATGCCCATTGCCGGTGAATCGGGAACCGGGCAGGGGCCTCGGAGGAGGGGTGAAGAGGGAAATATCTTTTGCGGCCCACAGTTGGAAAAGGCGGCGCGGGCCTGCCGCCGGCAGGCCCGGAGTCTGGGGCGCTTAGAGTTGGACGACACTGTTTTCAGCCAGGACAAACCGGTGCGTAGCCGGTTTGGCGATGGCGCGTGTAACGTGGGCATTTTCGGCGATCAGACTCGCGTCGATTCGCCCCGCGATGTTCTTGATGCTGCAACCGCTCATGACGATGCTGTGTTCGATTTCGCTGCCTTCGATCACCACATTATCGCCGATTGAGGTGTAGGGGCCGATATACGAGTCACGGATTGTCACATTGTCTCCGAGGATCGCAGGGCCGCGCACGACGCTATCAACGATCTGTGTGTTCTCGCCCAGAACGACGCGGTGTGAAACCGCCGAATTGCCCTGGATGCGCTCGTCATCCTGTCGTGTTGGGGTATAGGGTAGTTGTTCGAGGACGAGCTGGTTTGCCAGAACAATCGAGTCGGCGTTGCCAGCATCGATCCACCACCCATCTACGACGTACGGGATGACGGGGTGTCCCTGGTCGAGCAAGTACTGGATGGCATCGGTGATTTCGAGTTCGTTGCGCCAGGACGGTTTGATGTGCTCGATGGCGTCAAAGATGGCGGGGTGAAACACATAGACACCGGCAATCGCCAGGTTAGAAGGGGGGTCCTTCGGCTTTTCGACCAGGTGCTTGATTTTATCGCCTTCCAATTCGGCAATGCCGAACCCGCTTGGATCGGCTACTTCGGTGAGCGCGATGGCAGCCCCCGCACCGGTTTCTTCAAAACGTTGATACAGCGCCGTCATCCGGTCCTGAAAAATGTTATCGCCCAGGTACATGATGAACGGCTCATTCCCAATGAAAGGTTGGGCGAGCTTGACGGCGTGGGCCAGGCCGCGCGGGTTAGCCTGCTCAACATAGTGGAGTGGGACGCCGACAGACGTAAGCCCGTCGCCGAGTTCTTGCCGGATAGGCGAATCCAGATCGTTGACCACCAGGCCAATTTCGGTTGCGCCCATGCCGGTAAGCGTTTCGATGGCATATTTGATCAGGGCTTTGTTGGCCACCGGCACAAGGGGCTTGGGCATGGTAAGAGTCACCGGATAAAGCCGTGTGCCTTTTCCGGCAGCCAAAATGATTGCTTTCATGAGCTTCGTTCCGCCTTGTATTTCAACAAACGAGTTTCAGATGTGTACTGGATTACGGATGCTAACGCAAGGGCCTTGAGGCCGCAACCTCGTTTTCGTCTT
>CAZSXY010000146.1:0-8471 GCA_964611395.1 uncultured Anaerolineaceae bacterium | reverse complement strand
ATTGGTCTGCAGGATGATCACAGGATGGTGTTGTTTGTAGGCAGGATCGAACCTTTAAAAGGGGTCGAATATTTGTTGCGTGCGGTGTCGCTTCTGGCTGAGAACAATCCCGGCCTCTTCAACAAGCTCCGGGTCTGTGTCATTGGAGGAGATTACGGTTCAGAGTTGCCCGATGAAGAGATCACGCGGCTGCATGCGCTCCGTGATGAACTGCATCTGGGTGCACATGTGGTGTTTCTGGGTGCGCAGGATCAGGCGCGGCTCCATTTCTTCCATTGTGCGGCGGAAGCACTGGTGATGCCCTCTGATTATGAAAGCTTCGGGATGGTGGCATTGGAAGCGATGGCTTGCGGCACGCCGGTGATAGCATCTGAGATTGGTGGCTTGGCTTTCCTGGTGGAAGATGGTGTGAATGGGTTTCATATCCCAACGCGAGACCCGCATATACTTGCCGAACGGATCGAGTGGATCCTTCAACATCCATCGCAGAGCGCCCAAATTAGCCGGGCAGCGCAACAGACTGCCCGGTTACACCGGTGGCCCTTAATTGTCGACAGGCTTCTAGCCACATTTGAAGAGAGCAAAGAACGCTACGTCTCCAGCAGGCAGCGGGTTTCTGGCGCTGATAGCCAAAACCTGCCAGAAACTCCCTAGCCCCCATATGAGTCAACGGTATTCACCGTTTCCGCTTCAATATAAGGTTTCTTCTCTTCGAGGTAGAGCAATGTCTCATCTTCTTTCAAGCGCGTTTGCCCCTGATGGTAGAGAACATTGTTAAACGCATCGAAACGATACCGTCGATTGACCCAGCCATATCGTGGGTGGTAGAACACCACATTGAAAAGGAGCGAATCATCCGCCAGTACTGGCTCGTCGGCGACCAGCCATACGGGCGCGTATTGTTTAAGGTGGGGAATCGCCTTGTCGTCTCGTAGCTCGCGCATTCGTTGAATACGGTCCTCTATGCTCGCCATTCTGTACCTCGTTAAATGCCTAGCCATGTAGAACAGATTGACTTTCACGCAGCCTATTGTATTCCATTGTGCGCGGTTCTGGTAGTCTTGTTGCAAAAGGCCAGGCGCTCTAATCGGCAAAATAGTTTCGCATGGAGTCTGGATTTCGCCTGTCCGAATAGGGGTTTGTATAATGGCCCTGCGACGAAAATTCGGCACGTGTATCGTGAGCTGAGGTTGTTGTGATGGACGAGATTCCGCCATTTGATTTCTCAACTTTTCTTTCCCCTTTTACATGGCGCTATGGCTCCCCGACCATGCGAGAGTTGTGGAGCGAGGAAACTAAGCGAAAGACCTGGCGTCGTGTATGGGTTGCTCTTGCCGAGGCGCAGGCGGAACTTGGCATAATATCATCTGCTGAAGCGACGGATTTGCACAATCATATGGAGCATATCGACCTGAAGCGCGCGATGGCGATTGAGACGGAAATTCATCATGATCTAATGGCCGAACTCAAAACGTTTGCCGAGCAATGTCAAGTAGGGGGGCGAATTATCCATCTGGGAGCCACTAGTGCGGATATCCAGGACAATGCGGATGCCATCCGGCTGCGGGCGGCTCTTGATCTGCTACTTCAACTCTTGCGCGATCTGCTAACGGCTTTGTGCGAACAGATTGAAGGCTGGGCCGACTATGCCTGCATGGCCTTCACGCATATTCAACCAGCCGAACCGACCACTGTTGGTTACCGGCTGGCGCAGTACGGCCAGGATTTGCTGTTTGATTGGGATGAATTGCAGCGCGTGCGCACGCGGATTCGCGGCAAGGGAATAAAAGGGGCGGTCGGAACAAGCGCCTCGTACGTCGAGCTATGTGGCGGAGACACTGAGCGAGTTCGCGACCTGGAACAACGAGTGATGTCGAAACTAGGGCTAGAGGCCTTTCCGGTAACCACGCAAACATATCCACGAAAGCAAGACTGGTTTGTATTGAATGCTCTTGCCGGGGTCGCTGGCAGTCTTCATAAGCTGATGCTAGATCTGCGCATCTTGCAGACACCCTCTATTGGCGAATGGGCGGAACCTTTCGGTGAGAAGCAGGTTGGCTCGTCGGCGATGCCGTTCAAACGTAACCCGATCACCGCCGAGAAGGTTGACAGCCTGGCGCGCTGGGTGGCGATGCTGCCACGGTTGGCCTGGGATAACGCGGCCCTCTCTATTCTAGAACGCACACTTGACGATTCCGCAAACCGGCGACTTCTCTTGCCGGGAGCATTCCTGGCAGTTGACGAAATCGTTAGAAGCGCAATCCACGTCGTCCGTGGACTCCGAGTAAATCAAAAGGTCATAGCGCGAAACCTGTCTGTTTGGGGGACTTTCGCGGCCATTGAGCGTGTGCTGATGGCATTGGGGCGTGCGGGGGCCGACCGGCAGCAGATGCACGAGCATTTGCGGCAACATAGTATGGCCGCCTGGACGTCGGTTGCCGCAGGTCAAGAGAATCCTTTGTGCAAATTGTTGAGTTCTGATGCGACGATTACGCAGTATATTCCAGCAGAGCGCATAGAAATGCTCATGCAGGCCGAGAACTATGTGGGTGACGCTGGTGAGCGAGCCTATGAGCTGGCGGGACTGATTCGCCAGCAACTGGATGCCAGTGCGGCTGAATCCTGACAGGTGCGCGATAGTGACAGATACTTGGAAAGAAGGTTGAGATGCCTCGTGCTGTGTTGAGTGTTTATGACAAGAGTGGCCTGGAGGATTTTGCACATGGTCTGAGCACATTGGGTTGGGACCTCGTGGCAAGCGGGGGAACGGCCCGCGTGCTCGAAGTAGCCGGCATACCCATCACCCCAATAGAACGCGTCACACGAGCGCCAGAGATGCTCGCTGGCCGTGTGAAAACCTTGCACCCCGCCATTCACGCCCCGATTCTTGCTCGCGATACCGAGGAAGACATGGAGGCACTGCGCCGGCACAATTTTGCACCAGTAGATATGGTGGTGTGCAACCTGTACCCCTTCCAACAGACGATAGCCCAACTGGGGATCACGCTGGACGAAGCCATCGAACAAATTGATATCGGCGGGGTGGCTCTCGTTCGGGCTGCAGCAAAAAACTTTTCGCGCGTGACCGTCGTAACTGATCCTGCTGATTATTCTCGGATTCTCACCTTGTTGCGAGAAACGGGGCGGGTTGACGAAGAGGTGCGTCGCAGGCTGGCTGTGAAAGCGTTTCAGATGACGCGTGATTACGATACAGCTATCCACGCCTATTTTCTGCGAGAGTTCGGAGCTGGTGGATTGGCGGATGGCAGCCTTCCGGAAGTGCTCTCGTTGGGGCTGACGCGAATCCAGGAGCTGCGCTACGGGGAAAATGCTCACCAGCGTGCGGCCCTCTATGCTGTTGAGGCCAGTGCAAAGCCATTGGGGGGAATATTGTTAGGGGGGAAAGCCCTATCTTACAACAACTTACTCGATCTTGATGCGGCATGGCGGGCGGCGGGATCATACGAAACTCCTGTGGTGGTTATCGTGAAACATCTAACCCCTACGGGCATCGCGACCGCAAGAACAGTCGCTGAGGCATTTCCTTATGCGCTTGAATCGGATCCTGTGTCAACTTTTGGAGGCGTCGTTGCGGTCAATCGCCCGGTTGATGAAGCTTTTGTGGATGCACTGGGCTCATTGTTCGTGGAAGCGATTGCTGCTCCTGATTTTAGCCCGGTGGCGCAGCAATTATTGGCTGAAAAACGCAAAAACTGTCGTTTGTTGTGCATCCCTGAACGGGAAGCTAATAAGGGGTACGAAATCCGGAGCGTAAGCCAGGGTTTTCTGGTTCAAGATATTGATGCTGGCGATCCACCAGATGTTCAATGGAAAGTGGTGTCACAGCGGCGGCCTACATCAGAGGAATTGCAGGCGTTGCGCTTCGCATGGAAGGCTGTGCAACATGTAAAGAGCAACGCAATTGTGCTGGCAACGCCGACTGCCACGGTTGGAATTGGCGGCGGGATGCCGAGTCGTGTGGATGCTACGGCTTTAGCTGTGCAGAAGGCTGGCGAACGCGCTCAAGGGGCGGCGATGGCATCGGACGCGTTTTTCCCGTTTCCTGATGCCGTTCGGGTAGCGGCGGAGGCGGGGATTACTTGCATTGTGCAGCCGGGTGGGTCAGTCCGCGATCAGGAAGTAATTGATGCTGGCAACCAAGCCGGGCTGGCGATGATTTTCACAGGCGTGCGGCATTTCCGGCATTAAATTTTATGGTATCCTGATTTTAGAAAGAGGTTTGTGAAGGCGGTGTGAGAATCGGCTAGCCGGTTGTGGAAAAATAACTTGTTTGTTGGGCGATAGAATGTCATAATAGATTGCATTGAAGTCACTTTTTATATGCAGGTCTTTTCTTGCTTGCACGATAAACAAATGGGAGGAAGCCCGTGGCGAGTGTGACCTATCGACATGTTACGAAGCGTTGGGGCGATGTTGAGGCCGTAAAAGACCTTACCATTGAAATCCCCGACGGTGAGTTCCTCGTGTTCGTAGGCCCGTCTGGATGCGGCAAGTCAACAAGCTTGCGGATGCTGGCCGGCCTGGAGGAGATCACTGAGGGAGAGATCCTGATTGATGATCGCGTTGTGAACAACGTTGCGCCTAAGGATCGTGATATTGCAATGGTGTTCCAGAGCTACGCGCTCT
The DNA here is from genome assembly GCA_964611395.1 of uncultured Anaerolineaceae bacterium. Classification (GTDB taxonomy): domain Bacteria; phylum Chloroflexota; class Anaerolineae; order Aggregatilineales; family Aggregatilineaceae; genus CAZSXY01. The sequence goes on along the minus strand of CAZSXY010000146.1, from coordinate 3,824 downwards.
ATCCGCACATGACAGTGTACGACAACATGGCGTTTGGTTTGCGTTTGCGTCGTACGCCGAAACAAGTCATTGATGAGCGGGTACGTGAAGTAGCGGCCAGCCTCGGTATCGAGGAGTTGCTTGATCGCCGCCCACGGCAACTATCTGGTGGGCAGCGGCAGCGTGTAGCCGTAGGTCGTGCCATCGTGCGTGAACCGGCTGTGTTCTTGCTTGATGAGCCGCTTTCGAACCTGGATGCCAAGCTCCGCGTAGAGGCGCGCACATTTATTAGTAAGCTGCACCAGCGGTTGGGGACTACTTTCATTTACGTGACTCACGACCAGGTCGAGGCTATGACCATGGGAGAGCGGATTGCTGTGCTCAACGCAGGTCGGTTGATGCAGATTGACACGCCCACCAACCTCTACGATCACCCGGTCAACATTTTTGTGGCGGGTTTTATCGGCAGCCCAGCGATGAACTTCTTCGACAACTGTACGCTGCTTGAGCGCGATGGTAAGCTGGTCGTCGATGCGGGTCTTTTCCAACTTGACGTGCCCCCGGAACGGTATGAAGTGTATCGTCCGCATGTGGGTAAGAAGGTGGTCTTCGGCATCCGCCCCGAAAACATTGCGCATCCTGATTTTCTTCCCGCAGACACTGTGCCAACAGTGGTTGAGGCCAATGTGGATGTCGTTGAGGAGATGGGAAGCGAGAAGATCGTATACTTCGAAGTGGGCGGAAAGACCTTCCTGGCGCGGATCGACCCGCGCGCAGATATGCGTGTGGGGCAACGATGCGGCGCAGTTTTGAATATGGCCACCATGCATCTCTTTGATGCGGAAACAGAACAAGCTTTGCGGTAGTCGGGATAGTTCTGGCCATTTTGCGATTCAGCCGCCTGTGTACGCACGGGCGGTTGTTGTTATGCAGATGTATCACCCACGAATCTTTTATGCCAGCGAAACGACGAGATGACAAATGATTCCTAGTGACGATCTTGTGAGCGAGTTGACCGCACAGGTGTCTGGCGAAGTTCATTTCGACCAGGTGACACGGCTGTTGTATAGCACCGATGCTAGCAACTACCAGATTGAACCGATAGGTGTGGTGTTTCCACGTGACGTCGACGATATCATCGCCGTCCATGAATTTGCTTCCCGGCTTGGTATACCGTTGTTGCCTCGCGGTGCAGGGACCAGTCTGGCCGGTCAATCGGTTGGGCAGGCGATTGTGATCGATATGTCGCGTTATATGAACAGGCTTCTAGGGATTCATGGTGACCAAGAGGCGGCTACGGTGCAGGCGGGCATGGTGCTGGGCCATTTGAATGCCCAATTGGCATCGTTGGGTTTGATGGTGGGGCCTGATCCTGCAAGCGCGGATCGTGCCACCATTGGCGGGTGTCTGGGCAATAACGCGACGGGCATGCACAGCATTTTGTATGGCATGTTTGGGGATCACGTGCGATCTATTGATGTGGTTTTGCCGGATGGCGTTCGCGTTTCGCTTGGCACAGACTCAACTGGGAGTCCGGTTGTTGCCCAGCTTGCGGCACGCGTACGCAGCCTGTTGAAAGAAAACGCCGACGAAATCAAGCGGCGGTATCCGAAGACCTGGCGATCGGTTGCCGGGTATGCGTTGAATTGCCTGGACCCCGATAATCTGAATCTGGCGAGACTGTTTGCCGGAGCCGAGGGCACGCTTGGGACAGTGGTGGCCGTTGAACTTGGCCTCGTCGCACGCCCCAAAGATACGCGACTAGTGTTGCTGCATTTTGACGACATGCGAGCGGCGCTTGAGGTGGTACCGGCGATACTCGATGTGGAGCCGTCAGCTATCGAATTGCTGGACAAAATGCTGCTCGACCTGACGCGCAATCATCCCGACTATTCCAAATTGCTCACGTTTGTGGATGGCGACCCACAAGCTATTCTGATCGTGGAATTTTTTGGGAATGGGGAACCAGAACTCGCAGGAAAAGTTGCTCGCCTGCGGGAGCGAATGCGCCATGTCGGCTTTCATGGGGCTATGGTTGTTGCTGAGACGGCGCGTCAGATAGGTGAAGTTATGAAAGTCCGCAAAGCTGGGCTGGGACTGCTCATGGGCAAACACGGCGATCATAAGCCTATCCCCTTCATTGAAGACGCCGCTGTTCCCGTCGAGCACCTGGCGGATTATGTCGGTGGCGTGCGGCACATTGTTGAAGAGAGCGGCGCTGATATGGCCGTCTATGCTCATGCGAGTGCTGGATGCTTGCACATTCGTCCTCTGATCAATCTGAAAAGTGAGGAGGGTCTACAAAAATACCGGGCTATTGCGGAGGCGGTGACTGATCTTGTCATATCATACGGCGGGACTACGAGCGGAGAGCACGGTGAGGGTTTGTCCCGCGGGGAGTTCAGCAAAAAACTGTTTGGCGAGACATTAACCGAGGCATTTCGACAAATCAAGGCAACGTTTGATCCACATGGCCTGATGAATCCAGGAAAAGTGGTTGACGTTGGTCCGCTCGATGATCTTGCGACTTTGCGATATGGGCCAGACTACGCGGTTCCCTATGAGCTGCCTACCACGCGGTTCGACTGGTCTCTCGATGGCGGGTTTGCGGCTGCTGTCGAAATGTGCAATGGGGCAGGGGTGTGCCGGAAAGAAAATGTTGGGGTCATGTGTCCCAGCTATATGGCTACGCGTGACGAAATGCACTCCACGCGTGGACGCGCCAACATGCTGCGCCATGCAATGACCGGGCGATTGGGGATAGAGGGGCTGGGGGATTCGCGCCTGTACGAGGTGCTGGATCTGTGTCTCTCGTGCAAAGCGTGTAAAGCGGAGTGTCCCTCCCTGGTTGATATGGCGCGCTTGAAAGCGGAGTTTCTGGCTGCGTATTATGAAAAACACGGCGTGCCGCTGCGTTCATGGGTCTTCGGCCACATACACCGCTTAAACCAGCTTGGAAGTTTGATGCCCGCAATCGCAAATAGTGTTTTGCGCTCTCCCTTGGCCCGATCAATCCTGGCGCGATTGGGCGTGACGCCACACCGCCAATTGCCTCTCTTTGCCCCACAACGCTTTAGTGTGTGGTGGCGTGAACACCCTTGTGTAATTTCAACAAGCCATACTAAACTAAAAGCGCCCACACTCATCGCGGACACTTATACGGAGTACAATTATCCGCATTTGGGACAGGCTGTTGTGCGGGTTGCGCAGGCTGCAGGGTTTGAGATTGAAGTTTGGGGGCCGGGCAAGATTGACTGCTGCGGTCGTCCGCTCATTTCGAAAGGCCTATTGGATGACGCTCGGTGGTTGGCAACTCGCAATATCGAGCGCATGGCGCAGCTCGCCGCACAAGGGAATCGTTTCATGCTTATCGAGCCGAGTTGTGCGGCGACATTCCGCGACGAGTATCCTGACTTGGTTCCCGGACACCTGCGCGACGAGGCCCGCGTTGTCGCGAATGCTGTGATTACAGTAGAGGAATGGTTGGCCGAACTCGCTGATGCCGGAGAACTTGATCACCTTGCATTCGACGAGATGGCTTGTAGTATTTTGTATCATGGGCATTGCTATCAGCGCGCACTTTGGGGAACTGAAGCGACACTTCGGATTTTGAACCTGATTCCCAATGTGTCCGTGAAGGAATGTGATGACGGATGTTGTGGTGTCGCAGGCAGTTTTGGGTTTGAAGCAGAGCATTACGATCTATCAGTTCAGATTGGCGAGCAGCGGTTGCTACCAGCGATTCGCGCCACCCCTGAAGCGATTGTCGTCGCGTCGGGAGTCTCGTGTCGGGAGCAAATAGAACACGGCAGCGGAAGACACGCTTTGCATCCTGTGGAACTGTT
>CAZSXY010000145.1:0-8506 GCA_964611395.1 uncultured Anaerolineaceae bacterium | reverse complement strand
GTCACAACCTGGGGGGGTGTATCTGGATCGACAGCTTGTACTCGTCACTCCCGCCAGACAGTGCCATAATCACATCAGGGAAAACAAACATAATCCACAACGGCATTGTGTTGCTGTGGGGAAAGTTAAAGGAGCGCATGATCATGCAATACACACACCTCGGACGGACAGGCCTGCAAGTCAGCCGCCTGTGTCTCGGCACGATGAATTTTGGCCCCTACACCTCCGAAAAAGATAGTTTCGCCATCATGGATAAAGCCCTTGAGCTGGGCATCAATTTCTTTGATACAGCGAACGTGTATGGCGGCAAGCGCGGCGAAGGTATCACCGAGCAGATCATTGGGCGCTGGCTGGCGCAGGGTGGGAACCGGCGCGAGAAAATTGTATTGGCCACGAAGGTATATGGCCAGATGGGCGAATGGCCCAACGAATCGCGCCTGTCGGCCTATCACATCAAACGCGCGTGCGAAGAAAGTCTCCGGCGTCTGCAAACGGATCATATTGACCTGTACCAGATGCACCACATCGACCGTAACACGCCCTGGGAAGAAATCTGGCAAGCGATGGAGCAACTCGTCCAGGAGGGCAAAGTCATTTATGTGGGAAGCAGCAATTTCGCCGGGTGGCATATCGCGCAAGCACAATCAGCCGCAGCCGCCCGGCATTTCATGGGGCTGGTATCAGAGCAAAGCCTTTACAACCTGACGGCCCGTACCATTGAACTGGAAGTCATTCCGGCTTGCGAAGCCTACGGGCTGGGACTGATCCCCTGGAGTCCATTGTCAGGGGGCCTGCTGGCAGGCATCCTGCAAAAGACTGCGGAGGGACGGCGCACCGAGGAGTGGGTTCAAAAACGGATCGAGGAACTTCGCCCCCAACTGGAAAAATATGAGGCGTTTTGCGCAGCGCGAGGCGAATCACCGGCAGACCTTGCGCTCGCCTGGCTACTGCACCAACCGGCAGTGACCGCGCCTATCATCGGCCCGCGTACCCTGGAACAACTCAGTGCCAGCCTTCACGCGTTGGAGATCAAGTTAACGGATGAAGACCTGGTGAAACTGGATGATATCTGGCCAGGCCCAGGCGGCGCTGCGCCGGAAGCCTACGCGTGGTGATCATTCTTCACAAATGACAAGCGGGCAGGTGTCCACACATCTGCCCGCCCCGTCCAGCCATGCCAGATCAGCTATAGGTAGCATGTTCCTCAGCCGACTCCGTGCCGGAGTTGCCTTCTTCCTTCTTGCGCCGGCGCTCGCGGCGCTCTTCGAGCAGCAACTCGAAGGTCAACAGAACGACTCCCAGGACGATGCTGCTATCAGCCACGTTGAAGACCGGCCAGTACTCAAAATTGAAGAAGTCCACCACGTATCCCAGCCGGACGCGGTCGATAACATTGCCCAGCGCACCACCCAACTGCAAACCAAGCGCAATTCGCACCAACCACGCGTGTTCGGGAATCTGGCGATAGTAGAACAGAATCACACCCGCCACCACCACCGCAATGATCAGAAACACGCTTCCCCCGTCCGGAAACATACCGAAGGCAGCGCCGGTGTTATGCACATGGGTGATTCGAAAGATCGGCGCTATCGCGTCGACCGGCATCCATGATTCGTGGAGCGCCAACCGGTCAACAACATAGGCCTTGCTCGCCTGATCGACCAGAATCGTCAGCCCAGTAATGAGCAGCAAGAAAGCCCACCGCCATGCAGCCGTTCGAATGTGGTCAAAGCGCACTGGTTGATTATCCTGCTTTCATGCCGGTGTGTTACATGCCTGCCCGGTAGTCCCGCGATTCGGCACAACGCAAGCACAGCGATGTGTAAGGAATGGCCTCAAGCCGCGCGATGTCGATCTCGCGACCGCAGTCTTCGCAAATGCCGTATGTCCCGGCATCGTACCGGACGAGCGCCTCCTCGACCTGCCGGAGCCTCGCCTGCACAGCCTGGAACGTAGATGCATTGACCGTCTGGTCATAAACCGCCGTCGCATCATCTGCCTGGTGATTTGTGTAGCCGGTTCCGGTAATGTCGAGCACACGCGAACTTTCCATCTGTTCAAGTTTGGCGCGATAGCTGGCTTGCAGATCCAGCAACACACTATAGAGTTCTTGTTTCGTCGTGGTCATACAATAAAAGCCCTAAGCTATTCTTGCGAACAACAATATGGCCACATTGTAGCCATATAAAAACCCAGGAGCAAGAAGCCAGGGCGGACCATCCGGCCCGCCACCAGCTTCTACCGTTCGATCTACACCCGCCGGACACCCAGAGTCACTGTTTCGCCATCGAAGCTAAACTCGCCACTGGTAGCGCCCTCTTCAGGCAGCGACTCGGTGAGAGATTCGGCCAGGGTCTCCCGGCAGATATAGTCCGCAAATGTCCGTACCGCCGCGCGTAGCCGCTCACTGGCCTGGTACGTCACGGTGATGTGATCGCTGATCTCGAAGTCGGCATCTTTGCGAAGCGATTGGACGCGGCGCACAAACTCACGCGCCAACCCCTCATAAATCAATTCCTCGGTCAACTCGGTTGCCAACGCCGCCACATACCCGTAATCCTCGGCCAGCGCGTAACCTTCCGCCGCCGACCGGACGACCTCGCATTGCTCCGGCGTAACCTTGTATGTCCGGCCATCGACTTCGACGGTAATGGCCTCACCGGCGAGCAACGTCCTGGCCCAGCGCTCGACATCTGCCGGATCACCCTCGCGCAGAGCCTTCTGCACCTTCGGAAAATCGCCCTTGAGCACCCGTCCCAGCACCTGCGGCAAGGGATTCAGACTGTACGCCACCATCTCATCCGTCGATTCCGCAACGCGCACCGCCTTGACATTAAGCTCGTCGGCAATTGTGCCAGCCAGGGCAGCAACCACGTCGCGCTCGGCGCTATAGCGTACCACAAAGACCGCTTCGGACAGGGGCTGGCGCACCTTCAAGCCCGCGCTGTTGCGCGCCGAATGTCCCAGGCTGACCAGCTTTTGAGCAAGGCGCATGTTGTCCATCAGCTTGTCGTCGATAAGCGACTCGTTGTACTGCGGCCAGAACGCCAGGTGCACGCTTTCGGGCGCGGCGGGATCAACCGTTGTGACCAGGTTGCGGTACATCCCCTCAGCCAGGAACGGCATCGTTGGAGCCAACAACTTCGACAGCACCACGAGGCATTCGTACAGAGTCTGGTACGCTGCGAGTTTGTCGGTGTCGCTCTCTGTTTTCCAGAAACGGCGGCGTGACCGGCGAAGGTACCAGTTACTCAGGCCATTCACAAATGCTTCGATGGGGCGCGTCGTACGCAGAACGTCATACGTATCGTAGCCCTGGGTCACGTCGCGAACCAGGTTATGCAATTCGCTCAAAATCCAGCGATCAAGCGGATCGCGCTCGGACACAGGCACAGCTTCTGAGCGCGGATCGAAGCCGTCGATGTTGGCATATGTGACAAAGAAGCTGTAAACATTCCACAACGTCAGGTAGAAATTGCGTACCACCTCGCCAACCAGGTCAACCGAGAAGCGGCGTGGTTCGCCTGGCGGCCCGGCAGTGTACATATACCAGCGGAAGGCATCAGCCCCGTACTTCTCCAGGACGCTCCAGGGTTCGACAATGTTGCCCAGGCTCTTGGACATCTTGCGTCCCTGCTCGTCAAGGATATGTCCCAGCGAAATGCAGTTCTTGAAATTCACACTCTCGAACAGCATCGTGGCAATGGCGTGCTGGCTGAAGAACCAGCCACGCGTCTGGTCAACCGCCTCGCAGATGTAATCGGCGGGGAACTGTTGTTTGAACATCTCCTGGTTGGTGTAAGGGTACCCCCACTGGGCCACTGCCATCGCCCCACTGTCGAACCAGACATCGATTAGCTCCGGCACGCGGTGCATCGTGCTGCCGCATTGCTCGCAGGGAAATATCACTTCGTCAACGTAGGGCCGGTGCAAATCCAGGTCGGACAGATCGCGACCGCTTAACTCCTCCAACTCGGCCACTCCGCCGATGCAGTGCATATGGTTGCACTCTGGGTTTTCGCACTTCCAGACCGGCAGCGGTGTTCCCCAATAACGTTCGCGTCCCAGCGCCCAGTCGCGAAGCTCTTCCAGCCAGTTGCCAAAGCGTCCGTCTTTGATGTGCGCCGGAACCCAATTGATCGTCTGGTTCAACTCGATCATCTTGTCGCGGTAACGCGTGGTTTCGATGTACCACGTTTCGCGGGCGTAGTAGAGCAACGGCGTCTTGCAGCGCCAGCAGAATGGATAGTTGTGCACGTATTTTTCGGCCTTGTACAGCAGACCGCGATCCATCAATTCCTGCTTGATCTGCGGATCGGCATCCTTCACCCACACGCCAGCCCAGGGTTCGACTGCCTCGATGAACGTCCCATCCGCACTGACGGTCTGGAACACCGGCAAACCGTATTCGCGTCCAACATCCATGTCATCGGCACCGAACGCGGGCGCAATGTGAACGATGCCGGAGCCGTCTTCCATGCTGACGAAGTCGCCATGAATGACATACGCGTAATCCTGTTCCGCCGGCAGGAAGCGATAGAGAGGCTCGTAGTGCATGCCAAGTAATTCTTCGCCCTTCATCTCGCGCACGACGCGGTAATTCTGGACATCTTTGAGCGCCTTGTCCATCAATGCCTCAGCCAGAATCAGGCGCTCGGTTCCGCCGCCGTCAGGGGCTGGCCCCTCGACCATCACGTAGTCCTTGCGACGGTTCACCGCCAGAGCCGCGTTGCCCGGCAGCGTCCAGGGCGTCGTTGTCCACACCAGGAAGAAAGTTCCCGGCTCGTCCTTGACCGCAAAACGCACAAAAACGCTTGGATCGGAGACTTCCTGATACCCCTGCGCGACCTCGTGGGTGCTCAAAGGCGTTCCACAGCGCGCGCAATAGGGCACGACCTTGTACCCCTGGTACAACAGGCCTTTATCCCAGAACTGGCGCAGAATCCACCACACGCTCTGGATATACTCGTTTTTGTAGGTTACATACGCATTATCGAGGTCTACCCAGAAGGCAATCCGCTCGGTGAGCTTCTCCCATTCTTTGATGTAGCGGAAGACGCTGTCCCGGCACTTCTTGTTGAACTCGGCAACGCCGTATGCCTCGATCTCATGCTTATGCTTGAGGCCGAGTTCCTTTTCAACTTCAATCTCGACCGGCAAGCCGTGCGTATCCCATCCCCCTTTACGCAGCACATACGCGCCGTTCATCGTATGGTAGCGGGGGAACATATCCTTGAACGCGCGAGCCAACACATGATGGGTTCCTGGTCTGCCGTTTGCCGTTGGAGGCCCCTCATAAAACACGTAGACACGGCCTCCCTCGCGCTCCTTCATCGAGCGCCGGAAAATATCACGTTCACGCCAGAAGGTGAGTTGATCCTGTTCTAGCGCTTCAATGTCAATTTTGGGTGTCACCGGTTTGAACATATCTCCTCCTGATTGCGGTCCGGTCGGTTCTGAACAGTGCTATGCGCATGAAACGGTTCTTCCGGCCCACCAATCACGCGCGGCGCAGGCCACTCAAGCCATACAGCCACGTTCACACCTCCCTCAATCATCTGGCAGAAACTCGCCGTTCAATTCACTTCACCATATTTGTACACGCGGAAAATCGTAGGCCCTTCGGCCTCCGAATAGCCCTCGTGGATCAGCACTTCCCACGACACGCCCAGCCCAGCAGTCTCTTTTTCTCCAACACATGTAGCTACACTGTATGGCCCGCTCGATGGTAGCGAGCTATCGGATGGATAGTCAGGCTGCGGAGACCGCCGGCAAACAGACCCCTGGCGTTCATAGAAGGCAGCCACACCTTCGCCCGGCATGTCCGTCCGGTAAACCCAGTATTCTGGCCCGTTTTCAGGCTTCACATGCTCAACGATCTGGGCATTATCCGGCACAGGAACTTCTGGCGGGAACAATAAACTATACAGTGGCCCAGCAACGCGCAGCATAATGAGTACGGCCACAGCCAGGCCAGCAACCATCAACACAAGCGCCGCCCACAGCGGGAGACGTAGCGTTCCCCTTCCATGCCTGTCGTGTCCAACAGTCAAGTCATCGGCGTTCGGCAACGGTCAATCTCCCCAATATCGTTGAATGTCGATGATCACTTCGCCCGTCGGCTTTTCGTTCTGGTCAAACACCGGCTGGATGGTGATGGTTGTGTACTGCGTAACGCCGAAACCGGAATGATCGACCTGGCATCGCGTGCGGATGTGCCCTTCTTTAAGCGGTTCCTGGCCCGGTCGCTCTTGTACCGTGCGGTAGAACCGCTCGCAATCCATATCTTTCTGCGCGGCATAGAATGTTTCAATGGCCTCGAAAGAGTCCGACGAAACATACTGTTGGTGATCAAGCCCTTCGTAAAGCTTCTCTGCGTTCACCAGTTGCGCACCGGGATAGATCGCCACGTCAAGAGGCTTATTCCGGCTGGCTCGCAGAGCAAGAAAAACCACTACGGCAATGACGATGAGCATCGCCAGAACCGCCAGCGCCGAAAGGCCGACAAACAACCCCCGGCGTTTCACCCGCTGATCCGTCGTGCGTTCGCTGTGTTGCCCTTCAGGATCGTTCTCTGCTGCAATCTCGTGTTGTTTCACGTCAAGCCTATCGCGTTCGGACATTGCCCCCTCCTCAGCTTATAGCGGCAATCGCCTAAGGCGTCGTGTCAATCACGCAGAACCTCAAGCGTCACCATCCCATCGAGCAACCCACGAGCAAGCTGGACATCTGCTTCCAGGAGCCGCTTTATCGCGGCGGCTTGCTCGCTACCGAACACAACTTCCCACTCGTCCAGCCCGCGCGCTTCTTTCTGCATCGCAGCCAATGCGTCCTGGGCCTCACGCTGCCGCCCCAACCGACTATAGTTGCGGGCCAGCCATAGATGAGCCAGCAGCCGAAACCGGCTATGCGGGATGCGCATCGCCAGCGCCTTTTGCAACGCCTCAACCGCCGCTGCAGAATCACCAAGCCGGTCAGCGATCAATCCCATGTTATACATCGGCATCCAGCTACGCGGCGCGCACGCGATAGCGCGCTGCGCATATTCGCGTGCCTGCTCATAATCCCCCTGTTGCACGTACACCTCAGCCAATCCTGTATAGCCGGTCGCCTTTTGCGGGTCGAGCGCGATGACCTGCTCGTAGTCACGGGCTGCGCGACGCAAGTTGCCCGACAACCGGTACAGGTCGGCCCGGAAGCGATAATGCTCAGCAACATCCGGTTCCGCCTTGATCAGCGCCTGCATGATAACCAGCGCCTGATCATACTCGCGGCGGCGCAGATGCCGCACAGCCTCCCGGTATTCCATCCGCACGCGACCACGCGTGATAAACTGTGCGGCCACGATCCAACCCAGGCCCCCACCGCCGAAGAACAGCAACCACCGGGGCACCAGTACGCCCGCGCCCAACAGAACCAACCCCGGAATCAACACCAGCCAAAGTCGCCGCCGCTCGCGCCGGGGCACTTGCTGGCCAACCGCGACGAGAACTGCTGCCAGAAAACCCCACGTGAGCGCCAGTTGTACCTGCAACAACCAGTCGCGCCCGGCATAGAACCCCTGGAGCGCAATCACACAGGCTGCAACCAGCGCCGCCCAAACAAGCATCAGCTTCAAGCGGTTACGCGCCAACCAATCTGACAGCCTGCTCAACATGAAACGCTCCCGTCACCCACGCCTCGTTAACCTTGTGGCGATACACGCATGCGCATCGTCAATGCGCGCCCGCCCACCGCTTTCCAAAAGCTGCGAGCCTCCTGGTTAGCGACGGCAACTTGCCACTCGACATGTCGGATGCCCCGTTCTTCAAACCAGCGACACATGGCCTCGAACAACTGCCGGGCGACGCCCCGTCGCCGGCATTCCGGAGCAACATAGATGTCGGCAATAAACCCGATGTCTTCATGTTCGAATAAGTCGGGTTGCAAATCTATAGTCGCACCAAGAATATACCCCACGACCTGCCCGCCAACCTCGGCGACAAAGGCTCGCATTTCCTCATCGTCACTAACCTCGATCATGCGTGTAGCGTAACGTTCGGCAGCGCCGGGTGTCGTCACGGGCAGGCGCGAGTCCAGTTGGGCATGATAATCGCTCAACGCCTGCCACATGCGGGCAATAGTCTGCTGATCACCGGCCTCCACCAGACGAATGGTAATGACTGCTGGCTCCATAACCTATCCTTCTCTGAATAAACATACAAAGCTCCCACCCCTACTAAAGGGACGGGAGCATAGCTCTCGCGGTACCACCCTTATTCTCTGCCATACGACAGAGCGCTCTGTTGCCACCAGCATGGCAAGGTCAAGATAACGGCGACCAAACCGGCACAGCTTACTAGTGCCAATGCACGTTCGGCCTGCAGCTCAGGAAGGATTTTCCGCTCTGTTCACAGACCCGGCTCACACCATCCCAGGCTCGCTGACTGACTTCCAGGGCGTACTCGTTTCCGTCAACGCTTTTCAGGATGCCGAGAGCATACCATACAGCACAAACACGGTCAAG
>CAZSXY010000144.1:0-8528 GCA_964611395.1 uncultured Anaerolineaceae bacterium | reverse complement strand
AACGGGCCCCTCAGTATGAGTGGCCCGTTGTTTACACGGATGACGCTATTCCTGCCGATTAACCTTTCACCGATCCAGCCATCAAACCACGCACGAAGTAGCGCTGCAGCGCAAAGAAAATAAAGAGGGGCACCAGCATCGTGATGAATGCGCCAGCGGTAAGGATTTCCCAATCTTGCCCCTTTGATCCCACCATCTCAGAAAGCAAGCGCGTGAGCACTCGGTTTTCCTCTTTGGTGCCCAAGAACACGAGCGCGACAAGCAGATCATTCCACACCCAGAGGAACTGGAAAATCGCAAACGAAGCAATCGCCGGAACCGACACCGGAAGAACTAGGCGCGTGAATGCGGTAAATGGCGACGCGCCATCAATCGCGGCGGCCTCCATCATCTCTGCGGGTATCGTCGAGATGTAACCGTAGAGCAGGTATATGGCCAAGGGCATACCAAAGCCAGTGTGTGCCAGCCAGATTCCCAAATAGGTGCCATTCAAGTCCAGCTTAACGTACAAACGCAACATGGGAATGAGCGCGGTATGAAGCGGCACCACCATCAACACGACCACCAGCCCAAAGAATAGCTCGCGCCCAGGGAATCGCAGCCACGCAAAAGCATATGCAGCAAATGCTGCCAGCGTGATGGGGATAACCACCGAAGGTATGGTTACCAGCAGGCTATTCAGGAACGCCGTCTCCATGTTTTCGGTGTTCAGTACGGCATCGTAGTTCTCCAACGTCCACTGTTCTCGCCACCGCTTGGAACCAAACGTTATCTCTTCCGGTTCCCCCGATTCTTCGAGCGCACGCTGCGCCTCGGCCAATTTTTCTTGGGCACTAACCAGTCTCTCCTGCGCCTTGGCGAGATCTTCCTCTGCGCCTTCAAGCCCCTGTGCCACCGCTTGCTGGGCCGCTTCCACATCCGCCTGGCGTTTTGCGACCCGTTCAACCGCCTTGTCAACCTCCTTCTCCAAAGCAAGATAGACGGGGTTGTCACGGCTCAAGTCGAACACTGCCCACCAGCCACTTTCGTTGATTTCGCGCTCAGAGCGAAATGAACTGATCAGCAGCCCAAAGGTAGGCAACGACCAGACAACGCACAGGGCTGCCACGACAAGGTAGAGTGATGTACGAGAAAGAATCCTGCGGAGTCCTGTCCGCTGACGTCTTGTGTCGATAGCAACTGTCATGACATCACCCCCTCGCGTTTCGCAAGCTACGGAGATTCCAGATAATGATCGGGATAACTGCGACCAGCAGCAGGCTTGCCAGCGCGCTGCCCAATCCATAATTTACATAGGTGAACAACTCCCTGAACATCCGGTTGGCGATCACATCGGCTCCGTAGCGCTCACCACCAAACACATAGATGATGTCGAAAATTTTCAGCACCATAATCAGCACTGTGGTGGCCAATGTCAGAATTGTCGGCATGATCACAGGGATGATAACCCTAAAGAATACGCGCAACTCACTGGCCCCGTCGATACGAGCCGCCTCCAAGAGTTCCTGGGGCACGCCCTTGACCGCCGCTGACAAAATCACCATGCAATAGCCGGTCAAGAGCCAAATCATGATCACCATGAATGCATAGTTGTTAATCGGCTGACTTCGAACAAAGCTGATTGTGTCGAGACCCACCCCTACCCTGACGGCATTAAGTAAACCGATTTGAGGCTTACCAGGGAATGAGACCTGATGGTACATAAACTTCCAGATAACACTTGCGCCGACCGCTGAGATCGCCATGGGCAGGAAAATCAAAGCTTTGGCCGCATTTTCCGGCCACCTGCGCAACCGGTCGGTCAATACAGCGAGTATTAACCCCAGGACGATAGTAGACGTGGTGACCACAATGAGCCACTGCAGATTGTTGCCCAAGGTCTGTAGCATTTCGCTGTCGGTAAAAATAAACTTGTAGTTCTCAAACCAAGTCCATTTATCCGAGTCCCTGTTCATCATGCTGCGGACCAGCGTGTTGATGGCCGGATAGACCAGGTAGACCCCCAGCACCACCATCGCTGGCCCAACAAACAGATACGGTCGAAGCGCATCGCGCATCTTTGCGGGCAACCGCTCGACCAGGTTATTCATCGCAATGAACAGGATCCAAACGCCAAAAACGCCAACGAACAGCGCAACGGTCCCAATAAGATAACGAGATGCGTTGCTGTCGCGCATGAAAACAAAACTGCGCCAGAGAATGACGAACGCCAAAACCGGGATCACAATCGATACGAGAAACTGCAGAGGACCGTACGTGAGCAAGTTTGCCAGGGAAAACTGCTTGCGTGGCCTGGCACTGTCTAAACGACTTTCCTGTGCCATAGAACTCTCCTCCAAGCCAAGCCCACTCGATAGGCCGATCGATATGAACGTATAGCCAGCAGGGCAGCCACGTGATGAACTGCCCTGCTTACTCAGACTACTGCATTAGCTCAAGACTGTTCCGTTGTAAAACTGGCTACAGCCTGACCCATCCTATTCCGTAGGCCACGCGGCGTCGATTTCAGCCAGAATCGTATCGAGATCCTTCACATCGCTGAGGTAGTCAACCACACCCTGCCAGAATGCGCCAGCGCCAACTTCAGCCGGCTGGAGGTCGCCACCATCGAAGCGGAAGCTATCCGCGGTCAACAAAATTTCAGCGATACCCTTTTCCGCATCGCGGTACCAATCAAGGTTGGCATCCAGGTGCGGCGAGATGAAGATGCCCATCTCGATACCGGGCTTCAAAGATTCGGACTTGGTGAGCCATTCGACCACCGCACGAACCTCGGGCCGGTCGTTGAACACGGAGCAAACATCACCACTGGTGAGTACAGGCTTGCCGTATTCTTCATCAATGGGCGGGAAGAAGAAGTACCACAGGTCGCCGTCGGGGGCGATTTCCAGGTCAGGATAGGCCTCGAACAACCAACCAGGCATGAAGCTGCCCATTTTGGCCATACCCGCTTCGCCTTCAACAATTGGGACACCCGTGTCAAAGAAGCGGTTATCCAGCATGGCATCAACGCCACCATACGTGTAGTCGGGGTTCTTCAGAACGCTGCCCATGATTTCAAAGGCACGCTTGACCTCAGGTGACGCGAACGGCAAACGATCTTCGAGCGTCGCCGGAACGGTCCAACGGTCATAGTTCTCCAGGCTGGTGGTCCGCAGCATGATATCTTCGATCCAGTCGGTTCCAACCCAACCGGTTGCCGCGCCACTTTCCATCGGGGCGTACCACGGGAACAAACCATCCTCCACCATCTGGTCGCTGAGGGCCATCAGCTCGTCCCAGGTCGCGGGAATCTCGTAACCGTTATCGTCAAAGACTTCGGGGTTGTACCACACCAGGCTTTTGACAATGACGCGAGTCCAGAAACCAATGACCTTCCCGTCGGCGGTTGCCATATCGATCCAGCTCTGGTTGTACTGCTGCTGGAGATAGTCCAGGCTGACGATATCAGTCACAGCAACCACATCATCGGCAAACCGCTTCATCAGGCCAGGCTGTGGGAAGCACGCAATGTCCGGCGGATCGCCCGCTTCGACACGCGTATTGATGAGAATTTCGAAGTCGCTTGCGCCCTCATACACGATATCAATGCCGGTTTCTTCTTCAAATTTCTCATAACCAGCATTCACAGCGCCCACTTCGCTTGGATCGGTGAATGCACCGAACACGGTGACAGTGGTTCCAGCCAGATCACCACCATCTTGAGCACTTGCAAAAGGGACTACTCCAATTGCCAGGACGGCAATCAGAATGAACACGGTGAAGCGCTTAAACATTTGAATTCTCCTTGCACTAACTAACTACGCACCTCAATTAAGCATCTAGCTACAAGTTTTGTGTCACCTGATTGAATATGTTCTAAGCACAGGTGAACACATCTCCTATAACTATTTTGATTTTAGCGCAAATTGATTTGTGTGCAACAGGCTAAAATCCACCTGGTCACCAATCGTTTGAAAGAGAAGCCACTCTCGGCTACACTTATGCCTGTTGCAAGATGGTCTCATTCCGCGCATGTTAAGGAGCTTGAGCATGACGCTGCGCTCGCAAACAGCCGCACTTACTATACTACTTGTTGCATTGGCAATAGTGTTTGTTCTTGTGGGCGAAACCGGTGTTTCAACCGGCGTTTTCTTGCCCGAACCAACACTGACGTATACACCAACGGTTGGCCCCACGCCCACCCCCCTCCCCGATCCGGCAGCCGAAAATTGGACTGAAATCGGGCCAAATCAGTGGACATACGCGGGCGACACCGAGGGCACGGCCCAACTCTCTGCTCGCCCTCAGAACTTTGATACCTTCGTGACCACCAATGGCCTGACCCTTCCGGCTGAGGATTCCGCCTACCCCCTCCTTGATGTTCTGGGCCAGATGCGCACCGAGTTGGCTTCGCAGGCCGAAGAAATGAGTCTGGAACTTGCGCCAGATGCCTTCACGGGGCCTCAACTCGAAATCGTCGACGGAGTTCCGGTGGCAATGCTTCGCGTGTCCATCAACGCCCAGGAAAATGAGGACGGGCAGGCGTTCCCCGGCCTTGACCTGGCCTGGGCTTTCATCGAGCGTGGCGAGAACGAAATCAGCTTTGTCGAATATGCATTTCGCGGCGACCCGGATCCGGTTGTCTACAACGATTTTCGCGCCTGGCTCGAAGCCAACATCGCCAACCTGGCCGGGAATAGCGCAACTGATGACGGCGAAAGCCAGACGGCGGACGAACCTGGAACCGAAGCCGGAGATTCTGGCGCTGGCGAGGCTGGCCCGGATTCTTCAACCACCGAAGAAACTTCACAGCCGGATGATGAAGCCGGTGCGGAATCCGGCGGCGAGTAGCGCGAGCGCCAACTCTCGCGCCTTGCTTTTCGGTTTTTTGCATTCATCAGGACCTCGACTACAATGTCGCACATGGACGAACCCAAACCGCTGCATTGGGAAGCATCATACGAGATTGTCCTGAGTCTGATGGAGCATCACCCGGAGGCCGATCTTGACCTGCTTGGCCTCCAGCAGCTTTTAGAATGGATCATTGCCCTACCCGGCTTTACTGATGACCCAGACATGGCCCACGACGGCCTGTTATCTGATATCCTGCGGGAATGGTACGAGGAGAAATGTGAGGCATCATGACCAATGATGATTTTTTGAGAGAACTGCACAACCCAGACGTGCCGGTGCCTGAGGGTTTGCAATCCACGGTCGCCGTCACCAAGATTGGCAGGCTTATCGACTCGATCTACAACTGGGGACGCCGCAATTCGTTGTGGCCGATGGCCTTCGGCCTGGCGTGTTGTGCCATTGAAATGATCGCCACGGCCAGCAGTCGTTTTGACCAGGCACGCTTCGGCATGGAAGTCCTGCGCGCAAGCCCACGCCAGGCCGATCTGATGATCGTAAGCGGCACGGTGACCAAGAAAATGATCGTCCCCATCGTGCGCTTGTACAACCAGATGGCCGAACCCAAATACGTGCTGGCAATGGGAGCCTGCGCGATCGGCGGTGGCCCGTTCAAAGAGGGGTACAACGTCGTCAGCGGAGTCGATAAATTCCTCCCCGTTGATGTCTATGTACCCGGCTGCCCGCCAACACCTCAGGCATTGTTGCACGGCCTGATCATGATGCAGAAAAAGATAGATGGTCAGTCGCTCAGCAATCGCAACAGCATGCCCTGGTACGGGCGCGGCCCAAGTGACGAAGTGCCGGTTCCGGTGCTAGGCCCCGATCTCGTCGATCCGCGCCAGGCATTCTTGTTGCACCGCGAAAACATCGCGCCCGCACCGCCTGAAGAAGCCGAAGTGATTGCTGAAGCTGAGGCCGAAAGCGAAGTCTGACCAGTTTAGGAAGACATCAAGTCCGCCTGGGGGAAACAGCGCCAGAGCACGCCCCCACCAGAGCGGTTTATTTGCAAGGGAGATACTATGACCGAACAAGCCCCAGTAGCTGAAACCGTCCCCCCTCTGGAAGACGCGATCAGCCGCCTAGAAACGCATTTTGCAGGCGCAGTCCGGCGCGACGACCGCGAGGGATACAGCGGTATCATCGTCGATCCGGCCCAACTTGTCGAAGTCGCCACATTCGTACGCGACGAGTTGGGCTTCAACTATCTTTCCAGCGCCACCGCCGTCGATTACCTGGGCAAGAGCGATACCGACCACCTGGAAATGGTCTACCACACCTACCACCTTGACGGTGGCCCGGCCCTTGTGCTCAAAGCCCAAACGCCGCGTGAAAATGCCACGTTGCCCAGCCTGACCGGCGTATGGCCAGGAGCCAACTTCCAGGAACGCGAAGCCTGGGACCTGATGGGCATCCATTTCGAGGGTCACCCCAATCTCAAGCGCATCTTGATGTGGGAAGGCTTCAACGGCCACCCCCTGCGCAAAGATTGGAAAGAAGCCTACTACGAGCAAGACACCAAGCCCTTTGACAGTCGCTGGCCCGAAGGTCACGTCAGCCGCTCCGAAGAAGATAACCCCTACGGCAAAAACGTCGTTTACCCGGAGGGATTCACGCTCGACGAGTACGAATCGCTGGCCGAAAAAGCGATCTACGACAACCTACCGATGGGCGTGCATGTGACCGACCTGGCCACCGAACAGGTGGTAGTCAGCCTGGGGCCGCAACACCCCAGCACGCACGGCGTGTTCCGCATGGTCGTCACGCTGGACGGTGAAACGATCGTCCGCCTGGAACCGGTCATGGGCTACCTGCACCGCAACCACGAGAAGATCGGCGAGCGCAATACGTTCCTGCACAACATGCCCTTTACCGACCGGCTCGACTACTTCTGCAGCATGTCCAACAATCACGGGTACGCCGTGGCCGTCGAACAGTTGCTCGCGTTGGGCAAACGCTACCAGCCGCCGACGTACCGCGCCGAAGCAATCCGTGTGCTGGTTGTCGAGCTAACGCGTATTCTGAACCACCTGTCGGCGATTGGCTTCCTGCTCAACGACCTGGGCGCATACTTCACACCGCTGATGTACGCGTTGATCGAGCGCGAGCTTATCCTGGACTTCTTCGAGACCATCGCGGGCAGCCGCATGATGTGCAATTACATGCGGTTTGGCGGCGTGGCCTATGACCTGCCGGAACGGATGCGTAGCACTGCAGCTCTCGTAAACGACCGCGTGCGCGATTTCGATACCATGCAATACCTGCGCGGCCTGATCAACGACCGCCTGCCTCGCGCCATCGAACAGACCGACACGCTGCTGACGACAAACGAGATTGTCACCAACCGCTGTATCGGCGTCGGCGTGCTTACCAAAGAGGACGCCATCGCATACAGCGCTGCCGGGCCGGTTCTCCGTGCCAGCGGCGTGCCCTATGACGTACGCCGGGCCGAACCCTACAGCATCTACCCCGATCTCGATTTTGATGTGGCGGTGCGGTATCACGGTGACGTCTATGACCGTTACCTGATCCGTGTTGATGAAATGCGGCAGAGCATTCGAATCCTGAAACAGGTTCTGCCCATCCTTGAAGAGACCAGGGGAGAGCCGTTCTTCGCCGGGCGTCCGCAGTACAACGTCCGCGTGCCCGCCGGCGAATCGTATGGCCGCGTGGAGAACCCCAAGGGTGAACTTGGATATTATGTCGTTTCAGACGGCGGGCAGAATCCCTGGCGCTACCACGTGCGGGCACCAAGTTTCATCAACCTGACCGCCCTGGAACCCATGTGCCGGGGCCATAAAGTGGCCGACGTCGTCGCCATTCTGGGCAGCATCGATATCGTGCTCGGTGAAGTAGACCGTTAGCGCGCTGAGAGCTGACAAAGGAGCAACAGCGTTATGTACGGATCAGGCATTCTTCGTGGCCTGGGGGTCACGTTAAAGCATTTCATCAACACCTATCTTGAGGACGTTAAGTGGGGATTCAGGCGACACGTGCCCGATGAGGCGTTTCCGCTGCGCCAGGGCCTGGAGGCACGCGGCATCTTTACCGTCGAATACCCCGACGAAAAGCTGGCAAAACCGCAGCGTTTTCGCTTCATCCCGTTTCTGGTCGTGGAGAATTACGATCACCCGGAGCGTCCCGGCCATGACTGGTGCACAAGCTGCGGCATCTGCGCCAAGGTCTGCCCGCCCCAGTGCATCTGGATCGTGCGTGGGACTAACCCCGAAACAGGTCGCCCCGTCCCCGAGCCGGAACAGTTCTATATCGACATCGATATCTGCATGAACTGTGGCTTGTGTGCCGAGTTTTGCCCGTTTGATGCGATCAAGATGGATCACGACTACGAGTTGGCCAGCTACGACCGCACGTCGCATCATATCTATGACAAGCAGCAGCTTTCGAAGGAGTTTCGTTACTGGCAGTCCATCGCCCCCACCCGCGCCGAAGAAGAAGCCGAAGCACGTGGCGGCTGGGAACACAAGGACGTGCTCAAACAACGCCAAAAGGAAGCTCGCGCCAAAGCAAAAGCCGCCAAGAGCAAGGGCGAATAGCATTCTGGCAGCACCTGGCTATATGAGGGGGCAACCACTGGTTGTCCCCGTTTTGATCTATACACACTGGCCAATCGTCTG
>CAZSXY010000143.1:1669-8646 GCA_964611395.1 uncultured Anaerolineaceae bacterium | reverse complement strand
ATCTTCCAAATGCGGTCCATGTGTCCCAGGTCGAGCCAGATAGACAGCAGACCAGCAACCAGACTGACAAGCGCACCCCAAAGCGCAAATTTGCCTGTGCCTTTGAAGAGCGAGATGTTGAACAGGTAATCGAGTGTGGCCAGCATAAAGCCGCCCGCCGCCCCCGCCACACCGGCTAATGTGCGCAAGAAATCGCGGCGGGACGATTCAAGTTTAGGCTTGGGATCTTCCGCAGCGCTCATATGTCACCTCGTTTCTGAATCAGGAGAAAATCGCATCAACAATTAATGATATTTGTGCATATAGCTCATCTTAGAATAAGCTGGGGGCGAGGTGTAGCAGGCAAAGCCCGCAAAAAAAAACGGGGCTGTGTCAGGAGTTTTCTGGGGTGTCGTCAGGGTTTCCCTGACAAATCAGTCGAGGATGCCTTGGGCGAGAGCAGCGCGCACGAGTTGGGCGCGTGTGGTCAGGCCTAACTTTTCCATTCCGCGCGCGCGGTAGGTCTCCACCGTTTTGACGCTGAGGGATAGTTGTTCGGCGATTTTGGCGTTGGTGTATCCTAGCGCAATCAATCGCAACACGTCAGTCGCTGCTTAACCTCTCGTTCCATGTGCGCATCCTCCGTCTTTTCTTTAGTCTCCTTGAAACGATGTCTACGATGCGCACATCCAGATTCAGGAAAAACCCCTGAGATCATAAATGGGGCGCATTTCACCTTGATTGGTGCGAGTGTACTACTGTTGGCACGTGCGAGGCGTGTGCCGTGTTGGCGATCTTTGGCGCATTCGGGATAGGTCGAAGTTGACCGAACCCGTGATCCGCGCCGGTTTAGCCTTCCAGCAGCCCTTGCGCAACCAGCAATTCCGCGTTGAGGATCGAGCAACCTGCCGCGCCGCGTATCGTGTTGTGGGTCAGGGCCAGGAACTTCCAGCCACCCATCACCGGGCAGCGGCGCAGTCGCCCCACGACCGTCGCCATGCCGTTTCCGGCGTCGCGATCGCGTCGCGGTTGCGGGCGATCCGCTTCGCGCCGGTAGATCACCGGCTGGGGAGGCGCACTCGGCAGCGCGGGAACCGGGTCTGGTCCCTGGAACGAGTCCCAGGCCGCGATGAGGTCTGGTTCCGTCACGGGTTGCGCGAACCGTACCGATACGCTGACGAGGTGACCATCCAGCACCGGTACGCGCGTGCAGGTGGCGCTCATGACGCAGTCCAGGAACGCGATGTGATCGCCGTCCACCGTACCCAGCATTTTGCGCGGCTCGGTTTCGAGCTTCGGTTCTTCGCCATTGATGAAGGGGATGACGTTGTCGAGGATGTCCAGCGAGGGCACGCCAGGATAGCCGCCCCCGCTCACGGCCTGCATGCTGGTGACCTGTACCGCTTCGATCCCGAACTGGCGCAGGGGCGCGAGTGACATCGCGACCGGCGCGCTGGTGCAATTGGAATTGGTGACGATGCCCCCCGTCGTCCACCCATAGGCCGCCCGCTGAGCGCGTACCAGGCCGGCATGGGGCGCATTGACCTCCGGCAACAGGATCGGGACGTGGTCGTGCATGCGGTAGGCGCTGGCGTTGGTGCAGACCATGTGCCCCCGCCCGACCAGTATCCATTCCACCGTCTCGGCGATTTCGCCCGGCAAAGCGGAGAAAACCAGCGGCGACTTGAGATCAGCGTCGAGCGGCAGCACTTCGCGGTCGCTGATGGTGGCTGGCGGGTTGCCGGTGAGAACCCAGCGGGCCGCGTCCCCGTACCGCAGCCCGGCGCTGCGGTCGCTGGCGACCAGTTCGGTGATCCGGAACCAGGGATGCCCCTCCAACAACTGGATAAAGCGTTGGCCGACCGCGCCGGTAGCGCCCAGTATTGCGACATCGATCTGCTTCTGTGCCATGATGTGCACTCCATTCCCGACTTTGCGCGAGTGCGCACCATGCTAACACACGCACCGGGGGCCGGCAATCGGTCAATTCGCACAAAAAGCAAGCGCCAATGTTGACAAATGCCAGCCGCCATGCTACGCTCTACACCAAGTTAACAAGTGAATAGTAGCAATACCCCCTTATCCAGAGAGGTGGAGGGACCGGCCCTACGAAGCCTCGGCAACCGACCGTGTAGTTGAGAGATACGCGGTAATGGTGCCAATTCCGGCAGAAATGTTTCTGGAAGATGAGAGGGAATTTGCCAGCGAATGTCTGTGTCAAATCCTTCTCAACTTGTGAGAAGGATTTTTTCTTTCTCGCGGGATGTGAGGGGTTGACGCTGCTGCGCTTGTGATCGCCAATCGTCACAGATATGCGTAGGAGAGATATTCATGGCAAACACCAACGACGGCACAACCGAACGCGAATTTCGCTTCCACACCAAAGCCCTGCACGCCGGGTACTCGTCAGACCCCACCACAGGCGCGCGCGCGGTTCCCATTTACCAGACGACCTCGTACCAGTTCCGCGACACCGACCACGCCGCCGCGCTCTTTGCGCTCCAGGAGCCGGGTAACATCTACACCCGCATCATGAACCCGACCAATGACGTGTTCGAGCAGCGCATCGCTGCGCTGGAAGGTGGCATCGGCGCGCTGGCAACTGCGTCTGGTCAGGCGGCGGAAACGCTCACCGTCCTGACCCTGTGCAACGCCGGTGACGAGATCATCTCCAGCAGCGCTCTTTACGGCGGGACGTACACCCTGTTTTCGCAGAGCCTCAAGCGCCTGGGGATCAAGGTTCACTTCGTGCATGAAAGCGACCCCGCAGCGTTCGAAGCCCTGATCAACGAAAAAACGCGCCTGATTTACCTGGAAACGATCGGCAACCCCCGCTTGTGGGTGCCGGATTTTGAGGGAATCGCGGCGGTGGCCCATGCGCATGGCGTCCCGATCGTGTGCGACAACACCTTCGCGACCCCGTACCTGTGCCGTCCCTTCGAGCATGGCGTTGATATCGTCGTGCACTCCACGACCAAGTGGATTGGCGGGCATGGCCTGAGCATCGGGGGCGCGATCGTTGATAGCGGCAACTTCGACTGGAAGGCCAGCGGGCGGCACAAGGGGATTATCGAGCCGGAACCAGCCTATCACGGCGCGGTGCTGGTCGATGTGCTCGGCCCGGCGGCGTTCATCGGGCGGGCGCGCGTGGTGGGGTTGCGCGACTTTGGCGGTTGCCAGTCGCCCTTCAACAGCTTCTTGAACATCATCGGGCTGGAGACGCTGGCGCTGCGCATGCAACGGCATGTGGACAACGCCCTGGCCGTCGCTAACTATCTGAAGGAGCATCCCGCCATCACCTGGGTCAACTATCCGGGCCTGCCCGACCACGAGAGCTACGCCCTGGCGCAGAAATATCTGCCGAAGGGCGCGGGAGCCGTAATCGGTTTCGGGATCAAAGGCGGCAAGCAGGCCGGGCGCACGTTCATTGACAACCTCAAGCTGTTCTCACACCTGGCGAATGTTGGTGATGCGCGGTCGCTGGCGATCCATCCCGCGAGCACCACGCACCAGCAGCTCAGCCCCGAAGAACAGGTGGCATCCGGCGCGACCGATGATTACGTCCGGCTGGCCGTTGGGATCGAAGACATCGAAGACATCCTCTGGGACCTTGACCAGGCGTTGAGGATTACCCAGGGTGTGACGACGCACGCGGTTCCGCACGCGTAGCGCCGCCAGGAGGTGTGCCCATGCTCCGGCTTCCAACATCCACTCCGGCCACGACACCCCACTGGGAACCGCGCGTCATTCGCCGCCGGTCGCGGCGTGATTCGGTCGGCATTGTCCAACGGCAAACAATACACTTCGACACCCCGCTGCACCTGCGCAGCGGGGCCACACTGGAGTCGTTCACGCTGGCCTACGAAACCTACGGGACGCTCAATGTTGACAAATCTAACGCGATCTTGCTTTGCCATGCCCTGTCCGGCGATGCGCACGTGGCCGGTTATCACACCGATGATCCGGCGGAAAGGCCCGGCTGGTGGGATGATGCAGTTGGGCCAGGGAAGTTGTTCGATACCGATCGCTACTTCGTCATCTGCTCGAACGTGATCGGCGGGTGTCAGGGTAGCACCGGGCCATCGTCGCTTGCGCCGGACGGCAGGCCCTACGGGGCGCGATTCCCGCTGGTCACCGTCGCCGACATGGTCAAGGCGCAGTGCTACCTGCTGGACGCGCTCGGCATCGAGCGTTTGTTTGCCGTGTCCGGCGGCAGCATGGGAGCTATGCAGGCGTTGCAATGGGCGGTGGAATACCCGGAACGCGTGGAAACGATACTGTTTCTGGCTGGCACAGCACGTTCGACGGCACAGCAGATCGCCTTCAATGAAACCGGACGGCAGGCGATCTACGCCGACCCGAACTGGAACAACGGCGATTACTACGGCGGTCCGGTTCCCGAAAACGGGCTGGCGGTCGCCCGCATGGTGGCCCACATCACCTATATGAGCGAACTGTCGATGGAGCGCAAGTTCGGGCGCAATTTGCAGAATCGCGGCACGGTGTCCTACGCGCTGGGCGAGCCGGAATTTTCCGTCGAGAGTTACCTGGCCTACCAGGGCGAGAAGTTCGTTCGCCGGTTCGATGCCAACAGTTACCTGGTCATCACCAAGGCCATTGACTACTTCGACATTGGCGCGGATTACGGCTCGTTGCAGGACGCTGTAAAACGGGCACAGGCGGCGTTCCAGGTGGTGAGCTTCTCCAGCGACTGGTTGTATCCGGCGTGGCAGGCGCAGGAACTGGTGCAGGCGCTCAGGGAGACGGGGCGCAGCGTCGAATACCGTCATATCGATGCCCCGTTCGGTCATGACTCGTTCCTGGTAGAAGTGGAGCGCATGAAAGATGTCGTCGGTGGCTATCTTGACCGGCGCTGGCACGAACTAGGCCGCGGCTAGGGTCGCCGCCGGTGGAGCGGTGAATCTGGCAGGGGCGTGCATTGCGTGCGCTCCTGTTTTTGTTGTTCAGATTAGTGGGCCGCGCTATAGCCATTCAGCACCACCAGCCGATGTATGGCCTGCACGGCGCGTGTGGTGTCGCTGGAGCGCACTACCAGGGATACGCAGTAATCACTGGCTCCCTGGGCGATGGCCAGAACGTTCACTTTGGCATCGCCCAGCGCCCCGAATACGCGGGCGGCGACGCCGGACTGCTCCAACATGCCAACGCCCACCACTGCTATGATCTCGACATCGTTGTCGGCCCAGGCGCGGTCAATGTCCTGGCGACCAAACTCGGTTTCCAGTTCTTTTTCGATAGCTTGCACAACGGTCTGGCTCTTGTCCTCCGGCACAACGAAGCAGATGCTTTGCTCGCTGGACGACTGCGAGATCATGAGCACGTTGGCTTGCTGCTTGGCGACGGCGGAGAATGTCCGCGCGGCGATGCCGGGAACCCCGATCATGCCTCGCCCGGCGACGGTGATCAGGCTGACATCACGGATAGCGGTCACCGCTTTGACGGTTCCCGGTGTGGCCTGTTCCTTGCTGGTGATCAACGTGCCCTCCGCCGCCGGGTTGAAGGTGTTTTTAACGCGAATGGGGATGTTGCGTTCCACCAGTGGTTGAACCGTCTTGGCGTGCAGCACCTTCGCCCCAAAATAGGCCATCTCGCCGACTTCGCCGTATGACAGCACGGGGATGACTCGCGCGTCCGGAGCCAGCCGGGGATCGGTGGTCATGACGCCGTCCACGTCGGTCCAAATCCATACTTCGTCGCTGTCCACGTAGGCACCCAGCAGCGTGGCGCTATAGTCACTGCCGCCGCGTCCCAGCGTAGTGACCACATCATCGCGCGTTGCCCCGATAAAGCCGGTGACGACCGGCACCAGCCCCTGGTCGAGCAACGGGAGCAGGTTTTGGCGCACCCTGGCCTCTGTCTCCTCGAACAGCACGCCCGCGTTCTGAAACTGATTGTCTGTCACAACCAGGCGGCTGGCACTAACGGTTACGCTGGGCACGCGGTGCTGGCGCAGTAGCGCCGAGACGATCGGCACGCTCATGCGCTCACCGAGCGAGCTGACTTTATCCATCACTCGCGGAGAAGCTTCGCGCAGGACATAAATGCCGTAGCAGAGGGTTTCAAACTCATCGATCAGGGCGTCCACTTCATCGTGGAGGGCGATACGTTCCACATCGGACTCCAGCAGCGTGCGAATGGCCTGTTCGTGCCTGTCGCGTAACTGTTGGGCCAGCGCTGGATAACGAGCTGCGTCACCGGCGGCGGCGCTGCGCGCGCCTTCGATCAGCATGTTGGTCACGTTGTTCATGGCCGAGCAGACAACCAGCACCCGGTATTCCTGTGCGGCCTGCTGCACGATGCTCACCGCCTGCGCGATGGCTTCGGGGCTGCCAAGAGACGTCCCTCCGAATTTCATGGTAATGGTTCGCATCGCCCCTCTCCTTTGCTGGTGCGCGTCGATCACAACAAAAAAGCGCGGAGCCGACTTGCTCCGCGCTTGAGGTTCCTGTTGGTCTGAGTGACGACCTAGTCATTCCCTCGCTGAGAAGCAGCCGGCAGCGCCCGCCCGGTGGTCATAGTACCCATACCGGTGGTCGTGGTCATCGTGGTGGTAGTCATAGCACGACCGGCAAACATTGCTTGGCTGCTCCCTGGAATGCTCAGGTTCGCCTCAAAGCGTAGCACGTCCGGGGTTATTCGTCAACTTGATAACCCGGGATTTTGACGACACTAAGGCAAAATGCACAAATCAATTTGACCCTCAGGACGATGTGTCCGTATTCCCCGTACTATTCCTCAGGTGTGGCGGTAGCTGTTTCCCCTGATGACGGGTCCGCGCCGGTCGTTTCAGTTGGCGCTGGCGCTTCGGCAGGCGCTGCGCCTTCAGCCTCCGGCGCGCCAGCCGCGATCCACGCGATCAGCCAGCCCATCTGCTCGTCGGAGAGCTTGGCGAAATGGCCTGCTTCCAGCACGCTGACGATGGTGCTCTCGTCGGGAGCGCCGGGGACGATCACCGGGCCGTTTTCGCCCCCCGCCAT
>CAZSXY010000143.1:0-1569 GCA_964611395.1 uncultured Anaerolineaceae bacterium | reverse complement strand
TCCAGGATCGGCTGGAGTACCTCGTAGGTACTCGGCTGGTCTTCTGCAATTTCCACAGCCGGTTCGGGGACATCTGGCCCCTGATCGAGACCCAACGCGGCGGCCAGCGCGGGCGCGTCAAAGCCAGCGTAGCGCCAATCTACACCATGACATCCGCTGTTGGAGCAGAAGCTTGTATCGGTCGTGCCGCCCGCATTTTCCATCGTATGGCAGTTGGCACATGTGGCGTCGATCTTGACATGGTGTTGCGCGATCCAGGTGGAGTCGAGATGCGAACTCGGTTCAAGACCGGTGACCAGCGGCATCATCGGCTCGATGACGCCGGGCCGGACGATCTGCGGGATGGAATGGCATAGGTTACATTCCAGACGGATGGCTTCACCGGCGGAATTGAAGTGCTTGCCATCGTGGCAGCGGAAGCAGCCGGGCGAGTCGCGGTGGCCGATGTTATTGGGGTGCGTTTCCCAGTTTAGCTCCTGTTCAGGGTAGACGTTGTCCTCATAAACTTGCCTGATCGCGGCGATGGCGTCGGACACCTTTTCCAGGTTTTCTTCATAGAATTCCGGGTAGTTATCCCGGTAGAAGGCTTCCAATTCGGCGAATGCCTCGTCAGGCCCCTTTTCCACGCTGAGTGTGAGCGCCTCTTCCGCTTGCTGGCGGATGTAGGGGATATCGTCGGGGAGATCGCCCCGTTTCAGCGCGGCTTCGACCAGGGTGCGCGGGGGCTGGATCACGTGAGAGATGCGGTTATGGCATGTGATGCAGTCCATCTCGTAAGTGGGGTACTGATCCAGGTTTTCTACATCAATCGACGCGTCGAGGGCGACATATTCGTCAGTCGTTCCATCGGCATAGTTCACGCGAACCCAGGGGATATCCTGTTGCTCTGCATCGGTTGCAATGAAGTCAATCTTGTTTTCGACGTGCCAGTGGATACCGCGCCCCAGACCCTCGCGCTCACTTCCGCCGCCGGTATGCATCAGCAGGTAAATATCGTAGGGCAGGTTGTCCTCAGTGGTGTCATACCGGTGAATGACCCGCAAGCTGTCATCGGAGAACTTTTCGGGGAAGTGGCAGCGTTCGCAGGTTTCGCGTGCGGGGCGCATGCCCTCGGCGCGAATCGGGTACTCGAACTTACCCAGCGCCGTCTTATACAACAACTGGAGATGGCCCGCTTTGCGAACAAATTGCTTGTAGACCACGTCGCGCCCAATATGGCAGTCCACGCAAGGGACGCGTGCATGCGGAGAAACCAGGTATGTGTTGTATTCGGGCGGCATTGTGTGGCATGTCGTGCCACAGAAATCGGGGGAATTGCTATACTCCCACCCCGCTGGAACGGCCAGCAGGATGGCAACTACCACGAAAACTCCCGCGATAGGCAGCCCATAGCGATACGCCGGGCGGCGCGTGGCGGGAAAGAGGAATCGTCGGATTCGCCCAATCATTTGTCTTCCTTCGTGTGACAGAATTCAGCCAGACGGTGATTGTGCCGGGCAATGTCAGCCCGGGTGTTGGTGGATCATTTTACCCCGATGCGAATATTCGTCAAAAAACATTGATACAAAC
>CAZSXY010000142.1:0-8789 GCA_964611395.1 uncultured Anaerolineaceae bacterium | reverse complement strand
CCACCTTAACCCCATCGGCGAGCATTACCACGAACACCGCCGCCAGATCATGCTCGACCGTTGGGAAGGACTGACCGCCACCTACAACCGCTTCCACGACCCGGACGAAACCGCCGAGGACATCGCCCACCTGCGCGAGCTGCACGTCGAGATGGATGTCGCGGTTGCGGCGGCCTACGGCTGGGACGATCTCGACCTGGGGCACGGCTTCCACGAGACGCGGCAGGGCGTCCGCTTCACCATCAGCGAGTCCGCGCGCCGGGAGGTGCTCACGCGGTTGCTGCGGCTCAATCACGAACGGTATGAGGAGGAGGTCAAGGCGGGGCTGCATGAGAAGAAGAAGGGTAAGGGTCGGAAGAGGAAGGCAAGGAAAGCGGTTGGGCGTAGGAAGCCTGATAACGGCGGACAGATGAGTCTGTTTTGACTGGGGGAGGATGAATGTGAATTCAGGACGAATGGAAGAATTCATCGCGTTTGAGCACACTGTCGAAGCACTTCTAAGGCGTATGTTTCCGGACAGCCATATTGTTCGTGGTGGGAGTGTTCCGAGCAGTGCACAACGCCTGGACTTCTACGTTGAGCAGAGCTTGCCGAATCAGAAACGTAAGAGAATTGCTGTTGAAACGAAAGCCTCTCGGACGCCCCTATCTGCGCATCGGATTCCTCAGGTCGCAATATTACTCCGCAACCTCATTGCACACGGTCTAATCGACGAGGCGATAATTGTATCGCAATCAGGATTTACCCAAGAGGCGTTGGAAATAGGAAAGCGACTTGGATTGCGTCTGCTTAGTCTTCCTGAATTTGAAGCCATTGCAGAAAGCACACCTGAAGCAAAGGGACGCGCTGCGGAGATAAGTGTTGATCGGCGACCGTATGCCTTTGTGATCATGCCGTTCGACTCTGAGTTTGACAGTATTTACCAGAACATCCTGACCGCAGCAGCCAACGCGAACATGAAATGTACGAGGATGGATGAAATCCTCTTTGTTGGGGACATTGTTGAACGCATTGTCTACGAGATAAAACGGGCTGACATCATAATAGCTGAAACCACGGGGCAAAATCCAAACGTTTTCTATGAACTCGGAATTGCCCATGCCCTTGAAAAACCTGTTGCTTTGCTTGTCGATAGCCATGAAAATATCCCATTCGATATTAGGGCAAAACGACATATCGTCCATAGGGGGGATGCAAAACAGCTTCGCGAACAACTTGAAAAACTCCTCACGAATTTGCGCGGTGAACTTGGGCTGTGATGCGGGAAGTGAATTCCTCCATGAAGCCATTCTTTTTCGTCATAGGGCAAGAGCCTCCGCTTCACCATCAGCGAGTCCGCGCGCCGGGAGGTGCTCACGCGGTTGCTGCGGCTCAATCACGAACGGTATGAGGAGGAGGTCAAGGCGGGGCTGCATGAGAAGAAGAAGGGTAAGGGTCGGAAGAGGAAAGCGAAGAAGTCTGAGGAATCGAAGCCCGATAACGGCGGGCAGTTGGATTTGTTTTGAATTGTGAAACTTTCATGAATATGGCCCCTCCATCGAGAAAAAACGGCGCATAACCGGTCTGAGGCAATTGTGCCTCCCTATTTTCAATGGTATTATCCAATGCATCCTATTTCTTGCACCAATGAAGGAGTAGATGATGCTTCACAATAATAAATTAAGATATATCTATATACCTGTGGTTGTTTTGCTGGCCAGCGTAGTTACCGCGGGTATCGTTTCGCTTCTTGGGGTGCGGCCCGGGGTCGAGGCAGCAGATCGCCAGCAGTGGGAGTATATGACGGTGCATTACAGTCAATTTGATACGGGGGACGAGAACCCAACTGAATATGTCTTTTCAAACGATCCAGCATATGACTAGTGCTGTTTGGAGATTTGATGTGTCCCGAATCACCATGCAGTGATTTGTTCCGGGGTCGGGCTTACTACCTGAATCTTTGGGGAAACGACGGATGGGAACTTATAAGTGTCAACGACAAAAGCACTGAGTATATGTATATGATAGAGATGATCTTTAAGCGCCCGCGATAAAGCGTGTCTTGCCCATCCATCCAGGTGAAAGGGTCCGGGCGCTCCCTCATAGGATACAGGCAGGGTGCGCCCGGTTTAGTTAACGAATCTCAGTTTTGAGGAAGAGATATCATGAATGGCATGTGGGATGATTTTGAGATTGAAGACAAGATTACGGCCATTCTGCGCGATCTGCCCTACAACGAAGACCATCATTTTGGGAGACCGTATGCCAGCCCATACCAGATCGCGATCATCTTTGCTGAGCGGTATCCCAACACGTTCGAGCGCATTGGCAAGCCAGTTGGTGGGCGAGGAACAGGTCAGCGAACCAGCTTGGCGCAATACCTGGCCCAAGAATTGGCTGTCCGCATTCGAGACGAGCTTATCACACATGTTGAGGGTGCGTGGCTGTCCGCTGAGTATCTGCGCGACGTCGAATTCAACAACCAGGGCGAACCGCTGCGTGCTTCGATTAGCGGTTATGATCTGTCGTTGTTTCGGCTAAAGGAGTAGGTGTATGAGCGACACTCTGGAAGAACGTATCCCAACCCCGCTCGAACTTCGCGACATGCTGGAGGACATGGTCCGCAAGGACTTGCTTGGTCCTGCGGGCGGCCCGGAGGAAGAAATCGACGAGCGCACGGTCAGGAGTCGTTACATCGTCGGGCTGCTGGCTCCGCGCGGCCAGCGCCTTGAGCCGGAAGAGATCGACCCGCTGGGGGTCGATGGTGCAGAAGACGGTCAAGATGGCAAAAGCGACGAGCTGCTGCCTCAGGCCGCGAGCTTTCTTCCCTCCTCCATCGGGATGACCTTCACCGTCGATCGGGACGCCTCCGAAATCCTGATTCGTGCCGCATGGGGGCAGTACCGCCGCACCGAAAGCGAGTATCTGGAGCGCGACGATGGGCGTCCTACCCTGGTCTGGAAACGCACGCCGGTGGAGGCAGTATCGCCGCCCATCCCGATCCGCCCCGGCAAGCTCGGTCCGTGGTTCCCTAATCCCGATAATCGAGATGTGTATGTCACTGGTATATGCCGTCGCCATGAGGACGCCTGGACAATTACACTGTTCCTGGTCAATGCGCAAGAAGAGCCACGGAAGCTCCGCGATGAGAAGTGGCTCTTCCAGCCAGAGTTGAGCATCCGTGCGCCAGATGGGCCCCCCATCTTCATCAAGCGCCAAATCCCACCGGAACTGATCACCAAAGACCCCGAAGACCTGGCAATGGAGATGCTCTATCGACGGGAAGTTGAGTTCGCCGTCGGGCATGGCGTCGCTACGGAGGTCGAACTTGCTCCCGGTATGTGGAACCGCGCGGTGGAAATCCGCACCAGCGTAATTCCGTTCTACGATGTCGAGCGCATGGAGCCGCCCACGGCAGAGGAAATTCCGCTGCTGGGCGAGGTCGTGCTGGACATGCAGGAGTTAGCCGATACACCAACCGGCGATTTTGCGGCGGCGCTGGCTCCGCTGGCTGAAGCTTATGCCGCATGGATCGAGGAGCAAGCGGCGCGCCTGGACGCCCCTCCCCCTGATCTCGCCCAATATGAGATCAGCGCAGAAGCCGCATTGGATAACTGCCAGGAGGTGCTGGACCGCATCTGGGCTGGAATTGAACTCCTGGACACTAACGAGAAAGCCGCCGACGCATTCCGCTTCGCGAACCGTGCAATGGCCTTGCAGCGTGTACGTTCGATCTATGCACGTGAGGGCCGGCAGGGTAAAGAACCAGATCTCTCCGAAATCGATGTGCCGGAGAACCGAAGTTGGAGACCGTTTCAGCTTGCATTCATTCTGCTCAATCTGCCCGCACTGACCGATCCAACACATCCAGACCGCAGTCACCCAACCCAAGCGATTGCTGATTTGCTGTGGTTTCCCACCGGCGGTGGCAAGACGGAAGCGTATCTTGGCGTGGCCGCCTTCACCATGGCAATTCGACGGTTGCAGGGTGATCTTGGCGGCCTGTCAAGCCAAGCCGGGGTGACCGTGCTCATGCGTTACACGCTGCGTCTGCTCACATTGCAGCAGTTCCAGCGCGCCACGACATTGATCTGCGCCTGTGAGATCATCCGTCGCGAAGACCCTGCCAAGTGGGGGCCGGAACCTTTCCGCATCGGTTTGTGGGTGGGACAACGTAGCACCCCCAACTGGACCAGCCAAGCCGCAGAAAGCATCAAACGCGATCATGGCGTTGGTTGGAGTGGCGGATCTGTTGGCGGTATTGGCACACCTGCACAGTTAACGAATTGTCCCTGGTGCGGCAGACCCATTAAAGCAGGCCAAGATATTGTTGTTGAGTTGTACAAGAGTGGACGTGCACGCACTTTCCAATATTGCAGTGATAAGTTGGGTAAATGTCCATTCAGCCGCAAACAATCGGCACGGTGGGATGACGAAGGTATCCCGATTGTTGTCGTAGATGAGGAGATCTATCGCCGCTTGCCAACCCTCCTGATCGCTACAGTAGACAAATTCGCACAGATGCCCTGGAAGGGCGAAATACAGATGCTGTTTGGCAGGGTGAACGGCTACTGCCCGCGGCACGGGTATCGTTCACCGGAGATTGAAGATGAAGACAGTCATCGCAAATCGGGCAAGTTCCCTGCCTGCAAGACCCAGGCGATACCGCCGTTGCGCCCGCCAGATCTCATTATCCAAGACGAGTTGCACCTGATCAGCGGCCCCTTAGGAACATTAGTCGGACTGTACGAAACCGCTGTAGATGCACTTTGTGCGTGGGACCTTGATGATCACATAGTACGTCCCAAAGTGATCGCGTCAACTGCAACAATCCGGCGTGCCCAGAGCCAAATACATAGTCTCTTCTTGCGGGAGGTAAGAATATTCCCACCTGCGGCACTGGATGCGGGGGACAATTTCTTCTCCCGGCGTCGCGCATCCAGCAATGACACCCCTGCCCGCCGCTACCTGGGGATATGCGCTCCTGGCACGCGTTTGAAAACAGTCCTCATCCGCGTCTATGTGGCGTTCATGGCCGCCGCCCAGAGACTATTCGATGAGTACGGCGAAGTCGCCGATCCCTGGATGACTCTGGTTGGTTACTTCAATTCCATGCGTGAGTTGGGCGGTATGCGCCGCGTTGTAGATGATGCGGTCCGCACTCGCCTGTTCCGAATGGGTGAGCGCGGACTGGCGCAACGGTCAGTGTATCCCCAGAATGTAGAGGAGTTGACCTCACGCATTGGC
Organism: uncultured Anaerolineaceae bacterium; assembly: GCA_964611395.1. Classification (GTDB taxonomy): domain Bacteria; phylum Chloroflexota; class Anaerolineae; order Aggregatilineales; family Aggregatilineaceae; genus CAZSXY01. Next base: position 3,563 of record CAZSXY010000142.1, on the reverse strand, counting down.
GCAAGCGGAATTCCCAAGATTCTGGATCGACTTGAGACCCCCTTCAGAACAGATGACGAGAAACGCGACACATATCCGTTGGATGTTGTGCTGGCCACCAACATGATCTCCGTTGGCGTTGATGTCAGCCGACTCGGGCTGATGGTAGTTGCCAGCCAACCCAAAGCCACAGCAGAATACATCCAGGCTACGAGTCGTGTTGGACGGCGGTATCCCGGAATCGTCTGCACTGTCTATAACTGGTCACGTCCACGCGACCTGAGTCACTACGAACGCTTCGGGCACTACCACGCTACCTTCGACCAACAGGTCGAAGCACTTTCCGTTACCCCCTGCTCACCCCGTGCGTTGGATCGTGGTTTGAGTGCTGTTCTCATTGCGTTTCTGCGTTTGTTTGGTGCAGAGTTCAACCCCAACCACGGAGCCGGACAACTGGTTCGTTCGCATCCCTTTGTTGAAATGGCACTGGAAGAAATCTGTCGGCGCGTTGGGTTGGTCAATGCCAGCCGAGAGGATGGAGACGAAGTGTTGCAGATGCTTAACGCCCGGCTGGACCAGTGGCTGGCTACTGCACGCGATAGACAAAAAGGTGGAGGCATACTGGGCTATAAGACAGCACGCGATGGGCGCACACTTGGGCTACTCAAACAACCCACTGAGGAAGATTGGCATCCCTTTACATGCCTGAATTCGTTGCGTGATGTCGAACCCAACGTTGCATTGATTCTGCAAGATCACGGTATGGCTTCCGAACCACGCCATCATGAAAGCGAGGCAGATGAATGAGCGATTTGAAATATCGTGTTGGCGAAATCCGTCCAAGCCAACTCATGTTCACTTATGGCGTTGGAGCAATTGTGGATCTGCCACGGATCTCGGTTATTGTGACGGGTTTGGAAGACTGGGAAGGCCAGAACCAACAATACTCACGGCCTATAGTGGAAGAGCGTTTATTACAGGCTGTTCGCTACCAGCATGCTTCGGTCGAACAACTACTGTCTCCACCTATCGTGCCCGACGAAGGCTTGTCTGCCGATCCCTCTGATAGCTCAATGCGAATCGGCGTACCGGTTGCTACGTTTCCGCGCTGGATGGTATGCCCACAATGTCGGCTTCTTGCGGAAGTCAGATCAGGACTGTTTGAGTTAAAAGAAACCCCATTCTACCCTGATCGCACGGCGTATGTACACAAGAACTGCAACAAAAGCAGAAAACCACCTCAGGTCATGCCTGCACGCTTCTTAGTTGCCTGTCCCGATGGTCATCTCGATGATTTCCCTTGGGTTGATTTTGTCCACAAAGGCCAACCCTGTCAGACCCCGTACCTGCGCTTGATTGAATATGGTACGTCAGGCGAAGCACGCGATCTCGAAGTTCGGTGCGAAAACTGTGGGCATGTCAGGCGGCTGTGGGAGGCCTTCGGTGAAGAGCACCGTGAGAATTTGCCGTTCTGCAGAGGACGCAGACCACACTTGAGGGACTACGATCCCGAAGAATGCGAATATCGCATGCGAACGGTGATCTTGGGGGCTTCAAACACCTGGTTCCCTGTCGTTTTGAGCACAGTTTCCATACCTGCCAAGGGCGATAAGTTGCTCAAGCTGGTTGACGAGAATTGGGCCAAGCTCAAGGCTGCCACATCGCCTGAGGTGGTGCAAGCGTTTCGTTCCATCGGGCAATTGGGCGGTGAACTGAGTGAATACACCAACGATGAAATTTGGGAAGCGGTGCGTGAGCGTCTACAACGCGAAAGCGAAAGCGCTGCCCAACCAGTCGATGAAGTCCCTGATCTCAAGACCCCAGAGTGGCATGTCTTCACCCAGTTTGATCCTGAGAACAACACCAGAGATTTCTACTTACGCCCCGTAGCCGTTCCAGACCGGTTCACTAACGTGATTAAACAGGTGGTGTTGGTAGAGCGCCTCCGAGAAGTGCGGGCGATGATTGGGTTCTCGCGCCTGGACGCGTTTGGCGAGTTGACCGATCCTGACCTCGGTTTCCAGATACCGTTAGCTCCAATTTCCAGACGGCCCCCAAGTTGGGTACCAGCCGACGAAGTAAGAGGAGAAGGCATCTTTATTCAGTTCGATGAAAGGCGCATTCAAGAATGGGCGAGTCGTCCAGCAGTCCGCGAACGTAGTCAGGCCTTTCTGGAAGCGCATGAGAAGTGGCGGCAGACACGTCGTATTGCAGATCCTCAAAAAGGATTCCCTGCAATGCGCTACGTGTTGCTTCACTCTTTTGCCCATGCCCTTATGCGCCAGTTTGCGCTTGAATGTGGTTATGCCCCAGCCAGTATCCGTGAACGAGTCTACTCTCGGCCTTCTGGTGTATCTGACGAGCCGATGGCGGGTTTACTCATCTACACTTCAGCGCCGGATAGTGAGGGGACATTGGGAGGGTTGGTCAGCCTCGGCGAGCCCGAAACCCTACAACGCCATATCAGTCAAGCTCTTGAAGCGGCGCGATTGTGTGCAAATGACCCGCTATGCGCTGAACAGCCACCCAGCCAGCGTGGACAGACCTTACACGCAGCGGCGTGCCATGCTTGTTCGTTTGCACCTGAGACTTCGTGCGAACGTGGCAACAAGTACCTTGATCGGTCAACCCTGGTCAAGACCATGGAGCACGATGATCTAGCATTCTTTGAATAGGGATTTGTGTCGTGAGCATCTCGAAGGAATTTATAGGGGAAATTCTGCGCTTCGCAGACGACCTGCCAACCGAGTTGATCGAGCGTGTGGCTGCAGTTTTGTACGATGCTAAGCAGCAAGACTGGTCTCGCCTGCGCGTCGCTGTTCTTCGAGAGATTCCCCAGCAGCATGTCCACGACCGCACGCTCCAATTTCTGCACTATTGGCAAACGTATCAGCCCGACATCAAGCCAGAAGCCGTAGGACTTGCTTTGCAGACGGCGGCGAAAGCTGCCACACAGCACCAGGCTGAACAATCGCTTGAACTCGTGTGGACTGGTCCCGAAAGTCGTTATGTGACGTTACGGCGTACGGATCAGGCCTTGCTGCAGGTCATCAATGAGGCGCAAGACAGAGTACATATTGTCAGCTTTGCTGTCTACAAAGCAGAGCTTATCGTGAAAGCACTTGTCAACGCTGCTCAACGAGGCGTCGATATTGCGATCTACCTGGAAACACCTGAAACCAGCAGCAATAAGATGGCATTTGATACAGTCGAGGCGTTGGGCGAAGACATCACAAAGTGTGTAAGGATTTTCGTTTGGCCTTTAGACGAGAGACCGAAAACGCCAGATGGACGCTATGGTTCCCTTCACGCGAAAATGGCTCTCGCAGATGGCAGTGTCATCTTGATTTCGAGCGCAAACTTGACTGAGTATGCCATGTCACTGAACATGGAACTCGGAGTGTTAGTTCGGGGAGGAACACTTCCCGAACAGATGGAAGCACATCTTGCTGATTTAGTGCTTTCAGGAACGTTGAAGGAGCTTGTGGATTGATCCGATTTAGTGGAGGGAAAACAGTGGGAGGATTACACTAATGGATAAATCAATTAGAAGACGCCTAATCCAAGCGGCGTAAAAGCGTCCA
>CAZSXY010000141.1:0-8822 GCA_964611395.1 uncultured Anaerolineaceae bacterium | reverse complement strand
CAGACAACCGGTTGCGCAACCGGTTGTCTTATAGTATAGTGATTTACAATAACCTGCTGAAATTACGAAAAAACAGCGGAAGCAACGCATGAAACGTGCAACCATGAGTGATGTCGCCCAACTGGCAGGGGTTTCTAAGTCAACCGTATCGCATGTCATCAACGAGACCCGCTATGTCGAGCCAGATACCAGGGTGCGCGTGCTACAAGCAATTGAGAAACTGGGCTATCGCCCTAGTGCGGCTGCGCGCAGCCTGACGACAAATCGTACGAGAACCATTGGGGTGATTGTGTCCGACATCGCCAATCTTTTCTTTGGCGAAGTGTTGCGCGGAATCGAAGACATCTTGGGGCCAGCAGATTATGGACTGATTCTTTGTAACACCGATGAAGTTCTAGAACGCGAAGCACATTATCTCAATTTGCTATTAGAGCAACGTGTTGACGGCATTATTGCTGCCGCCACAAGCCACAAATGGGAAGTCCTGGAACAGGCGAATGTCCAGAATATGCCACTCGTTTTCCTGGATCGCACCTTTGAAGGCGTAAAAGATTATCCGTTTGTGGGTGTGGACAACCTGAAGGGGGCTTACGTAGGTACCAAACACCTCATCGAAGGTGGTTGCCGACGGCTTGGCATCGTGGCTGGGTTTCAGCGCCTGTCCACAATGCGTGAGCGGCTGGCTGGCTTCCGTCAAGCACTTGAAGAGTACGCTATTCCGCTACCAGAAGAGTGGGTCGCCTTTTCGCACCTGGGAGTGGAAGAGGGTCGAGAAGCTGCCACACGGATTCTGTCTTTGCCGGACCGCCCCGATGGTTTGTTCATTAGTAACAATTATCTCAGTCTGGGCACACTGCTGGCGCTTCAGGACCTGGATTTGCTGTGTCCGGATAATGTAAGCCTCGTTGGTTTCGATGATCATCCGTGGGCAACAGTGTCTTGCCCCCCCCTGACTGTGGTGCGCCAACCGGCAACGCGCTTAGGGCAGACCGCGGCCCAAATCCTGCTTGATCTCATCAACGGCAAGCAAGTATCTGAGCCACAGGTCATTTTGGACTGCGAGCTCATTGTGCGGCAGTCCTGTTGTTCTGATCTCTAGTGCCCGATGCCTCAAACTGTCAACACGGTTGTTTAGTGGCATTTGTGGATACCAAAGCTGAGCAAGTCACTAGAAAAGGAGGAGTGGAATAGCACAGATAATCCAGACTTCACTGATAGATCGTTCGTTCGGCCTTCTCGTAATACATATAAATAAGGGGCGAAAAAATGAATCAGAAAAAAATCAGTCGTCGTGAAGCTCTGAAATTTGGGGCAGCTGTTAGTGCTGTGGCCGCCGTTGGTGCACAGCCACTATCACGGGCTCGTGCCGCCGACACAGAGCGGTACGGGATGGTTGTCTTCCTCAAGGGATCGGAATTCTTCAACTGGTGCTATGCGGGCATGATCGCTGCCGCCGAGCGACTTGGTGACCATGTTGAGGTCGAGTTGCAAGGCCCGGCTGAATGGGATGCGTCGTTGGAAGCGCGCGCGATTGAGCAATTGTTGGCGAAAGGCGTGGACGGTATCTTGGCTACCGCTGGCGATGCTCACACGATGAATCCCGCCATCGACCGTGCCATCGACTCCGGTGTCCCGGTCGTGCTTTTCGACTCCGACGCCCCTGAAAGCAAGCGCCTGGCTTTCTGCGGGACCGAAAACTACGCTGCCGGATGGGAAGCCGGTAAAGCGATTGCCGAATGGCTCGGTGACGATGCGCGTGTCGGCATTTCCACGTTCCCCGGCCCAGATCATCTCGTTCGCCGTATAGCCGGTTTCACCGATGCTTTGGCCGAATTTGCGCCTGGCGCGGAGATTGTACAAACCGTCAACGACGAAGGCAAAGTAGACGCAGCCGAGACGGCGATAACGGCCATGCTCCAGGCCCATCCGGAGATCAATGCTATCTTTGCCGCCCATGGCAACCCTGGACCGGGCGCTGCGGCGGCAGTCCGCAATGTAGGGCGTCAGGGTGAAGTTCATATCATGGGCTTCGACTTTGGTTTGCCTGTCATCGAGCTTATCGAAGCAGGCGAAATCCGTGCCACAGTGGGGCAAAACCCCTATCTCATGGGCTATATAAGCATGATGGTCGCCTACGGTGCCCGTGTGGAGACCGATGTTCCTTCCTATCGTGAAGGATTCGGCCCGCACCCGAAGGTCGTTGATACCGGCGTGAGCATCCTCTACGTGGATGATGTCGGACTCTATAAGAATCCGCCCCAGTTCTAAACAATAGCGATCGAAAAGATAACTGGCCGCATGGTCTAAAATAGACTCATGCGGCCGCTCTTAATCTCTTGGAGAGATTCTAACAATAGAGCCAGCGCTGGGCAGGCACACAACACACCGGTGTAAAACAATCAGGAACACGAGATGAAAGAGGCATCGAAAACTGAAGTTTTTACATATCAAGCTTTGTTGAATTCGCCCATGGTGAACAAGTTTCTTGGTTCGCGGAATACATGGTTGGCAGTGCTGATCCTGGTTGTCAGTATTGGTTTGATGACCCAAACCAATCAATTCCTGACCAAAACCAACTTGTCGACCGTGACCATTGGCATGACATACGATTTGCTGATGGCATCTGGTATGACACTGGTACTGATTCTGGGCGGGATTGATCTGTCTGTTGGTTCTATCCTTGGCCTGACAGGCGTTGTCACCACGCTACTGATGAAAGACTATGGCTACCCTATTCCCATCGCTATTCTGCTTGGTCTAGGTGTAGCCTGTCTATGTGGAGCGATCAATGGCTTCGGCGTGGCCCGCCTTAAGTTAGCCCCCTTTATTGTCACCCTGGGTATGATGTCGGTCGCACGTGGCGTGGCAACAGTGCTAACTCAGGGATATTTTGTGTCGCCACTCCCCAGCGGCTATCTCAATATAGGTCAGGGGGCCATCGCCGGTATTCCATACCCGATATTGTTTGTGATTCCCACCTTGTTGATATTCGATTACCTGCTTCGCAATTGGAAACCTCTCAACCAGATGTTTTATATTGGGAGTAATCCACCAGCGGCGCGGCTGTCGGGAATTCGCGTGGCATGGTTGACATTCTTTGGGTATGTCATCAGCGGTTTGATGGCCGGAATTGCCGCCATCTTCATGACATCCCGCCTGGCTATGGGCTTCTTCCAATTTGGACTCGGATCAGAACTCACGGCCATTGCAGCTTCTGTCATCGGGGGTGCCAGCCTAACGGGTGGAACAGGCAATATTATGGGGACTTTCTTAGGCGTGTTCTTGCTGGCACTAATCCGGAACGGCTTCGTCCTGCTGCAGGGCGATCCGAATTGGCAGAATGTGGTCAGCGGCGCGATCTTGGTTACAGCATTGATGGTTGATGCATACCGGCGTAGAAAAGAGAGTAGGGAATAATGGAACCTATCCTCAGAGTAGACGGTATCGACAAGAGTTTCGCCGGCAACAAAGTCTTGGATGATGTTTCGTTCAGCATCTATGCTGGCCAAGTGCACTCCTTGGTGGGCGAAAATGGCGCGGGTAAGTCCACACTGATGAAAATCATCGGCGGGATTTACCAACCGGATGCAGGAACCATTCACTATGAAGGGAAAGCCACCTTTTTCAGTGATCCCTGGCAAGCGATGCAAAATGGAATCGCCATCGTTCACCAGGAACTGAGCCTGGTACCGAATCAGAATGTGGCTCAAAATATTTTTGTTCGCCGCGAGAAATCACTTCTTGGCTTTGTTCGCTGGAAAAAACTCTACGCTGAAGCCCGTGAGCTTTTTGACCGAATCGGGGTAACGATCGATCCGACGGCGCTGGTGGCAGACTTTAGCATCGGGATGCAGCAAATCATCGAGATCGCCAAGGCCCTGTCGTTCAACGCCAAGGTGATTATCATGGATGAACCAACCTCAGCTCTGTCTGAAACCGAGGTTGAGCGACTCTATACCATTTTGCGTGATCTCAAATCGAAGGGCGTCGCCATCGTATTTATCTCTCACAAACTGAGTGAGGTCTTCCGCATTTCGGATGAAATCTCGGTGTTGCGCGATGGACGCATGGTTGGCAGCGTAAAACCAAATGAGTCGTCGCGCGCCGAGGTCATTCAGATGATGGTAGGTCGCCACATTGAAGAGCTGTATCCAGAACGAGGGGCTGAGTTTGGGGACGACATCCTTGTCGTTGAGGATTTCAGCAACCCACCCCACTTTAAGGACATCAATTTCACGCTGCGCAAAGGTGAGATTCTGGGATTTGCGGGCTTAGTGGGTTCCGGGCGAACCGAGGTCGCACGGGCCATCTTTGGTGCCGATCATGCTAAAACCGGACGGGTGATCTTGAACGGTCGAGAGGTGCGCATTGACTCCCCCCGCCAGGCGATTAACCAGGGTATTGTCTATTTGAGTGAGGATCGCAAAACGCTGGGGCTGTTCGTCAATATGACTGTTCGCCAGAATATCGTTTCAGCGGCGATGGAGCGATTTGTTAACCGATCGCAGTTTCTGAAATATGGTGTGATGGCCCGAGAGTCGAAACAGTTGGTTGAAACAATGGACATCCGCCCCGCCAATGACGAACTGACGATGATCAACTTGAGTGGTGGAAACCAGCAGAAGTCTCTGTTGGCTAAACTGTTATGCGCCAAACCCAAAGTGCTGATTGCAGACGAGCCAACGCGCGGTGTCGACGTGGGTGCAAAGGCGAAGATTCACAATGATCTTCGAAAGCTGGCTAATGAAGGTGTTGGGGTCATTGTTATATCCTCTGAACTTCCCGAAGTGCTGGGCTTAAGCGACCGGATCGCCGTATTCCGTGAGGGCCAGATAACCGCTATCTTGGATGGTGAAACAGCGACTCAAGAAGAGGTAATGCGCTATGCGACGAAGTAGGCTCTCCAAGATTCTTTCTTTACGAACAACTAACATAACCGAACACGACGCGTCGAATGCCGAAGCGTTGACGGGTGCAACATCAATGTCCCCAGCTATCAGGTTCCTTCGATCCATCGGATTGCCGCGCGTATTCCGCAGTGTCGAGAGTATGCAGATTTTTGGGTTGATCCTGGCTGTCCTGGGGTTGGCCCTTTATATGAACTCCAAATACCCCACGTTTTGGACCGAGATCAACCGGGAGATCATGATTCTCAATTTCATCTTTGAAGCGACCATTGCCATTGGTATGACCATTGTGATCATTATCGGCGGCATTGATCTCTCGGTCGCTGCCGTGCTTCCGTTTTCGGCTATTGTCGTCGGCAAGCTGTTGAATGATGGTGTAAGTGTGCCGCTGGCCATTGCGCTGGCACTCGGCGCGTCTGCCATGATTGGCTTCATCAACGCGGCCATGACCAACATTTTCCGGGTACACCCCTTTATTTCGACTTTGGCCATGCTGCTGACGTTGCGAGGCGTTAACCTGGTTATCACGGACGGAAGTACCGTTTACGGGTTTCCAAAGTCGTTCAATGAGATCGGCCAAGGGCGTACCTGGAATATCCCCAACCCCATTCTGATCTTTGCGGTATTAGCCGTGGTCATCGGGTTCCTCTTGATGAACCACAAATATTTTCGGCAAGCCTACTTCATCGGCGGCAATCGGCGCTCTGCGCGGATGTCGGGTATTCATGTCGAACGATTTTTGATTTTCGTTTTCGTGTTGAGTTCGACCCTCGCCGGAATCGCAGGGATTGTGACAGCCGCCTACTACGGTGCCGCCAGTAATAGCTACGGTCAAAATATGGAATTGCGTGTCATTACCGCCGTCGTTATTGGGGGCGCGAGTCTGAGCGGGGGGACAGGTTCAGTTCTTGGCACGACGCTTGGCGTATTGTTCATGGCAATGGTCTACAATCTGTTCTTTTTCAGCGATGTATCGACTTACTGGCAGGATGTTGTGATCGGCACCATGCTCTTGGGTGCGGTTTTCCTCAGCGAATTCCTGAAAAGGCGACGTGTAGCCCGCTAGATCTCCCATGTTTGGGGGATCGGTAGGCCGGTGTTCATCTGCACATAATGTTGTCACGGCAGCAAGTTGCATATAAGCAGAGGCGAAAATGAAACAGGCAGTTATGGTAGAACCTGGCAAGATCGTGTTTCGTCAGGTTGAGAAACCTACGCTCAAAGATGACGAAGTCTTGATGCAGACCAAACGCATTGGCATCTGCGGATCGGATATCCATGTATTCCACGGGATGCACCCTTATACCAGCTATCCAGTGGTTCAGGGACACGAGGTTTCCGGCGTGGCCGTCGCCGTCGGCAGGAATGTCAAAGGGATTGCCGTAGGCGACAAAATAACGTTCACACCGCAAATCGTGTGCGGCGAATGCTATCCATGCCGCAACGGCATGTACCACGTCTGCGAAAAACTCAAGGTGATGGGATTCCAGGCAGGAGGCGCTGCCCAGGAGTTCTTCGCGCTCCCAGAATGGAACGTGTTCAAACTGCCGGCTGATATGTCGCTCGACCATGCGGCCATGATCGAACCTGTATCCGTAGGGGTACACGCAGTTCGCCGCGGTGGTGATGTGACAGGTAAAAAGGTGTTAGTGCTTGGGGCAGGCACCATTGGCAATCTGGTGGCCCAGGTCGCCAAAGCATTTGGCGGAGAAGCTGTCATGATCACGGACATCAGCGACTACAAGCTGGAAAAGGCCAAAGCCTGCGGCATCGACTTCGCCATCAATACCGCCAACGAAGACCTTAACGAGGCCATCCTGCGCGACTTTGGGCCGGATCGCGCCGATCTTATTCTGGAGTGCGTGGGTGTACAGGCGACAGCGACACAGGCGGTTGAATGCGCCCGCAAAGGCACCACGGTTGTCATCGTGGGCGTGTTTGGTGAAAAACCGGTTGTCAACTTGGGCTACGTTCAGGATTGGGAACTCAACCTGGTTGGAACGGCCATGTATCAGAAAACAGACTACGAGGCCGCGATCGAATTGGTTGCCAGCGGCAAGATGCACCTGGATGAACTCTTTACGCATCGCTTTAGATTCGACGATTACCTGGAAGCCTACCAGACAATCGAACAATCCAATGGCGAATACATGAAAGTCATGATCGAACTGGAATAAGTCCGCTGGCGAATCTTGTGCATGCGTTTTGAGGAGAGACAAATGAAATCCTTTGATTACTTTCAGCCGACCGCTATCCGGTTTGGTCCCGGTCGCATCAGCGAAGCCGCTGATATCGTAGGCCGGTATGGGACGCGCTGCCTGGTCGTGACTACCCCACCGGAAGGCGCGTTGGCCGCTACGTATGAGCGTGTGATAAACATCCTCAAAGATGGTGGCATTGAAGTGGCTCACTTTGACGGTGTTGTACCGAACCCCACGACCGAGTGCGTAACGGCTGGCGCGATCATGGCCAGGGAATTCGACGCACAAGTCGTGTTGGGCTTGGGTGGCGGGTCCAGCATGGATACAGCCAAGGCGATAGCAGTTGAGGCTACACATCCAGGAACTTGCTGGGATTATCTCTGGTTTCGTGACACGCAACCGACAGATGCCACATTGCCGGTGATCGCCGCATCAACCACGTCTGGAACGGGTTCCCAGGTCACGCAGGTGGCAGTCGTGACCAACCCGGCGGAGAAGAACAAGTCTGCGCTCTACAATGCCATCATCTACCCTAAGGTGGCCATCATCGATCCTGAACTCGTCTATACCGTCCCCCCTCATGTGACCGCTTCTACGGGGTTTGACGTCTTTTGCCATGCTTTTGAAAGCTACCTTCACGTCAATGGTACGCCCTACACCGACTATCTGGCGCTTGAGGCGATCCGGCTCGTGGCTGAAAACTTACCAGCGGTGGTCGAAGATGGCGCAAATCAAGAGGCGCGCGCGAAGATGGCGTGGGCCGATACTCTGGCTGGATTGTGCATTGCCAATGCAGGCGTGACCTTGCCGCACGGGATCGGAATGACTATCGGGGGACAGTGTCCGCAGGTTATGCATGGTGAGGCATTAGCCGTCGTGTATCCTGAGTTTACTCGCTTTACCTATCCTTTCGCTGTCGAGAAGTTCGCCGTGATGGGGCGCATATTTGATCCCGCGCTCAACGATCAGCCAGACGAAGTAGCTGCCGCACAATCATGCGAACTACTTGATGATCTGCTGAAGAAAATCGGCATGTGGCTGAGCCTTGAAGAGCTTGGCGTCACGAAAGATGATGTCGTGGCCATTGCGGACAACAGTCGTGTGCTGCCTGATTACAAGAATAATCCGCGTATTGCCAGCCGGGATGAAATCTATGATATGCTGATGGCCGGTTATCAGCGCGCGTAGCACCCAGCCCAAAACCATGCTCAAGTCCAAGCAGATTCATCCCCCCATTGTCGAAGCCCCGGCAGCAACGGGACGCGGTGGAAGAATTCTCATCGCTGACGGTAATTTCGCCTTTTCGACCAATGCTAACACCATCGCCAAGCGAGTTCATCGAAACCTAATGCCCGGTTGCATGACTGTGCTACAAGTGCGTGAGGCTATCCTCTCGGCAGTGTCGATTGAGAGGGGCGATGTCATGAACACCGACGCTGGTGAGAAACCGGGCATTGGGGCCGACTTTCACCAGTTGCTTCCTGCATTTGAATTGCAAGCCAATGAACGTTTAGCTTTTACGGGAAAGCGCTTGAACGTGACGTCTGTTTGGTAATCGCGACCGGCGACCCCCAGTTGTACGCCGATATCTTAATTACTGTGGGCTTCATCCCGTCTGCCTAGCTGCCAAAAGGAAACCTCCCATGATGACGGGACGTGAAAGAGTAAAAGCGGCGCTTACTTTCTCTACTCCTGATCGCGCACCGCGCGATCT
>CAZSXY010000140.1:0-8896 GCA_964611395.1 uncultured Anaerolineaceae bacterium | reverse complement strand
AACCGGTTGGCCGCCGTGTTATCCGGCTCCGACGTCACGCGAATGCGCCGCACGTTGAACGCAAGGAGTTGCTCGACACCCTTTTCGAGCAACCTCTGGCCAATGCCCTGCCTCCGGTAATGGGCCTGCACCGCCGCATTGAGAATCCAACCCTCCTTGCAACCAGCGCCGAGCGCCGCACACAAGTGCCCGACCACTTTGCCGGTGCGCCGGTCTTCGGCCACCCAGATGAGAGATGGGTGCAGATCGTACAGTTGCCGGAAAAAGTACGTCGAATAGGCCCCACTGCCATAAACGGCCTGCTCAACTTCGGTGCACTGCCCCAGGTCCGCCGGTGTAAACGGGCGAATGTCAACCCCCCGGTCTTGGCTCATTGTCATACTCATCTCCTCATACCCACGCAAGCCTGCCAGCACTACTGGCGCTACTCCAACTCGACCCTCAGTTCAAGCTGCCCAATGCCGATCACGTCTCCGGATGACAGCACAACCGGTTCGCTGATCGGCTCGCCGTTCAGGCGCGTGCCGTTGCTGCTATTCTGATCTTCGAGCCACCATTGCCCATCGCGGCGCAATACGCGAGCATGCTGGTGGCTGCAAAACGTATCATCCAGCACAATCGTATTGGTCGGCGCGCGTCCCAGGCTGGTCAATGGGCGCAAGGGAAAGCTCCTGCCAACAAGGGAACGACCCCCAGCGCTCTCTCCGCCAGCACGCACGACGACGAGTCGCCCCCGCTGCCGGCTTTCGTCGCCTGATGCCAGCGCCGCCGCCTTATAATCGCGCCACAGGACGACGAACACCGCGCCCACAAACGCCAGCAATAGCACCGCGGCCCCCCCGCGTAACACCAGCAACAGGATGTCTGTGCTCACCGCAAGTCACCCTCCAACGCATCCTCATCGCCGCGATCATCGAGGTGATCGGCGAGGTGCAGATTCACCTGAGTATCGCCGCCGGGTGGCGGAAAGTGCCCGGTCGTACCCTCCTCCACCATGTACACCAGTTTTACCCCTGCCAATGAGATCACGTCTCCGGAACGCAGGACGCATTCAGAGATTCGCCCGTCGTTCACGAACGTCCCGCCCCGGCTTGCCAGGTCGTACAGCACGAATTCGCCATAGCGGAAGCGTAACTGGCAATGGCGGCGGCTCACGCGCCGGTCATCCAGCACAATCGTGTTATCGCGTCGCCGCCCAATATTGATGACGGTGCGCTCCAGCGGGATATAACGGTCGCCTTCCACAACCAGGAACGCCCTGGGCAATTCGGGCACGTCCGGCACGTCATCCGGCGCGTCCGGATCAGCCGCCCGCATGACCTGCGTTTTCTCTGGGACAGCGATGTCATGCTCGGCTTCGACCACAACGTCATGAGACGCGACGGTCTCGTCGGGGATTAGGGCCACCTCTGGAATGGCTTCCAGGCAGAAACCGCTTTCGCGGGCCAGGTCGACGATATGTCCGGCCAGCTCCGCCGCAAGATCGGGTTGTGATTCCAGCAGCGACGCAAGATCGTCCGGGTGGAGCCGCACGACATAGCAGTTCGGCGCAGCCGGTACGCCCGACGCATCAACCCGCGCGGCATCTTCCATCGCCCACGCCAAGCGGATCGCGACTTCACGCGGCTTCAAGCGCCCGGCGAACAACCGCGCAAAGCCACCTTCGACCAGCGCCTGAATTCGTTCCTCAAATTGCGAAAAACGGTTCTTGTCCATGGACCGAATTATACCAGCCGAATCGGGCGAATAAACAAATCGTGTGCAAGACGAAGGGGGCAGCCTGTTCGCCGCCCCCTTGACGTCCGTTAACCTGTGCTTGACCGCCGCCTACCGGTCTTCGGGGCGGTGATTCAGAATGAAATCGAGCGGATCGATGTAGTTGGCCCGCAGCGCGTCACGATTCATCCGGGGCCAGTGCCAGGGCTGCGTTTCAAGAATGGTTGTCGGACTCAGATCAAAGTGCAGGTGGTAGGAAAAAATCCCCCCCGCATCTCCGACCTTGCATATCTGCTGCCCGCGCACCACCCGGTCGCCGACCTGCACCATCACTTTTTCAACGTGACCGTAGCGCCCGTATAGCACCTCGCCCGTTGAGATCAGTGGGTCGTGGCGGATGACAATCACATAACCCCAACCGGGGAGCCGGTCGGCAAATGTCACCACGCCGGATGCCGCCGCATATACTGGCGAATGGGCGTCCGCGTCCCAGTACGGCTCATTGAGGTTGAGATCCGTCCCCGTGTGGTACGCCTGTCCCGACGAACCCACGCGGTACAACCGGTCGAAACCGGTGGCATCGAACCAGTTGCCGGGCCACAGCTTGTCGCCGCGCCGTTCTGCCGCCGTTCCTACCGGGCTATCGTAGCCGTCAGACAGGTATTTCTCGGTGGGCTTGATCCCGACAATCTGACGCCAGCGCAACGCGTCAAACGCGATCTCTTTGTCACTTTCGCCGGTCAAGTCGTTGAGAAAAACAACGCCCGCCGTTGCGTCATCGGCATCGAACTGGAACACGCCCAACGGAACCCACACATTGTAGTAATCCGCCTGACGGACGGGGATCACCAGCTCACCCGGCGCACCGATTGCCCCGTGCAGCTTATAACGCGCTCGTTCCGTGGTGGCATGCCTGGAAGGCACAAACGCCGACACCTCATACCAGCCGCTGGCCACAAGTTGCGGGTCCCACCGCGCCCACACCTGGCTGCTGGTTTTGCTCGTCTCCTTGTACTTGGTCGTCCAACCCCACGTTCCCCTGAACGTCTTCAATAATTCGTCAAGGTTTCCGGTGCCATGCGCGCCGTCGCGGTACTGGGGCTTGTCCGGCGTGATGACGATCTCAATGCCATAGCGCCCCCTGGCGGCGGGCGGCTCCGGCGTATCTGGCCCGCCCTCAACCGGCTCGATGGGGTGGTTGATCGCGGGAAATTCGATGGGGCCGACAACGCCGAATCGCCACCAGCTCATGCCCGACGCCTTGAGCCGGTTGACGACATAGTCGCGCCCGGCGATGATCTCATCGCGCGGAGCCGAACCAGGCATCACCGGGTAGAGCGGTAGCTGCACATCCTTCCAGGTGCGGAAGGCTTCGTCGAGCACCTCATCCCAGGGCCGCTGGAATGTGTTCCAGTACACCTGCAAGTGCACGCTGTTGATGAACGGTCGCCACTCGTCGGGGAAAATTCTCTTCTTGTGTTGCGGTCGCGGGTCAACCGCCATCCCGATATGAAAGCGTCCGCCCACGCCACGCCGGATGCGCGTCATCAACGGGCGGATCGGATCGCGCCCAACTGTCCAGAATCCAGAATACGGCTCTACATCCAGCACCATGGACCGCACACCAGGCCGGTTACACACTTCGATGATGCGATCTGCTTCCGCCGCGACATCTTCACCCTTGACGACGGCCCAGGCGTGGAACTCCAGGCCAAAGGAGTCAAGTATGCGCACCCATTTATCAATGCTGGCTGCGCTGTCAATGGCCAAATCGCGGTCGGTATCAAACTCACCCTGCCAGTGTTCCCCGTCGCTGGTCTTAACCCACACCTGCGTAATCGCCGGTGCCCATTTCTTGATTGTCCGGCACAGAGCCTCGATCGTTTCTTCGGCAATCGAGTCGCCTTTCCAGTGCCAGATACCGATCTTGCCATCATAGGGCGTCGCCATACCACCTACTCCTTCGGATCACACAACAACTGCTTCTGTGGGCATGGTAGTATGATTCAGCAAAATTGACAACATGAGCGAGCGCCATCCGCCACAACACGCCACCGCTGCCCCCACACACGCCCAGGGGAATGCTCATGCATGGCCTCGTTACGCACCACGCCGCCCCGCCGGGTATAATGGTCAGTAGCACCGTCAGCGATCACGAAAGGAACCCGCCATGTCGCGACTCCGCCTGTCGATTTCCATCCTGCTGGCATCTTGCAGTTGGCTGGCCGCTTCTGCGACGCCGATCGCCAGCGGCGCGGCATTGTACCAGGACTCGCGGCTGCATTACGGCACCCTGATTCAGGCAAACATCACGGACACCGACACCGAGCACGAGTGGGTGTTCAGCGGCCACACGGGGGATCTGGTGGTAGTTGATATGCGTGCTCTTGACGCGACCGGCCTGGACCCGTACCTCACCTTGCTTGATCCCCAGGGCAACACGCTTGTAACCGACGATGATAGCGGGGAAGGCGTCAATGCGCGTGTCGGGCCACTGGTTCTCGACGGAGAAGGAGACTACGTCATCCTCGCGTCACGCTACAGTGGTTCGGGCACCTACACCCTCTCGCTCACCAACCTGAGTACCGCCCCAGAACTCAGCCCTGGCAAACCGGTGACAGGGCTTGTCAATGCGGAAACGCCGTATGATTACTATCTGATCGCGGGCCTGGACAGTTCTGAACAACTGTTACGCCTCACGATTCATGACGACAACCCCTCCGGCGATCCCTTCCTGTCGCTGTACGGTCCCAATGGGCTGATCACGACCACGGAGTTTTTGGAAGAAGATACGAGCGGCATCGACCCGATCGTGACGGAAGACGGCATCCTCTATACCGTCATCGTCAGTTGGAACGGGGCGACCATCAGCACACCCTATGAGCTTGTGTTAGAAAGTTCGACCATCGATCTACTGGAAGACGGCAACCCGCAAAGCGGCTGGTTGGACTATGACACCACGAGCCAGCGCCATTTCTTCCGCGCGGACGCCGGTCAGCAGGTGAGCATCCGCGTAACCACTGAGGATGCCATCGCGCCATCGTTCACGGTTTCGACACTCGATCGCACGACCGTCTTGTTTAGGGGCGAGGGCACCTACGCCCGTGACATCCAGGTCACGCTCGCCGTTCCCAACACGGTGATGTACATGGTTGAGGTCAGCGACGGGGCTTTTTCCGGCGAGACGGGCCAGTACGAGATCGCCCTCGAACGTGGCAAGTCCCAATAACTCCCTACCCGAATGAGGGACGGCAAAGCGCCCCTCGTAGTTTCATATGGAGTTGGTGTCGTCGAACTGTGCTCAGAACAAGCCCCAGTTGTCCAATACGCCGTCTTCCGCCATCGTGGGGTCCCATATTTCCATGCCAACCTCGATTGTGGTCGGAATGCCCAACACGTCCTGCGCCTTTCGGCGCGTCATCTCCAGGAGTTGCGGGGCATAGGGGCAAAACGGCGTCGTCAGGATCATCACGATGTGCGCTTTGTCCTCATCAATGTTCAATTCACGAACCAGGCCAAGCTGAATTACATTGAGGCCAAGCTCCGGATCAACTACCCCGCGCAGCGCTTCGCGCACGAGATTCTCCCGCTCCTCGCGCGACATCGCGCCGATGTCATGTTGTTCGTCAACCATTGTTGTCTCCTCGCACCGTACGGTCAACCGAGTCAGGCAGAGTATAATCCAGGCGACAGTCAGGAGCCAAGCCCCAACCGCGCGCCTCGCGTTAATATTTTATAAGAAGACCATCTGTTTTATTGTCCATTTTGTAGGCTAAATGTTATAATCGCACTAGAGTTATTGCAAAACGTTCTCAGTTGAGAGAAACTAGAACGCTGGCATACAAATTATGCCTGAGCGAAAGACGCTCAGACAACAGATAAGCGACAGATACGAGGAGTTACAGCACACCTATGGGCGCTGCGTTAGAAATCCGCAACCTTCATGTCAACGTCGAAGACCAACCCATTCTAAAAGGCGTTGACCTGGTCGTCCGGCAGGGCGAAATCCATGCCTTGATGGGGCCAAACGGTTCCGGCAAGAGCACACTTTCGAATGCCATCATGGGGCATCCGGCCTACGAAGTCACCGCCGGACAGATCATTTTCGACGGGATCGACCTGCTCGAACTGGAACCCGACGAGCGCAGCCGGTTGGGGCTTTTCCTGGCCTTCCAATACCCGGTTGCTATTCCGGGTGTGACCGTCGCCAACTTCCTGCGCAACGCGATCAATGCCCGCCGCAAGGCCGAGAATCCCGACGATAAAGGAATCCCCATCCCGGCATTTCGCAAGCTCATGATCGAGAAGATGGACATGCTCAAGATGGATCATGACTTCGCGGGCCGGTATCTCAATGACGGGTTCTCCGGTGGCGAGAAAAAACGCACCGAAATCCTTCAAATGGCCATCCTGGAACCAAAGATCGCCATCATGGACGAAACGGACTCCGGCCTGGATATCGATGCATTGCGCGTCGTGTCCGAAGGGGTCAAAACGCTGTCCGGTCCCCACCTTGGCGTGCTGGTGATCACCCACTACCAGCGTATTCTCAACTACATCAAGCCGCAGTTCGTCCACATCATGATGGACGGGCACATTGCAGAAAGCGGCGGCCCAGACCTCGCCCTGCATCTGGAAGAGCACGGCTACGACTGGCTGCGCGAGAAGCACAACGGCAACGGATAACAACGGCAGGCTTTCCATCAACCGCACCGTACGCATTTTCTGGCGCAAGGTGTGGTGATCGGCCAGCCTAAAATCAACGGAGCAAGCAACCATGGGTGATACAGAGCGCCTGACGGGTATACGCGAGTCATACGACGAGCAATACGGCTTCCGCGATCCGGATACCTACGTGTATAAGGCTCGCAAGGGCCTTAATGCCGAGATCGTCGGCCAGATTAGCGAAATGAAAAACGAGCCGGAATGGATGCGCGCTTACCGGCTCAAGGCCCTGGAAATTTACCGGAGTAAACCGGTGCCCACCTGGGGCCCCGACCTTTCCGGGTTGATCGAAGACGACATCTACTTCTTCGTCAAGCCCGCCGACCAGGAAGCACGCTCCTGGGACGATGTTCCCGATGACATCAAGCGTACGTTCGACCGCCTGGGCATCCCTGAAGCCGAGCAGAAGTTCCTGGCCGGTGCGGGCGCACAGTATGACTCCGAGATGGTCTACCACCAGATCAAGAAAGAACTGGAATCGCAAGGTGTCATCTTCAAGAGCATCGAGCACGGCTTGCGCGATCACGAAGACCTGTTCCGCGAGTACTTCGGCAAG
Source organism: uncultured Anaerolineaceae bacterium (assembly GCA_964611395.1). Taxonomy (GTDB): domain Bacteria; phylum Chloroflexota; class Anaerolineae; order Aggregatilineales; family Aggregatilineaceae; genus CAZSXY01. The sequence goes on along the minus strand of CAZSXY010000140.1, from coordinate 1,899 downwards.
GTCATACCCGCCACAGACAACAAGTATGCGGCGCTCAACGCGGCGGTATGGTCAGGCGGGTCGTTCATCTATGTGCCGCCGGGCGTCAAGATCGAAATGCCCCTTCAGGCCTACTTCCGCCTCAACACGGCCAGCATCGGCCAGTTCGAGCGCACGATCATCATCGTGGATGAAGGCGCATTCCTGCACTATGTCGAAGGATGCACCGCGCCCACCTACTCCACCGATAGCCTGCACAGCGGCGTGATCGAGATTATCGTCAAGCGCGGCGGACGTTCGCGCTACACGACCATCCAAAACTGGTCGGACAACGTCTACAACCTCGTCACTCAGCGCGCGATGGTCTATGCCGACGCGAGCCACGAATGGGTAGATGCCAACCTGGGCAGCAAAATCACGATGAAGTACCCCTCCGTTTACCTGATGGAACCGGGGGCGCATGGTGAAATTCTCTCAATCGCCTTCGCGGGGCGCAACCAGATTCAAGACGCGGGCGGCAAGGCCGTCCACATCGCCCCGAACACAACCAGCCAGATCATCAGCAAGTCGATCTGTAAGGACGGCGGGAAAAGCAGCTATCGTGGGTTGCTCAAGATCTATCCCAAGGCGGAAAATGCCAAGAGTACGGTTGTCTGCGACGCGCTGCTGCTGGATGAATTCAGCGAATCGGATACGTACCCGTACATCGAGATTGAGAATCCGGCAGTGACCGTGGGGCACGAAGCCTCCGTCAGCAAAATCGGCGAAGACCAGCTTTTCTACCTGCGCAGTCGCGGTCTGAGCGAAGCCGAAGCGAACGCGATGGTCGTGAATGGCTTCCTGGAGCCGCTGACCAAAGAACTGCCGATGGAATATAGCATCGAAATGAACCGCCTGATCCAGCTCCAGATGGAAGGCTCGATCGGGTAACGTCCCCTGCGGCGATTGAACGCGCTGCACAGGGGCATGTGCGATGGCGGTTGTCTGGCCCTGCGCCGGTAGCCGCCGGAATTTGACGATTATCAGCAGAAAACAGAGCACTTCAAGAGAGGTAGAACCTGTGGCAACTCGTCGTCGTGTTGCACGCGAATTCAAAGCGCCGCCGCTATCCCGTGACGACATCGAAGCTCTCAGCGCGCGGACAAACGAGCCGGACTGGTTGCGCGAAGCGCGTCTTGCCGCATGGGCAACCTACGAATCGCTGCCCATGCCCACCACCAAAGACGAAGCCTGGCGTCGCACCGATTACCGGCATATCGACTGGGACAGCGCGGGCGTGCTACACCAGTCGAACAACGGTACCATCGACATCATCCCCGAAGAAAACCGCCGTCCCTTGCTGGGCGATGAACGAGGCGGAATGCTCGCCTTTGTGGACGATCAACTTGTTTACAGGGAACTCAGCCCATCACTGTCCGAACAAGGCGTGATCTTCACCGATCTACGCACAGCGGCAAGCGAATACCCCGACCTGGTGCGCGAACACCTGATGACGCACGCGATCACGCCGGAATTCGGCAAGTTCGCTGCGCTCAATGCCGCCCTGTGGACGCATGGCGTATTTCTGTATGTCCCGCGCGGCAAGACCGTCCAGCTACCGGCGCACAGTGTGTTCTACACAACCCGTCCGGGCGTCACACTCGGACACATTCTTGTTGTACTCGACGAAGGCGCGTCGATTGACTACCTGCACGAAAGTCTCTCCCCGACCTTGGATCAAGACGCGAGCCACATCGGCGCGACTGAACTGATCGTTGGGCCGGAGGCTACCCTGCGCTTCGTCGGCCTGCAGGACTGGGGCCGGCATATGTTCGAGTTCAGCGCCCAACGCGCCCGCGTCGCCGCCGATGGTCAGCTTGACTGGATCACCGGGCAGATGGGCGGCAAGCTCATCAAAGCGTTTATGGAAATCGACCTGGA
>CAZSXY010000139.1:0-8960 GCA_964611395.1 uncultured Anaerolineaceae bacterium | reverse complement strand
CATCGACCAGCGTGCATTTGCCATGCGGCAGGGGGAGTTGTTTGGTCATGTTGTTTCCTGTGGGGGTGCAAGTGAAGGCGGCGCGCGGGGCCGCACGCGGCCGGGAGTTGGAAATCTGGGGAACTCATTGCTTGACGGGGGGCTGTGGTGGGGAATGGCTATGCGAAGGCGTGAACACACCGCCTGCCCGGAGATAATAGGGGAATATATCATGAACTATGGCTTAGCAGTATGAAAATGGGAAAATTTGTGGATCGGCTCTCCCCACCCCCATTGGGTGGCTTTTTCGTGGTATTAAGGGGCATGCTATAATTAGGCATGGTCGGTTGGGATTTCACAGCCGACTTTAGCGTTTACTTCGATTGAAAGCAGACATTTCGAGAGGAGCAAAACCAATGAGGCTAAGATTGTCAATTTTTGTAGTGATAGCGATGTTAGTTGCGCTTATACCGTCCGGGGCGATGGCTCAGGACGAAAAGGTCGAACTGACCTTCGGAAGTTGGCGTACCGATGACATCGGCCCTTGGGAAGAAATTCTTAAAGTCTTCCATGCGAAATATCCGAATATCCACATCAACTATGATCCCACTGTGCCTACCGAATATGATGCCCAGCTTCGTACTTCACTCGAAGGTGGCGTCGGCCCAGACATTATGCTACTGCGTTCCTATGATCGTGGCCGCCAGCTTTGGGATGCCGGATATCTGTTGGACTTGACCGATCTACCTGGTCTTGAGAATTTCGGCTCCATTGCGCTCGATGCCTGGTCGGATGGCGAGCACCAATACGGCGTTCCGGCCATGAGTGTGCTGCATGGCTTCCTCTACAACAAAGACATGTTCGAGGAATACGGGCTGGAAGAACCGACGACCCAACAAGAATTACTGGATGTGTGCCAGGTCTTCAAAGATAATGGCATCGACTGCTTCGCCATGGGTACTAAAGACGGTTGGGCCCCCGGCGTTATGTTCTGGGACAACATCGCGCCAAATTACTACGGCGGCGACGCCACCCGTCAAGCGCTGATAAATGGCGAGATTGACTTCACCGATTCGCGTTTCGTGGAAGCATTCGCGGCTGTAGAAGAATACAGGGCATATCTGCCTACTGGCCACGAAGCCATTAGCTACCCTGACACCCAGCAGATGTTCATGATCGGCTTGGCCCCGATCTTCCCAGCTGGTTCATGGGAAATCCCCGTATTTTCGCCACAAATCGATTTTGAGATGGGCTTCTTCGCGCCGCCGTTGCCTAACGACTTTGCAGAGGGTGATACCTGCTACGTGTGCGACCATGTGGACGCGGGCCTGGGTGGCAATGCAGCCACAGAGCATCCCGAAGCTGTTCGCACGTTCCTGGAATGGACGACGACCGCCGAATTTGCGCAACTGTTCACCGATAACTTGTCTGGCATCTTCGCGATGTCCAACCACGCTGTTGAGGTGAACGACCCAGTGGCTGCCGAAGTGCTCTCCCTGCGTACCCAGTGTGAAGGCACTATTCGCATCGGCTACCAGTACCTCGGCTCCGGCGATCCACCGCTGAACACGCTGCTATGGAACGATGCCACGGTGGGTGTGCTGCAAGGCAAGTTCACGCCTGAAGAAGCGGCAGCACATGTGGCCGAGGGTCTGGCAACCTGGTACACACCACCTGGCGAATAGGCCAACGCTAGCGGTCGACCGAAGTGTCTATTGAGTAATGTTTGATGCTTCACGGGGACACAGTCTATTTTTCGGGCTTGTGTCCCTTTCATTCACACATTAGTTGCATTGATCCCCTGAGGTAGTTCCATGACCAAAAGACAACGCTGGTTCTATGCCATAGTTATGTTGGCCCCGGCGCTGATCCTCTATACGACATTTATGGCGTATCCTTTGGCAGGATCGGTGGCACGCAGTTTTTATGAGGGTGATCCCGGGCAGGAATTGAGATTCGTGGGTCTGAAGAATTTTCAGACATTGTTTACCGAAGACCCGCATAAGGGACGGCTGAGTAACGCTTTTCAGAACAATATAGAGTTCTTCTTGATACACCTGGTGGTGCAAAACACGCTGGCCCTGTTCCTGGCAGTTTTGCTAGTAAGCGGGATCAAGGGAGGGTCTATTTACCGAACGATCATCTTCATTCCTACCACGCTCTCGGTGGTCGTGGTGGGCTTTGCCTGGAGCATGATCTTGAGTCCACTCTGGGGCGTGTTCGATGATATTCTGCGCGAGATCGGCCTTGGTCATGTGATCGTCCCTTGGACCGGCGACCCCGACACTGCATTACCAACGGTTTCGCTGATATCGGTCTGGCAATGGATTGGCTTGCCCATGATCTTGTTCATCGCCGGACTGCTCAGCATTCCTGACGCTCTACTTGAAGCGGCTAAAGTGGACGGCGCGAATGATTGGAAAGTGTTCTGGAAGGTACGTTTCCCTTTGCTGATGCCGGTCTTTGCACAAGTGACGATCCTGACCTTTGTAGGAAACTTCAACGCTTTTGATATTGTATATGCGATGCAAGGCACGCTGGCACCGCCGGACTTTGCTACAGATATCATGGGCACGTATTTCTACCGAACCACATTCGGATCAGGAGGGGGGGCGTTCCTATTACCTGACCCGACGATGGGCGCGACGATCGCCACCGTCATGTTCATAATCATCCTGACCGGCGTTTCAACTTGGTACTTATTTTCGCGGCGTTACGCAGTGGAGTATTAGCGATGGTTTACCAACTCCGTCGAATTATCCCAAGACTGAGCGCACATGCTATATTGCTCGCGTATTCAGCGTTGGCGCTGTTTCCGGTGGTAGTTGTGGCGCTGAACTCCTTGAAGGCGCGCAATGCGATCTTCAAGGAACCGTATGCCATGCCGAACCCCATTGACTGGAGCGGCTATGAAACCGTGTTTGACGATGCGAACTTCGTGAGGTACTTCGGCAATAGCTTTTTTGTAACCGGGTTGACCATTATCTTTGTGCTACTTCTCGCGACAATGGCCTCCTATGCATTGGCTGAATACAAGTTCCGGTTCAATAATTTCATTGCCTTGTACTTCCTGGCCGGAATTATGATCCCCCTACGGCTGGGCACGATCAGTTTGCTAGAGATTATTAAGGACCTGGGCTTGTACGATAATCTGTGGGCACTGATTTTGATATATACAGCGATGGGAATGCCAGTGGCGATCTTTATCCTGACCGACTTCATTAAGTTGTTGCCGCATGAACTGATCGATGCAGCGCGTGTAGATGGTGCGAACGAGTTCCGCATTCTATTTCAGATCATTGCGCCATTGCTGCGCCCTGCCCTTGGCTCTGTAGCCGTCTTTAACCTGCTGGTTTGGAATGATCTGTGGTTCCCGTTGATTTTCATCCAGACCGACAAATACCAAACTGTGACGCTAGGTGTATCCAAATTCATCGGGCAGTACAAGATCAACTATGGAGCGATGCTCGCAGCGCTGACGATGGCCATTGTACCAATGCTGATAATGTACATCATCTTCTCGCGTCAACTCATTCGTGGCCTGACAGCCGGTGTCTCGAAATAAGCGTGCGCATAGAATGAGCGAACTCATCATGAACGGGAAACAACGCGTCGCGCTGGCTATGCGGGGCGAAACTCCGGACCGTGTGCCCCTCATGTGCCAGTTGGCGCTGGGCCACTATTTTCTGAATACAGAACTCAAGCCCCACGAAATTTGGTTCACCAGCGAGGGTTTCGCCGAGGCACTGATCGCGTTACAGGAACGCTACCGTTTCGACGGTATCCTGATCAACCTCCCCGGCCGCGATCCGAACTGGCGCGCTCACATAAACTCAATTACCGAAACGACGGAGGGGGAAATCGTCGACTGGAAGAACGGCGATCAAACCCTTATCCCTTGGGACGACAACGCACAGCATCGCTTGGCGGATCCGGCGAATGCACGTCCATTGTTCGATGCTTTCGACCCAGACTGCGACTTTGACCGGATCGATAACTGGCCTATGTATTCGTGGGGTGTGTATCACACTCCATTCCTTCCCAGCAAGACACCAGGGTTGCTTGCAACGCCCCCCGATTACTTCTTCCGCACCATCGATTTGGTGATGGCGCGAGTGGGGGACACCATTTCGGTGCATGGCGAAGTCTTCTCGCCCTTCACCCATTTCATGGAGTTGTTCAGTTACCAGGACGCCTTGATGAATCTGGCGCTCAATCCGGACAAATCGTGTGTCATTCTGGATCGATTGACAGAAGCCAGCATCGCGTGGGGTGTTGCCCAGGCGCAACACGGGGTCGATGCGGTATTAATCTCATCCGCCTACGCGGGCAGAGGATTCATTTCCCGACGCATGTACCGGCAATTCGTGCTGCCCTACGAGCAACGCTTGGTAGCCGCGATTCACAAGCAAGTGCCCGGCACACCAGTTTATACGCACACATGTGGGCATCTCGGGGACAGACTAGACCTGCTCCAGGCGACCAGCACCGACGGCATCGATACGCTGGACCCGCCCCCCATTGGCGACACTGAGCTGGCAATCGCCAAGGCACAGATCGGCGACAAGCTGTTCATCAAAGGCAACATGAATTCTGTCTTTCTGTTACAGGCGGAAACCATCGATGAGGTTCTAGATCATGCGCGAGAGCGCCTGCGCGATGGCATGCCCGGCGGAGGCTATATCTTGAGCACAGCCTGTTCAGTTTCGCCCCTGGTTGCGTCTGAAAAACTAGAGGCTCTGTATCCTCTAGTCGAGGCCGAGGGATACTACACTCGCTGAGCGGAAAGGAGGACAGAATGCATCGCCGCGAAGCACTACTGACGCTATATCGGGAGAAACGCACTCCTGGCTATATTCCGTTCTCGACCTATGGCGTCGATCGGTTCAGCCACCCCTGGATGGCGGATGACCCATCCTATGCTGATGTGCTGGCCCATACCGACCGCTATGACCACATCCAGGCACTATACCTTTCGTACTACGCATCGTTTGGCCTTACCGATATCCTCGTGGTGGAAGACCCCGCCCAGGTCGAAACCGAAACTGAGCGCCGGGGGAATATGGTCGTCACCCGCCACACGCTGCACACCCCCAAAGGGGGCCTGACAGCGGAGTATAAGGAGATCGATGGCAACAAATCGACGTGGCGCGAAACGCCCCTGGTGAAAACGGATGAGGACATTAACCGTCTGCTTTCGATGCCCTTCGTACCGGCCCGCCCAGATCGGACGATCTACGATCACCTGAAAGCGTCTCTGGGAGATCGGGGAATCGTCCAGGTGCAAGTTCCCAATCCAGTGTGCTTGGTGATCGAAAACATGGACTACGCAGATTTCATGATGCGCAGCCTGACCATGCCAGATACGATCGAGGCACTGCTGGAGTGGGCGCAGGACTTGATCATGCGCTGGTTGGAAGGCGTGCTCGAGTCTGATATAGGCGAGTCATTTCGGATTTTCGGGGCGGAATACTGCCAACCGCCGCAGATGCGCCTGAGTTATTATCAGCGTGCCGTCACCCACTTCGACAAACCCATCGTCCGCATGATCCAAGACGCAGGAAAGTTCGTGCAATACCACTGTCACGGGCCGATCCGCGCGCTCCTCGACGACTTCTTGGAACTGGGCGTCGATGCCATCGACCCCTGCGAATCGTCGCAAGTCGTCACGGGCGATATCACGCTTGACGAAATCGCGGAGCGTGTCGGCAACACACTGGTAATCATGGGCAATATCCAGCTCGATGACATTGAACGCGCAGAGCCGGAAGCAATTCACCGGCTGATTGGCGAAGCCATCGACGCGATTGGCGATCGGACCCCATTTCTGTTGATGCCGACTGCCCCGCCCTTCGAAACGCCTTTGCCACCCCACACGGCGCGTAATCTTATTCAATTTATTGACTCGGCGCGTCAACACGGCGGCTCTGCCGCATTGTTCGACTAATATTATCGAGGGATCGCTTCCATGCCCCCTACTCCGCACAGAGCATGCCGGTTTTCCTGCGCCTTTAAGAGTGCTCCCCTGACAGCTAACGTCGTCACCAGAGCCAGTCATATGGTGTATTTCCTATCCAAGAGGGCTGTCACTCACCAGCTCCGTGCTTAACGTTGTCTGATCCATCAAAAATGCCGCAGCGCGGCAAAATGGGCGGCCGTCGCACTCCCCTACCCTACGTGTCAGGAAAAAATGTTCCGTTCGCATAGTCATGCAAAGGTGAGCACACCTGTGGGTATAATTTTTGTCCCCACTAGCTGACTCTAGCCTTTTCCAGGTGAACCCGGTAACCCGCCCACCAGCCGTATTCGCGGCGCACCGGCAGCCGCTCCCACGCGGTGGTGTAGGCTGCGCCGTCCAGCGACACCTCCCAGATGCCGTGCCCGTAGCGGTCCGCCCCGCGGTAGATATAGCGCGGCGTCTGGGGACTGACCCCTGGTTCCCCCCGTTTCGCTAGCCGTTTCAAGAATTGGCGGAGGCTCTTGGCGGTGGCAAAGTAGCGCTTCGGTTCGCGGTGGGTCCTGTCAAAGGGTAGTTTCTCCAGCGGGGGCTGGGGGTGAGCACAATTCTCAACAGGCTGGAACCAGGCTACTCGGGCCGCGGCAAACCTCGCCTTTCGCGCTTGGCCTTTGTGGGGGTGTTGGCGCACGTTCTTCGCTCGATAGGTGTTCGGTTGTCGCCACCGGAACCGGATTTCTCCGCGCCGGGTGACGTAGCTGTAACTATGCGGGGGGATGTAGTCGGCAATGCGGTCATCGTCGCGCGGGTGCAGGCTGGTTTGGCCGTAGTTGCTGACCTTTTCCAGGTCGGCCCCCAGCCGCGCTTCCCAATTGCGCAGGGTGTCGGCCACCACCCCAAACAAGGCGCAGAGCGTGTCGCGCGCGATCTTGGGGTCTTCGCGGTGCGCCAACCACCCCGCGTAGACCCGCGCCTTGAAGTCGGCCAGGTCACCGGCAACGGTTACTTCGACGCTGCGCACCCCCGGGATGTTGGTCGCCACCAGTTGGGGGTTGGTGTGCACGGCTTGCCGGGTCAGCTGCGCGGCGATCTTCTTGTAGGCCCGGAGGTACACCCGGTTGCCGGCCAGGCTCCAGAATACCCCCTCGCCGCTGCGGAGGGTGCGGTTGAAGGTGCGGCGGGTGTTGACCACCCCCGCCGCGCGCAGGGTGGCATAAAGCTGCGCGCGTGTCGTCCAGCCCGGTTGGCCGTAGCAATGGCGGGCCACACTCCACACCAGATACTCGCCGGCCCTTTTCAAGCCGATGGCTAATCGTCCCAGTTCCGGGTCAATCCAGACCTGCAGGGGCTCCGGTTCCGGCGCAGGAGCCGCCTCAAGCTCTATCCTGGCGGCCACCTGGGGGATCGTGTCCGCGACGGTGGTCAAGGGTGTGGTTGCAGCTCTGGCGCGGCGCTGGTGGATGTGCTGGCCGATCAGCCAGGCCTGTTGCGCGCGTTCCCGCTGCCGGTTCTGGTCATCCCGCTGCTTCAAGCGAGGGTTGTCGTCGTGGTTCCAGGGCACATACCCCGACTGCTGCCGGTGCGCCCGCAGCGCCGCCAGGGCCTCGCGCTCAAGCGCTTTGTTGGGGTTGTTGCTCGATTTTGGGGTGTTCTTTGTACCCACGTCTCACCAACCATCTTGTGGGATGAGAGGGGGTTTGGGGGCTCTAGACTTGCCAGCGAAGTGCTTTTCGGTATAATCTAGAGGTACAAAGGGATGTAAATTACGCGTCCCCCCAAAAAGTCCCTCTCATCAAGGGCATCGCAAGCACCTGCATCGGTCGCCAAACCAATGGGCAGGTGTTTGTGCTTCTACCACACGTATTATTTATGACTCACTCATCTTTTTTAGGCAAATCTCCGCGCCGCTCTAAGGCATCCATCAGGCCTTTAGCGTATTGCATCCCTCGTTCTTCCAACAACTCTTCAATTCTTTTTCGGGTTTGTTCTAACTGCTGTTTTAATTCCTGGATTTGGGCCTCGTAGTGGCGTTGTCTCTCCTCAACCTGAGTTTCCAACACTATGTTCCGCTCTCTAACTTTGTCTGCTTCTTCCAGCCTTTTCTTAGCCTCGGTTAGCTGTTCCTGTAGGTTGGCAATCGTCAGTTGGAGAGCTTCTACTTCAATTGATAACCGTTTCTCTCGCTCATTAACTACCAAAGCCTGCACGTCAGTCGGGGCCAAATCAGGTGGGTAGCCCCGTTGGCCGTTTCTTAAGGCCACGTGCACCTCAGCAAAGGTCATACCCCGGTTCTTCATATCATTGACCAAAGCCAAGACAGCCAAATCTTCCCGGCTGTACTTGCGGTGCCGGCCTCTGCCCGGGTTAGCGGTGGGCGACAGATACTCCCGAAACTCCGATCCCCAGTTGCGGATAGTTTCCAACGCCACCCCAAACAGGGCCGCTGTCTGACGGCTGTTATAGTAGTAGTCCCCATTCATGCCTGAAATAATACTCCATGTTTGAGTTTTTAGCCAAACCAAGCCCCACCAACTACCACCTGGCTCCAACTGGTAGTTTGCTTTATAGAGTGTCACTTACAAAAAGGTGGTACAAATATTTTGCACTTTCAAAAAGTGTGTGGTACTTTATCTCAAAGTGCCATTGGCACTAAGTGCCACGGGGCTTGGAAAGGGTGTCACATGGCTTCTAAACGGTTCCGCCTCAAGTTCACATTTTGGCTGGATGTCACCAAAGAAAATGAGTATGACCTGGCCGAACAGATCGAAGATTTAAAACAAAAACGATTGTTTTCCCAGACCATCCGGGATGGCATTCGGCTCATCTGCGACCTGCGCGCCGGACGAACGGATAGCCTCCTGGCCCTGTTTCCCTGGATTGCCGCTGAGTTCGCCCCCAGTGTTGGTGAAGCCGAACTCTATCAGGAGATCGAAAGCCTGCGCGAGTTGATCCTTCATCATAATGGCCGCGCCAGCCTTGAGCCTGTGTCGGGCTCAGGCTTTTCCCAGACGACACTAGAAGAAGA
>CAZSXY010000138.1:3420-9043 GCA_964611395.1 uncultured Anaerolineaceae bacterium | reverse complement strand
TGTACAATTATTACATCATGACACTCGTGTCGTGTATCACTAATTATTAGACAAAGGATTTCTGATATGCCGGACAAATCTACTTTGCTCAATGTCCTGGAATACATCTACCAGCAGCAGCGCGACTTTATCGCGCAGTTGCCGGAGGCAGAACGAGCTGTGGTTGGCACCCCGGATCGCTGGTCTGCCAAAGACATGCTGGCTCATACCGCTTTCTGGACCAACCACCGCCTGGCCAATTTCGAAGCGAAAGCGCGCGGCGAGGCTACGACTGTGTACGAGGATTACGAGCGCCAGAACCAGGTAATTTTCGCCAGGTATCGGGACACGCCCTGGGACGAGGTGGAACGCATGCTGGAAGCGACCCACACCCGCGCCGTGGGGCACGTTCAGGCGACCACCGAGGTGGACTTGTTTGGCGTGGAGCGTTCGCCTGTCGAAAATGTCCCCGTGTGGCGCGTATTGGTGGGCACTCGCATGCTGCACGTGCTGTTTCACCTGATAGACTACCACATCGCGCATGGTCGCCAGGCGCAAGCCCGCGAGATGAGCGACAGGTTGTACGAATTAGGACTCACGCTGGATGATTCCCCGGAGTGGCACGGCGTGCTCTTGTATGACCGCGCCTGTGTGGACGCCCTGACCGGACAGCCGGAGACCGCTGTCGAACGCCTGGGTCAGGCGCTGCGCCTGCATCCGGGTCTGGTTGAATGGTCGAAGCAAGACTCAGACCTCGATTCGCTCCGTGAGCGGGCGGATTACCAGGCGCTTTACGAGTGATCGCTATCCATTCGATCAGCGTGATGTGATACTCCTGGCGTCTCTCATTGCGCCGCCGATGCGAACGGGTTAGGAGTCGGGCACGGCAGCGGTAAACCGCACCCAGTCATACGCCAGAGTCAGCGGGCGCTCATCCGTTGAAAGACCAACTTCTGCCGCCGAACGCATCCCGTCTGCCGCCAGCGAGAAGACGAGATCGCCGCCGACGGCCTGCACCAACGCCGCCGGAATGTTCACGGTGTAGGTTTGCCAGCCGCCCGGCTCGACCGTGATCGTGCCCAGGTGTTCGACATGTGGTTCGCCATCGACCAGGTTCCCGGCCACGATCTTGAGTTGGCGGGGTTCGTGGAAGGCCACCGCGCGGAACGTCATCGTATACTCCCCGACCGGCAGCAGGCTGGCGTACAACAGCGCCTCGTTACGCTCGCCGGCCCACCGCGCCATTTCGCCGCCAATGTTCTCAGGCGGATACCAGCCGTGACCAATGAACCCGGCATCCGGCATGGCGGCGTCCGGCGTGGTCTGGCCAAACCGGATCGTGTATTCGCCCGGCGCGGTCTGGGGTGGGGTGCGCGGCGGGCAGCCCTTGGGGTGGCTGCTGGTGCGATACAGGACGGCGTCGCGCTCGGCGGTCACGTAGCAAAGCGCCGGGCTGCTGTTGAAGAAAGCCAGTGTCTCCTGAATCCGTTCCGGCGTCAGCCAGTTGAGGTGCACCACCACGTACCCGATGGGCCACTCGTCCACGAACCGGTTCAGGTGACTGGCGGCGGCGCTGGCATCGAGCGGGCGCGAGCCGGTCAGCCAGCCAAGCAGCGGATTTTGCTCATAGAACAGGTGCCACGCAATCGGGACGCGCGACAGCAGGCCGCTGACCTGGCGCTTTTCGTGCGTGATGCCGTAGACCATCGCTTCCGGGTGCGTGCCGACTTCGCGCCAGCCGCTGAACGGCCCCGATGGCACGTCCAGCACCACGTAATCGTAGTCGTCGTAGTGTTCGGCCCGCATCATCCGGTGGAAGTTATTCGGACGCAGGGCCGGGCTTGTCTGCAGCAGCGCGAAGACCCCGTAGTCGGCCAGCAGCGCGAAGAGGCCGAGCGCGACGATCCACCGGCGCACGTGGCGCGGGCGCGCCTTCAGCCAGCGGTCAAGGGATAGGGCCAGGAACACGACCAGTCCCGCCGTCGCCGGGGGCAGGAAGCGCAGCGGGGTGCGCATTTGCCCGCCGAATAGCTCGTGGATGATGCGAAACGGCAGCGGCACGCGGACGCCGAAAATCACTGTGTCCGGCCCCAACGTCAGGATCAACGCGGGCAGCGCCGCCAGCAACCAGAACCACGTGAGGGCGTCCCAGGAGCGGCGGCGAACGGCGGCGATCAGCGCGATGGCGGTCATCACGACCAGCAGCACGCCCGGCGTCTCGTCGCTTTCGAAGCCGGTTTGCTGGTTGCCGCCGGGTTGCGGCCAGATCAGCGCCTTGAGCGGCAGCGAGTAGTGGCGCAGCGTCAGCAGGCGGGCGGGGGGCAGTTGCGAAGTGTCGAAGTCAAGCGTCTGGCGCAGCGGGCCGATGATCCACGCCAGCGCGACAGCCAGCGTCAGCGCCAGCACGCCGAGCATGATCAAGCGCCGCCGGGCGTGGTTGTCCGGCGCTTTGAGCAGGGAATAGAGCGCGTAGGGGCCGAGCAGCAGCCCGCCCCAGAAGACGACCAGCGTATCGGTGAACCACATGCCCCACAGCACCAGCCCGGTGGCGATGGCCCACCGGGGACGGCGGGTCTGGTCGATTTTTTCCCAGGCGAACAGCACCAGCGGCAGCCACCACGCGGTGATCAGGTTCAGGTGGCTGGCGGCAGCGTGATCCAGCATGTAGGGCGAGAACGCCGCCGCCGTCCCCCCCAGCAGCGCCATGCCCCGGCTGACCCCTTTCCAGCGCAGGAAGGCGAACATCAGCAGGCCGCTCAGCGCCAGGTTGATCCAGATGATGCCGTTAGCGGCGCGGAGGTGTCCGGCCAGCGGTTCCAGCACCAGGTAGAAGGGCAGCATCGAGGCCGTCAGGGAGTGGTACGTCAGGTTGTGCGTGAACGGCGCGAGCACCTTGTCGGTGTACCAGATATTCTGTCCGGTCAGGAACGCATGGCGCAGCCACCACAGGTTCCACTGGAAGTGGTAATAATCCAGCCCAACGCGGGTTTCGGGCGGATTGGCAGGCACGCGCGAATTCAAGTACAGCGACAGCGGGGCCAGCGCGATCCCGCTCAGCAGGACGAAAAACAGGGTGACGAACACCACGCGCCGCAGAACGTCTCGATCGTTCATGGATAACCTGCCAGGCCATATTCTCAAGACAACATTATACGCTATCGTTGCCTGTCGTGTTCGACGGTGGCAAGAGGCCAGGCCAATCAACAGGGCGCATGCATACCGGGCAAACGATGACCGGCTTTCGGCAGGCACGCCCTGCCGGGCAAGCGCCCCTCATAACATTTCCGAAGTAGCAAAAACGGGCGCGGCTCAGTACACTTGCCGGTGTTGAACGGTGCTGTTATTGCAGAAAGCATCCGAGGACACGTTATGCTCAATCCCAGCGAACACCCGCATCGCCGCTTCAACCCGCTCACCAACGAATGGCTCCTTGTATCACCACACCGCGCCGAGCGCCCCTGGCAGGGCGAAGTGGCCGACGCACCGCCGGATACGCGTCCGGCCTATGACTCGACGTGCTACCTGTGCCCCGGCAACGAACGGGCGGGGGGGCACATCAACCCACGCTACACGGGCACGTTCGTGTTCGACAACGATTTTCCGGCGCTGCTGCCCGACACGCCCACCAACGAGCCGGACGATCACCCCCTGTTCCGCATCCAGGGCGAGCGCGGCATCTGCCGGGTGATCTGCTTCAGCCCGCGCCACGACCTGACGCTGGCGCAGATGGACGCCGCCAGCATTCGCCCCGTGGTCGATACGTGGGCCGCGCAGACGCTCGATCTCGGCGGGCGGGACTTCATCGGCTATGTGCAGGTTTTCGAGAACAAGGGCGCGATGATGGGCTGTTCCAACCCGCACCCGCACGGGCAAATCTGGTCAACGTTGCGCCTGCCGCGCGAGGTCGAGAAGGAACTCATCGCGCAGCGCGACTACTTCAACGCGCACGGCTCAACCCTGCTGGCTGACTACCTGGCCGAGGAACAGCGCCGCGTTGAGCGCATTGTGTATGCCAACGACCATTGGACGGTGCTGGTGCCGTTCTGGGCGATCTGGCCATTCGAAACCCTGCTGATCAGCAACCGGCCCGCCCGCAGCCTGCCCGAACTGGACGATGCCGAATGCGATGCCCTGGCCGACGCGCTGCACCAGATCACGGTGCGCTATGACAACGTGTTCCGCACGTCGTTCCCGTACAGCATGGGTTTCCACCAGCAACCGACCGATGGTGCGGAGTACCCGTACTGGCACCTGCACGCGCACTTTTACCCGCCGCTGTTGCGCAGCGCGACGGTCAAGAAATTCATGGTTGGGTACGAGATGCTGGGCACGCCGCAGCGCGACATCACCGCCGAGCAGGCCGCCGACCGCCTGCGCCAGCAGCCCACCACGCACTACACGCGGGCGTGAGCCTCGCGTGCCCCGGTGCGGAGGTGACGCGGCGCGGCGTGCCGGGCAATCGTGCTCCCCGCCGGGGGCACATTGAAACAGCGCAACAGCCTTTTTTATCTTTTTGGATGCGATTATGAACGTAAGAGACACTGTACTGAATACGTTTAAGCAACGTTTCGGCGGACTGGCGACTCTGCTGGCCCGCGCACCGGGCCGCGTCAACCTGATCGGCGAGCACACCGACTACAACGATGGGTTTGTGCTGCCCGCCGCCATCGACCGCGCGATCTATGTGGCGGCCCGCCCGCGTGGTGACCGCACGGTTAACCTGGTGTCGGTCGATTTCGATGCCCAAACGTCGTTCACGCTGGATGCCCTGGACGATCCCGACCTGCCTGGCTGGAGCAAATATCCGCGCGGGTCGCTGTGGTGGCTCCGGCAGAAAGGCATCGACGTTCCCGGCTTCGATGCGGTGATCGGCGGCGATATTCCGATCGGGGCAGGGCTGTCGTCGTCAGCCGCCGTCGAAGTGGTCATGATCGAATTGGGGCTGGCGCTGGCCGGGGCGACGATGCCTCAGGTGGACAAGGCGCTGGGCGGAGTCGAGGTCGAGCACCAGTTCATCGGAATGCCGTGCGGCGTGATGGACCAGATGGCGGCGGCGTTGGGCCAGCAAGACCGCGCCCTGTTGATTGATTGCCGCAGCCTGGAAACAACCCTGGTTCCCGTTCCGCAGCGAGCGAGCATCGTGATCATGGACACGGCCAGGCGGCGCGGGCTGGTCGATTCTGAATATGCCGCCCGCCGCGAGCAATGCCAGCAGGCCGCCGCGCTACTCGGCGTCGAAGCGCTGCGCGACGCGAATCTGCCCCAACTCGACGCCGCCAAAGACGAACTCGGCGATGTGCTCTACCGCCGCGCCCGGCATGTCATCAGCGAAAACGTCCGCGTCAGGGTCACGGTCATGTCCATGCGGGGCAATGCGCTCGACACGATCGGGCGTGCCCTGCGCGAGAGCCACGCCAGCCTGCGTGACGATTATGAGGTCAGTTGCGCCGAGCTGGACGCAATAGTTGAGATCGCGAACGCGCAGGAAGGGTGTTTCGGGGCGCGAATGACCGGCGCGGGCTTCGGCGGGTGTGCGGTGGCCCTGGTCACGAACGAAGCCGTCGATGATTTCTTGCAGGCGGTTGCCCCGGCCTATACCGCGAAGACGGGCCTGACGCCGCAGTTGTACGTCTGCCGCCCCTCG
>CAZSXY010000138.1:0-3320 GCA_964611395.1 uncultured Anaerolineaceae bacterium | reverse complement strand
AGCGAGCAACAGTTTCTCGACATGATCGGCGCGACGAACCTGAGTCCCGGCCCGTCGGCCAGCAAACTGGCGATGTATATTGGCCATGCCCGCGCCGGTTGGAGTGGCTTGTTGGCGGCGGGGCTGGCGTTCATGGCTCCGGCGGTGGCGATCATGCTGGTGCTGGCGTGGGCTTATGTCCGGTATGAAGCGACGCCGGCTGCCGGTTGGCTGCTGTACGGGATCAAGCCGGTGATCATCCCGTTGATCGTGCAGGCGTTGTGGAACCTGGGGCAGAGCGCGATCAAGGGGCGGATCACCGCGCTGGTCAGCGTGGCGGTGTTCACCCTGACGTTTACCGGCATCAACCTGCTGGCGCTGCTGGTGGGGGGCGGGCTGATTGTCCTGACCGCGAAGAACGGGTTCCGGTTGCGGGGGCTGGTTAGGCGCGATCTCCTGCTGCCGTTGCCCCTTTCCTTGGCATCCATCACCGCGCCGGTGGCAAGCGTCAGTTTGGGGGCGCTGTTTTTTCTATTCCTCAAAGTGGGCGCGGTCATGTACGGGTCGGGGTATGTGTTGTTTGCCTTCCTGCACGATGATCTGGTGCAGGGGCGGGGGTGGCTGACCGAACAGCAACTTATCGACGCTATCGCGGCAGGCCAGATGAAGCCGGGGCCGCTATCGACTTCGGCGACGTTCATCGGCTACCTGCTGGGGGGGCTTCCCGGTGCATTGCTGGCGACAGCCGGTATTTACCTGCCCGCGTTTGCCATCGTGGCGCTGAGCGGCTCGCTGATTCCGCGCATTCGCCGATCCGTGTGGGCCAGTCGCTTCCTCGATGGGGTGAACGCCGCCGCGCTGGGACTCATGGCGGGCGTGACCTGGAGCCTGGCGCGGGCCGCTTTCGTCGATGGCTATGCCGTGTTGTTGGGTGTGTTGGGCGGGGCGCTCCTGGTTCGCTTCAAGATCGGCGGGGTGCAACTCGTTGGGTTGGGCGCGGGGATGGGGTTGCTGAGCGCGATCTTTTAAGCAAAAAGCCTGCCCCCTTCGCCCGTTTTGCGGTATCCTACGGGGTGAATTACAGCCTCTGGCATCCATAGAGCGAAAACTTGTGATCCATGCGCTAACCGTTCAGGCTATGAGCGACAACCGCAGTCTCTTTTTCGACGAATGGCAGGCGTGCCTGCGCGCGCATTACATCCACGTGGTGCGCACAAACGATACCGTGACCGAGCCGACGCTGCGCCATGTCCTGCACCAGACCGGCCTTACCGACGAGGAACTGGCGCATCTGCGGGCCATCGCCCTGGCGTCGCCACCGCCTGGCGCGGATGGCGCAGCGCTGGACGGGGAACCGGTTGGTGAGGCTGGCGCAGATGTTCCGGCGGTGCGCGACGAGCGCCCGGCCACCGCCGTATTGCCGGATGACGCGCCGGATGGTGATCCAAGCGTGGGGGCGGACGCCGGAGACGGCTCGCCCGAAGCCAACGGGCAGCTATCGTTGTTCTGAGGGGCGGCCAACTGGCTCTTCCGCCCTGGGGAGTGGCGTGCTATAATGCGCCGCGATGGATGACGTCACCTGGATGCGCCGGGCGCTCGCTGAAGCGCGTCTCGCCCTCGCTCACGACGACGTGCCGGTTGGCGCAATCGTGGTGCGGGGCGGCGAGGTCATCGCGCAGGCTCACAACCGGCGCGAGGTTGACGGCGATCCGACCGCGCACGCCGAATTACTGGCGATACGGGCCGCGTCAACCGTCATCGGCCATTGGCGGCTGGAAGATGTGACGCTATACTGTACGCTTGAGCCGTGCGCGATGTGCGCCGGGGCGATGGTGCTGGCGCGGCTGCCGCGCCTGGTCTTCGCGGCGAGCGATCCAAAGGCCGGCGCAGGGGGCAGCATCATGAACCTGCTGGCCCACCCGCAACTTAACCACCATGTCGAGGTGACGGGCGGCGTGCTTGCGGGGGAATCTGCGGCGTTGATACGCGAATTTTTCGCCCGCCTGCGGGCCGAGGGCCAGAAATAACAACTGCATAGCGTGCGATACGGAGGGGTGCCAGAGTGGTTGATTGGGGCGGTCTCGAAAACCGTTGTAGCGTTTACGCGCTACCGTGGGTTCGAATCCCACCCCCTCCGCCAGTTTTTTCTTCGATTGCGCCATGAAGCTCCCCCTTGCCATGAAACGCATCGTTCCTTTCGGCCAGACGCTTGGACTGGCCGTTGTGATTCTGGCGCTGTTAGCCGGAATGTTCGAAGGGGCCGTGCGGCTGCTGGTGGACGAGTCCGACCTGCCCGTGGCCATCGGGAGCGCCAACCCGACGCTGGACATCAAGATCGGCGTGTTGGATCGCCTTGCGCGTGAGTCTGGCGGCGTCGATTGTATTTTTCTCGGCTCGTCGGTGGTGAACAACGGGATCATTCCCGCTTCGTTTGCGGAGGCGTACCGCGACCAGACCGGCGAGGACATCACGTGTTACAACTTCGGTGTGCCCGCGTTGACGGCTTCTACGGCGGGGGTGCTGGCCGAAGTCCTGGTCGAGCGCTACCGGCCCCGCTTGCTGGTTTACGGCTTCACGGTGCGCGCGCTGGCGGGACAGGCTTCCGAGGCGCAGCGGGTGTACGACGACATCGTCAACACGCCCTGGGTGCGTGCGCAGCGCGGGGCGTTCGATGTGCTGGGCTGGCTGGCCGAGCACTCGCAAGCCTTCCGCCACTATCTCGCCTATCGCAACTGGATGCGCCATGATTTTGACCACGAGTTGCGCCGGTTCAAGGACGCGCCGCCGGATGGGTACATCTCGTTCATGGGGACGCGCGCATTTGACCCCAACGCCGTCCATGTGCCCGACTATTTCACGCAGTTCGCCATGTCGGGCCGCGAACTGGCCGGGTTGGAGCGCATCTTCAACCTGAACCATCACACTGCCGTCCTCGTCGTCGAAATGCCGCTGCCGGACTTTGTGATCGCCGGGTTCGAGGGTGGGGCGGCGGCGCACCGGGCCGTGTTCGATGAGCTGGCTGAGCTTGCGGCGGGCTATGGTGTGCTGCTGTGGCAGGCCAGCCCGCAGAACCTGATCCCCGGCGATGGCTGGGCCGAAGATGGCCTTCACGTCAATGACCAGGGCGCGGAAATCCTCAGCGCGTGGTTGGGCGCACAGGTTGGGCGGGCAGTGCGTGGCGGCGTGCTTCCTCTTACGCCCCGCTGACCGCTTCTGGTGGCTCCGAATTTGTCCCGCTAAAGGTCTGGTGCTATAAACGGGCGGCATTTGAGCCAGCAGGAAGCACGCATGAGCATCACATCCCTTCATTTCGCCGGTTTTGTCTTACTGACGCTGCTGTT
>CAZSXY010000137.1:0-9289 GCA_964611395.1 uncultured Anaerolineaceae bacterium | reverse complement strand
TAGTTTCTTCGCGTAGACCTTTAAGGAGAATAAGATAATGCCGCGTGTTGTGGTGGTTGGAAGCGCAAATGTCGATTTCGTCGTGCAAACTCCACATATTCCCCACCCTGGAGAAACTGTATTGGGGAGCAAATTTGTCATGGCGATGGGGGGGAAGGGGGCTAATCAAGCCGTAGGTGCAGCACGACTGGGAGCCAACGTCGCATTTGTGGCCAGAGTAGGGCAAGACGTTTTTGGAGATCAGTGCCTCGAAACTTACGAAAAGGAGGGCGTCTCCACAGAGTTTATCTCGCGTGATCCTGACGAGGCAACAGGCGTGGCGCTTATCGCAGTGGCAGCCGATGGAGAGAACAGCATCACTGTGGCCTCCGGCGCTAATATGCGGTTAACGCCCCAGGATGTCGAAACCGCCTCCGGAGAATTCCAGCAAGCCGATGTACTTGTAATGCAGCTCGAAATTCCCACGGATGTGGTTTCCGCAGCAGCGCACTTGGCCAGGCACAATGGAGTACCAATTGTATTGAATCCGGCACCCGCGAGAGATTTGCCGAAAGAACTCCTGCGCATGGTTGACGTATTGACACCAAATCGCATCGAACTTGCACAATTGGCCGGATTAACCGAGACTGAGGTTCATACATACTCCGACGAGCGTCTGGCCAGCGTGGTTCTTGACTTGGGCGTTTCACGAGCGGTCATCACACTTGGCTCCGCAGGGGCACTTGTGGTAGATGGCAATAACGTTGTCCGGGTTCCCGCTTTTCGGGTTGAATCTGTCGACACTACGGCGGCGGGAGATGCATTTAACGCAGGGCTGGCCGTGGCGTTGGCTCGCGGTAGCTCGCTTGAAGACGCGGCCCATTACGCCAATGCCTGTGGGGCGTTAGCTGTGACACGAGTTGGCGCTCAACCATCATTGCCTACTGTATCGGAAGTCCAGGCGTTTTCTACAGCGCAGTGACAACGACAACAAAAGAGGCAATGGGGTCGATTCTCCCAAGTTCTCTTGGGCTGAAAGACGGGGATGGAGGAGGGCATTACGTATGACGGCAAGAGTGTTAATTGTGGATGATGAAAGTGCTATCCGAGATGCACTTGGGCGAAAGCTACGCCGCGAAGGTTTCCAGGTGGCGTTGGCGGGTGATGGACTGGAAGGGTTACGCGCTTTTCATGCCGAACGGCCCGACCTGGTTATCCTCGACATCGTGATGCCCGAAATGAGCGGCTTGACAGTTTGCGCACGCATTCGCGAGGTTGCAGAGACGCCCATTATGATGCTGTCGGCTCAGGCCATCACTGAGGAAGATATTATTGAAGGCCTCAATGCCGGGGCTGATGAATATCTTGTTAAACCGATCCGGCTGAATGAGTTTGTTGCACGAGTCCGGGCGCTGTTGCGCCGGGCGAAAATGTCAACCCTGGAAGTCGAAACCGGATACAATGATGGTTACCTGAGTGTCGATCTTCAAAAACGCCACGTGCATGTTAATGGCCAAAAAGTTCACCTAACCCCGACCGAATTCAAGCTACTTGTGGTTCTGATGGAAAACGCGGGGCGCGTCGTGTCTCAGCGCGATCTGTTGGAGCAAGTGTGGGGGCCGGAATATGTTGATGATGTGTACTATCCCCGTGTTTACATCAGCCAACTCCGCCGTAAGGTTGAGCCCGATCCTTCCAATCCGACGTACATTTTGACTGAACACCGCGTAGGGTACCGTTTCGAAAAACAAAGCGGCCCCTGACAGTCTTTATCTCATGTATATCACATGACCGCAAACACACTCGCGCTGCTTCTTAACGGTCTGACGCTGTCTCTGGCGTTGGGGCTGTTGATCCTGGTGTTGTGGCAGGATTCCCGAAGTACGGCCAACCAGTTCTTTGGTCTTTTTCTGATCATGGTGATGGTGTGGACATCCGGGTCCTTGCTGGGAAGGGCGGCTGCCCTGACCGGCGTGCATGGGGAGGTGCTCCGCATTGGTGCCCGACTGCTCGATTTAGGGTTTGTCGGCGCGAGTGTCTCGCTTTATGTGTACAGTGTAATCATTACCGGGAGTAGGGGGCGGCATTTTCGAGCGTTCGGGTTCGTGGGTTTTGGTGGAATCATTCTGTACCAGATAATCCTTATCGGTCTTTCCGATGCCAGTCGAAGGGTGCAAATCACGGAGGATCGAAATCTTTCGTACGATTTTGAGCGGTTTAATGGCACGCTTTACCTAATCTTGCACGCGGCGACTCTGGTCTTGGTGTGGCGAAATCGATTCAGAATTCGCTCAAGCGTGCTCTCAGCAGGCATCCTCATCTATTGTGTGGGGCAACTGGCCGGTCTGTTAAGTCCCCGGCTGCGCACCCTGGGCATACCGGAAGATGTTAGTGCCGTTTCGGCCCTGACAATGACCTACGCTATTGTCAGACAGCAAATCATGATCCCGCTACTGGGGCGCGCCAAGCAGCTTGAGGCTGTGCGCGATGTGGGATTGGCTATCAGTAGCCGGCTGCGATTGCATGAAACCCTTTCTGCGATTGCTGCGCAGGCGGCAGGCTTGCTAGAAGCGGATGGGGCTGGCATTTTCCTGAAATTGGGTGATACCTTGCGACTCGCCGCCGTATACAATCTGCCACCGCAATTCGTTGGTGAGGAAGTCCGGCTGGGCCAGGGCATTGCTGGGACGGTCGCCCTGGAAAGAACAGTCCAACGCGTCGATCATTATGGCCGGGACTGGAAAGGTGCGGAGGACTTGCCTTTGGCTCGCGAGACGTTCGGGGCCGTTCTGTGCGTCCCCCTCATGTTTGCCAGCGAAGTCGTAGGCGTTCTGCTGATTATCCATGGCCGCCAGGGGAAGCTATTTGACGAAGAGGACCGCCGTTTGTTGGAGCTTTTGGGTCCTCAGGCGGCTGTGGCCATCACAAATAGCCGCCTGTTTGAAGCGGAGCGTCAATTATCCAGCGACTTGTCTGCCGCAAAGGGCCAACTTGAGGCAGTTCTCATGAGCACTGAAAATCCGGTATTGGCGGTCAACCGTGATTTTCAAATCGTCTTTGCCAATCCTGCAGCTCGCGCCTTGCTTCAGACAAGCGTTGATCCGGTGGGATGGCGCGTAACGGATTTTGTTCCCCGGCATTTTTTGCCCAAAGACGCGCGGCAGGCGCTCCGTGATTTGCGTTCCAGGCGGGTCCATGTCTACGAACTTGAGACGCAGGGACGGGTCTATCTGGCACATGTGGCGAGTCTTGATCGCCCGCGTGCCCAGGGGTGGGTTGTGGTTCTAAATGATGTGACTGAACTGATAGAGCTGGATAGGCTGAAGAGCCAGATGATCCAGATGACAAGCCACGATCTGAAAAATCCGCTTCAAGCTGCAATGAGTTACTTAGAGTTGTTAGAAGAAGACGGACGGGATGTGCTGTCAGAAGACATGATGGATTACGTGGATGCCATTGGAACACAATTGTTGCGAATGTATCACCTGATCAATGCCATTTTGAATCTGGAGCGGGTTGAGAGCGGGCAGGGGGCTGTGGAAGAATGCGACATGCCGGAGGTCATTGAACGCGTGCTCGCAGATATGTCCGGGCAAGCCTCCCACAAGGGTGTCTCATTGCATCTCGTTGTGCAGCCCTCCTTACCGCTGGTCATGGGCGATCCTCAACAGCTCAAGCAGGCTTTCTCAAACCTGGTAGATAATGCTATCAAGTTCACTCCTGAGGGGGGGAAGGTCGAAGTAGCGATCAGGCGAGATGACACGGGGCTTTGCATTCAAGTCTCTGACACAGGCATTGGCATCCCTGAAGATGAACAGCCACATGTATTTGACCGCTTCTATCGCGGCAAAGCGCATCGCACGCTGCATATCAATGGGACTGGATTAGGATTGGCGCTGGTAAAAGCTGTTGTCGAAAGTCATCACGGCCATATCCATTTGAGCAGTTCGCCGGGAGAGGGGACTACGGTCGAGGTGATACTCCCCGTGTCGAGCGCTGAATAGTATCATTCGAGGTGGGTTGTCACATGAAAATCTATACCAAGACGGGCGATGAGGGGTTTACCGGCTTGCTTGCCGGAGGGCGCGTAGCCAAGTCCCACGTTCGTTTGCACGCATACGGCACGGTCGATGAACTCAATGCTATCCTGGGCATTGTGTTGTCAGTGACCGAGGAGGCTTCACTGCAGAGTAAACTTGCCAATGTACAAGTCGATTTATTCACAGTGGGAGCAGATCTGGCTGCCCCTTTGGACAAACCCAAGATGCTGCGCACAACGGCCGACATGACGCAACGACTTGAGCGTGAAATCGACGCGTGGGATCGACAGTTGCCGCCCCTCAAGAACTTCATTTTGCCTGGGGGAAAGACGGCTGGCGCATATCTACATCTTGCCCGCACTGTATGCCGTCGTGCAGAACGCTGGATTGTTGCGTTGCATGAGCTTGAAGCCGTCAACACGGAAGTTCTGCGTTACATGAATCGGTTGTCAGACTGGCTGTTTGTCGCCGCGCGTTGGAGCAATAAAAACGACGGGTTTGAAGAGCGCTATTGGGGAAAATCTTGATGGTAATATAGTTTTTATACCTATTAAGATATTTCAAAAAATAATTTTGTAATCAGTGTTATCATATATTGTTAAGTAGCGAAATTGTAGGGCCTCGCCTGGAATCAGCCCGGGCGGCGAAAGTCTGGCTCGTGCTGATAGCAGCCAGCAAATGATAATGCCTTGCCGATCGTTTATTGCGGGGTAGTCCGGTTACGGGTTACTCGTCGGCAAGACTCAGACGGTCATCCAATATCGATAAGATTTCTGATGGCATGCTGCACGGTCGGTCGGGTGGTTAGAACATTAGGGATTGACCCGGGCTGTCATTGCCCGGCGAACGAGGCGGGTAGAGCACCAGGGTAGTTGCGTAGAATGTTTGGGGTGGGGTTGATTTTTTCGATGCATAAGTGTAACATAAGGAAAGAAATGTTACATATAAAACCAGAAGCAACGGGAAAAGCATCACCGAAAGGAGCCAGCGCGAATGAAATTGACATTCAGGGATGCTCGCAACCGTTATTTGCAACGTGCTACGCTTAAATCGCAACACACGCTCGATTCGTATGCGCGCGCTATTGCCCTGTTTTTCTCCTTTCTGTCCGAAAAACCTGCGGACCACAAGGCTCTTCCCATTCAGCTTCGAGCGCGCACGTCCATTGGCGAAACGCCCCTCACAGAGCTGTCTGCCGGTGACGCCCCTTTATTTCTAAACTTTACGCAATGGATGCTATCTCCAGGCTCTGGAAAACCTGGGGACAACCGACCGTTCAAGCCATCAACGGTTGATCTGCGTGTGGCGGGCGTCATCAATTGGTTCCAGTTCATGGATGACCACGATTGGCTACCTGCAGTGTTTCCACTCGCCAAAGCCAAACGGATTGTGCGCGACGAGTTTCGATCGCAGCCCAAAAGCCACAGGCCGCCAAGACCCCCGCAGAATATCGAAGAGGTGATCACTTATTATGACAATCTGCCTGAGCCTCCCAGCTTGTCTGGTCCGGAAGTGGACCCTGAACGGCTGCGAAGATGGACGCTCACCCGCTTGAGGAATCGCGCGCTCGTAAAAGCGTTGGCCGAAACCGGCGGTCGAGTTAGCGAAGTGCTAAGCTTGAACCTGACCGATTTTCCTGAGCGGTACATAACCAAGCAAGAAGTCTTGCGCATCGAAGTTCGAGGAAAAGGCGGCCATCTGTACTATCTGCGGTTTTTCGCTTCATTACCAGCGATCGGGGCTTACATCAAGGCGCGGGGAGCGAACCTACGGGCAATTTCAGGCCGAATTCCGCTCTTTATAAGTCACGATCCGCGATATGAAGGAACACGAATGAGTCGCGTTGTCGCGTGGCGTGTGGTTCGGCAAGCTTCACGTGCACTTGGCCTGGGAAACATCTCGCCCCATGACTTCCGCCACTGGCGAGCCACTCAGCTTATTAACGCGGGGTATCCATTAGATGTGGTGCAAGATTATCTTGGGCATCGCTCGGTGGAAACAACGCGGGCCTATTACGCGCATACAGACCCGCGTCGTGTGGATGAAATCGCCAGAAATGTCCAACTCCTTGGCTCAGAGTTTGCGGAGTGACACTTGACTTGCAAATGTGACGCTCACTGATCCTTGTAACCTTGCCCAAGAGGCACGGCAAGCATGATGCCGACAAAGCCAGTCAATACGCCAACATGCAAGATGGTCGCCGGGATACAAAACAGATATAACCTGCTATCAAAACCCGCGACAGAAACCAGGATTCCGAACACCGCGAAGGTTGACACCAGACTCAGACACAACAAACCGCTGCCGATCAGCAGCAACAATCCTCGCTGAGTTGCCATCGACGACGATAGGGAATTGATTAGATTGCCCAGTCGTGAAGACTTGTCGAGCTTGCCCACAACGGGCTTCAGTGGAAGCGCGAACACCCGCGCCGTGATCCTGAAAAGCCATTGAAAAACAGAACTTACCAAGAGTCGGAGTAAACGCAGGACACGCATAACTACTCTCACGTGTATTAATCTTTCTGTATCCCCAATGCCTGGTCAAGCCGGCCCACCAGCCATATCGGAATCTGGGCTGTTATCTCCGCACCATTGTCCCGATGAACCTCGTGAAGCACAATGCCGTGATCGTGAATTAGCGATAACCACTCACCGCGATCATACGGGATCAGCACAGTGACTTCTACTAAGTCCTCAAGCAGTATTTTTGAAATCGCCTCGCGCAGGTTCGCCAGTCCAGTGCCCTCCAGTGCTGATACTCGAATGAGATCGCTGTAACCTAACGCGCGGTATTCTAAATCGCCGCAACAATCCCCTTGATCAATCTTATTCAAAACCAGCAATTTGGGAATGCGCGTGGCATCAAGCTCAGCCAATGTGTCTTCGACCACTTCGATATGATTCCAGGCCTTAGGATGGCTCGCGTCAACGACATGCAACAGCAGATCGGCCTCCGCGATTTCTTCCAGCGTAGCACGAAACGCGGCAATCAGGCTCACCGGCAGCCTTTGGATAAAACCGACTGTATCGGAAAGAAGAATCACGCGCCCGTTTTCCAATTCGACACGACGTGTCGTAGGGTCTAATGTGGCAAACAATTGGTCAGCAGCATACACATTCGCGCCCGACAAGCTGTTGAGTAATGTTGACTTGCCACCATTGGTATAGCCCACCAGGGCCACCGTTGGGATGCCGGAACGATCTCTCTGTTTGCGATGCCGCTTGCGATGAGCCTTGACAGCCTCAAGCTCCTTCCGGAGCCTGGTTATTCGCTTGGCGATTTCGCGCCGATCCACCTCAAGCTGCGTCTCACCTGGCCCTCTCAATCCGACGCCGCCTGAGCCGCCACGCGCTGCGCCGCCACCTGTCTGGCGAGCGAGATGTGTCCATTGGCGCGTGAGCCGCGGTAAGCGGTATTCATATTGCGCCAGCTCAACCTGGAGGGCGCCTTCGCGAGTGTGGGCGTGCTGAGCGAAGATATCAAGGATCAGCGCAGAGCGATCGAGAACCTGAACCTCCTCGCCGAGCACCTTTTCGATCTCACGCTGGTGGCGTGGAGACAGCTCATCGTCGAAAATCACCATGTTGGCGCGAGATTCACCAACAATTTGAAGGATTTCCTCAAGCTTACCCGAACCTACGAACGTCGCCGGATCAATACGCGAGACTTTTTGAGTCACGCGATTGACCACTTCCACCCCTGCTGTAATAGATAGTTGTTCTAGCTCATTTAGAGAATCGGTAACCGAAAACAGGGGGCGGCCGCCGCGAACATCGACCGCCACGAGCACTGCCCGCGGTTCGGAAAAGATGCCTGATGTTGAAGGATTTAGTAGATTCATCGATTGCGCTAATTAGGGAATCCGGCATGTGGCCCCTTGCCACACGCCTACGATTATACTCCCAGAACGTGATTGACCCCAAGGCTCGTGAAAAAGCAGCACCCTACCCCCCATGTAACTGCAAGAATCGCTCAAGGTTTTTCCGTGAACGCTCCGCATACGCCGCTTTGCGTTCACGCTTGTTCCTGGGAGGCGAGTTGAGCGGTGGCATAATGCCAAAATTTGCTTTCATGGGCTGGAAGTTGCCAGCGTCGGCGTGGGTCACATAGTGGCACAACGCTCCCAGCATTGTAGTATCCGGCAGTTCCCAAAGCGCCTTGCCCTGAACCAGATTTGCGGCATTGATACCGGCCAGCAAGCCCGTTCCAATGTTCCCAACATAACCCTCAACACCCGTTATTTGCCCGGCAAAGAACAGGTCGGCACGCCGTCGAAACTGAAGAGTTGGTTCAAGATGGGCCGGGGCATTGATAAACGTGTTACGATGCATCATGCCATAACGTGCGAACTCCGCCCGCTCAAGACCAGGAATGAGCCGGAGCACTCGCTTTTGTTCGCTCCAGCGCAGGTTTGTCTGAAATCCTACTAGGCTGTACAGCGTTCCTGCGAGATTGTCTTGTCTCAGTTGCGCCACTGCATACGGGCGCTTGCCAGTGGAAGGATCGATGATGCCAACTGGACGCATGGGTCCGAACGCCAATGATCGCTTCCCCCGGCGGGCAATCTGCTCAACCGGCAAGCATGCCTCAAAGAAACGAGGGTCTTCACGCTCAAAACTTCTCAGTTCAATGACTTCCGCTTCTATCAATGCGTCCACAAAGCGCTCATATTCGGCTTCTGTCATTGGGCAATTGATGTAATCGCCCGCCAGAGATTCGCCGCGGCCATAACGATTCGCTCTGAAGGCCTTGCTCATGTCTATTGTGTCTGCATAGACTGTGGGCGCGATGGCGTCGTAGAAATACAGGTATTCTTCGCCAATGAGCTGACCGATGTCGCTCGCAAGTGAAGGTGCGGTCAAGGGGCCCGAAGCGATAATGCACGGGCCGGAGGGTATCCTTGCAACTTCCTCACGGACAACATTGATCAGAGGGTGAGCCGCAATTGCCTCCGTCACAGCGGCGGCAAAGATATCTCGATCAACCGCAAGCGCTCCCCCGGCGGGAACAGTAGCCTTGTCCGCGCAGTCCAGCAGTAGTGATCCCAGACGGCGAAGCTCCGCCTTGAGAACGCCCGGCGCCCGGTCTGGCAAGTCGCTGCCGAGTGAATTACTGCACACCAATTCTGCCAGGCGATCGGTTTGGTGGGCAGGAGTCATTTGCTTGGGACGCATTTCAAATAGCTGCACCGGAACTCCCCGGCTTGCCAGTTGCCAGGCAGCCTCAGAGCCAGCCAACCCACCACCCACGACTTTCACTAGAGTTTC
>CAZSXY010000136.1:0-9487 GCA_964611395.1 uncultured Anaerolineaceae bacterium | reverse complement strand
CGCACGTAAGCCCCCATGCCACCGACCACCACGTGCGGTGCGCTTACGTCCACCACCGGCACGCGGTCAAGGTCACCCTCGACGCGCGTGTTCGACGAGTGGTGCACCCACCCCGCCTGACCGTTCACCACCACCAGAAACCACCGCCCATCCGGTGAGAGGCCCTCGATGGGGAGCACTGCGCCCGTCACCTCGCCAATAACCTCGTATCCCGCGTCTGGCCCCGCCCGCAGCGAACTCCGCGACGCCCCCACGACCAGCATAGCCGGCCCTGGCGTGTCGGTCGGGCGCGGCGTGGCCGTTGGACGCCGTGTCGGGCTGGCCGTTGCGGTCGGTGACGCGGTGGGTGATGGCGTCACGGTGGGTGTCGAAGTCGCGGTAGCTGAAGGAGAGACAGTCACGGTCGGGCTTAATGTTGGGGACATCACCACCAACCCCGCCCCGGCCGTCTCCGTTGGTTCGGGCGTTGGCGTCTGACTCGGCTCGCGGGTTGGCTCAGCCGTCGGGGTGGCGGAGGCCAGGGGAGTAGCCGTCACCTCGCCGCCCCCGCCTGCGACTACCGTTGGCGTCTCTGGCGTACCAGCTATCCCCCCTTCGTCACCGCCGGTCAGCAGGAACGCGATCACGGTCAGGGCTGCGAACAGCGCCACCGCGAGCAGCACAACCAGCGGATTCCTGTAAATGGGCCGGCCTGCGTCTGCTGCGGGGAGCGCAGGCATTGACGGTTCCGGCGCAGGGGATTCCGGCGACCCGGAAGATGGCTGCGTGGTCGGGGGAGGCGTAGGCGGCGCGTGCACAGTCGCCGGTTCGGGTTTGGGGCGCGGCAGTTTGGCGGTGAAAAAGCCGGTTGTCTCGCCCACTTGCCCTTCGATCGCGCTCTCGAACGCCTGGGCAAATGCCGTGACCGTCGGGAACCGCGCTTCCGGAGACTTGGCCAGCGCCCGTTCGATCACCAGCGTGAGCGCGGCGGGCAACTCCGGGCGTTCGTTGTGGACGGGCGTGGGCATCTCGTTGAAATGCTTGTGCATCAACCCATAGGGCGTCGTCGCCTCGTAGGGCACCCGTCCAACCAGCAACATGTACACCGTGGCGGCCAGGGCATACTGGTCAGCCGTCGGGGTGAGTTCCTCGGACCGCCACTGCTCCGGGGGCATGTAGGCCGGGGTTCCCATCGTCACACCGGTGCCCGTCAAGGCGCTGGTCGCACCGATCAGCTTGGCGATCCCAAAATCGACCAGGTACGCGTTGCCCTGGTTGTCGAACATGATGTTGCTCGGCTTGATGTCACGGTGAATCACGCCCTGGCTGTGCGCATAATCAAGCGCACCGGCAATCTGTTTGAGCAGGTCGGCCACTTCACCAGGCGACGGCAGCCCTAGCTCGCGCTCCATGCGAAACCGCATGCGCTCCGCCAGCGTGCCGCCGGTCAGCAGGCGCATCACCACATAGCTGATGTCACGCTGAATGCCGTAATCATAAACGGGGACGATATGGGCGTGTTCGAGCGTCGCCGCCGTCTTCGCCTCGCGGTAAAAACGCTCAACATAACCCGCTTCGGCGGACAGTACGGGTGAAAGGACTTTGATCGCTACCGCGCGCTCCAGGTTGGCCTGAAAGCCGCGATAGACGGCTCCCATCCCGCCTGTGCCGATGAGCTGGCGCAACTGATATTGACCAAAGACCTGTCCGGTCAGGTCTTGCAAGGCCATGAGAAGCCCCCTGTGTTCCACTCCAGACGACGGGATGTGTTTGCAAGCAGTATATGTCAGGTTCCGGTTGAGAGCTAGCGCTACAGCTCGCGCGTATCAATGTAGATCGGCGCGTCCTGCCATTCGGGGGTCCAGGCGGGGTTGAGGGATTTG
Source organism: uncultured Anaerolineaceae bacterium (assembly GCA_964611395.1). Classification (GTDB taxonomy): domain Bacteria; phylum Chloroflexota; class Anaerolineae; order Aggregatilineales; family Aggregatilineaceae; genus CAZSXY01. Next base: position 7,625 of record CAZSXY010000136.1, on the reverse strand, counting down.
AAGACCATCCAGTAGTCCATCTGCTTGATCGCTTCTGAAAAAAGGAATACCGGCACGCGATCCATGCGGTCCAACAGCAACGAGAGCTTGCTCACATTGTTCACGACCGCTTCGTCGCGCAGCGTGTCAAAGATGGCCTGGAGCAAATCCGCATTATGAATGCCCACTTCATCAAACAGGCGCAGGCTTTTTCTGCCGCGCGCGCGCATCTCATCTTCTGAGGGGAAGGGTTCGTGCGCGGGCCATTGCTGGAATACGTGGCTCTGGTCGAAGACGCTCATCCCTGCAAACCGCGAATCGCCCAGGTCAATCGTCCACCGCTCAAAACCAAAGTCTTTGACGCGCTCGGCCACTTCGGGCACGTACATATCACGGGAGCTATGCACCGCCCGCACGATATCCTGCCCATCCGTAAGGCTATCGGTGTGGCGTGGCATCCAGTCGGGGACGTCAACTGCCGGGAAGGGCTGGAACGTTAGCATAATGAGCTGGCGCAGACGCGCATACCCCAACTTCGCAAACAGCTTGAGCGACGCAACATTGGACGTCACGATATGTGCGTACACGCCGTCCACGCCGCGCTCCTTCAGATAATCATCCACCGCCGAGACCAGCGCCGTCCCCAGACCGCACCGCCGCCGCTCCGGGTGGGTGCGCACATCGAAGACATAGCCCAGCGAGACAGGCTGTCCCCCCACGCGGGTGCGCTTGACGCCCACCGCCACGCAGCCGATCACCTGCCCCTGATCCTCGGCGACGAGCATCTGGTGATCGGAGAACAGCGCTGCCCGATCAATGAAGCGGCGGCGGTAATGCACAAACGGTTCCGGCAATCCGCGCGGGCTCAGCCGTTCCAGGGCCATCAGCGCCGGATCGTCATCAGGATGATAAAAGCGAATTTGCATATTGGGTATTCCGCCTGCAAGCGTGCAGCATGCAGCCAGTCACAAAAGCACCATTCTATCTTAATACATGAACGATCCTTCGGGCAATGCGATCTGGCAATACTAACCAACTTCCAACCTGCCATGTTCGCGTGTTACATTCGCCAAAAGCCGATTTTGCCTTATAATGGAGGATGCGTGTGCCCCCAAACATGAAGAATCCATGAATTCGCGGGTGGCAACCGCGCGCTCTCGCTGATAGCAAAAACGAATGCCAGTAGCCTGGCCCCAGGAGTGTGGCGTTCCTGCCAAATTGACGTATACTGATGCTGTGTACGGTCTGGCACGCCCCGAAGTCATCCGTCGCCCGGCCAGGCCCCGCTCATCGATTGGAGGATCAGGCACAATGCCACCAGAAAAAAGCGGCTTTTATTATCCGAACAAGTTTGCCCGGATCACCATTAAGGCGCTTGAAGAGGTCATGGGTAAAAACGGGCTAAACGCGATCTTGCACCTGGCTGGCCTTCCCGAATACATCAACAATTATCCGCCCGACAACCTCGAAAAAGAATTTGATTTCGCCTATTTCACGGCGTTATGCATGGCGCTCGAAGAGATGTACGGGCCGCGTGGTGGCCGCGGCCTGGCGTTGCGAGCCGGGCGTGCAACGTTCGCCGATGCCTTGCGCGGTTTCGGCGCGCTAGCGGGCGTCGGAGACCTAGCGTTCAAGGTGTTGCCGCTGGCCGCCAAGCTGAAGATCGGCATTCCGGCCATGGCGAATATCTTTACCCAGTTTTCCGACCAGATTTCCAATGTGCACGACGAGGGCGACAAGTATGTTTACACGCTGGAACGCTGCCCCATGTGCTGGAACCGCAAGGCGGATCGCCCCGTCTGCTATGTTGGTCAGGGCTTGTTGCAAGAAGGGCTGCGCTGGGTGTCCGGCGGGCACGAGTTCAAGGTTGACCTGGCAACATGCATCGCCAAGGGCGACGACATGGGCCGCTACATCATCTACAAGGAACCTCTCGACTAGCCCCCCCTTCCCCTCGTAGACTATCGCCCTCGCCGACTGGTGGGGGCGTTTTTGCTGGTCTGGAAGCCGCTTCGTTTTGCGCCCGCCTCAAGTTGCATTACAATGCAGGTGACTAGAGCGATTGCTATGTGACGCATACCCCGGCGTTCCAGGAGCGCGTTATGTACAGCCCAAACAGACTTTTTCGTGTGGTCACGGTACTCGTTGCCTTGCTGCTGGCAACCCTGGCCTGTAATTTGAAGATCGGCGACCAGGCACCGCTTTCTGCCTCGCCCTCCGTATCGGTGCAGCGCCCCACCGTCGAGATCATCGAACCCGCAAACGGCACAACCTACACCGTCGGGCAGGTCGTCACCGTGCGGGCGCGGGCTACCAGCCCCTCTGGTGTGACATCGGTTGAACTGCTGGCGAACACCGTGCGCGTCGACAGCCAGTTACCCGCCGCCGAGGCCAGCCCGGCCCTGGTCGAAGTCGTCATGGACTACACGCCCGACCGGCCCGGCACGGTCACCCTCGTGGTGCAGGCCTATAGCGGCTCCGTTGTCAGCCCCCCCGCGCAACGGACGATCACCGTGCTCCCGCAACTCCAGCCCGGCACCGGCGGCGCAGCGACCACGCCCCAGGCCTTCATAGCCCCCACCTCGACGCCGTTCAATCCCATTTGCCGGGCGCGGGTAAATGCTGGCGGATTGCGCTTCCGCACCGGGCCGGGGACGAACTACGACATTATCAGCAATTTCAATGCGGGCGACGAACCGCTGATCGTGGGTTACTCTGACCGCCCCGACGGTCGCTGGTGGCAGGTGTCGTGGGGCGGGCAGTTTGGCTGGACGAGCGCCACGTATACCACCCAACTGGGCGATTGCAGCACTATCCAACCCGTAGTCGTCCCGCCTTCGCCCACGCCGGTTCCCAGCGAGACGCCCCAGCCCACACAACCGGGCACGACGGCCACACCGACGATGCCAGACCTGGTATTGTCGCTGCTCGAAGGCGTATCGGAGGTGCAACTGGGTGTCAACGGCACGGCCCAGGCCAACTTCGCGGTCCAGGTGCGGAACAACGGCGGGCAGCAAGCGGGCGCGTTCCGCGTCGCGGTCCTCAAGCCCGACGGCCAGATCGACTATGTGAACGTGCCGGGACTCAGCCCCGGCCAGACCGCCGACATCCCCGCGCCGGGCGGCCTCGTGGTGACGTTCCAGACGCCGGGTGTCGCACGCATTCTGGTGACCGTCGATGATCAGAATACGGTCGCGGAAAGCAACGAAGGCAACAACCAGGCCTACCGCGATGTGATCGTGAACCCCGGCCCGGCGACCAACACGCCACCGCCAACGCAGGCTCCGCCCCCCACCCAACCGCCCGCGCTCACCGACACGCCAGAGGGTGGCGGCGCGCTCTCGCCGATCCAGGAGGTGCCCACCTTGCCTGATGCCGTCGTCGTCCCGCCGGTTGCAACGGTGCAGCCGCCTGCCCAGGTAAGCGCCCCCCTGGCCCCCATCGACCCGTTCAACGCCCCGCAGATCGAAGAGATCGCGGCCATGACGGGGCATGGCGGAACCATCACCGGACTAGACTTCAACCCTGCCGGGACGATGCTTGTTTCGTCCAGCCGCGATGGGACGCTCCGCCTGTGGGATGTCTACCTGGAGACGGAACTCCTCACGCTGACCGGCCACACCGACCAGATATCGGACGTGGCCTTCAGCCCGGACGGCACGCGCATCGCCTCGGCAAGCTGGGATGGCACGGTGCGCCTGTGGAACGCCACCGATGGCACGCCGTTATTCACCCTGACGCATGGGGCGCGCGTGAACCGCGTGACCTTCAGCGCGGACGGATCGCGCATCGCGTCCGGCGGCGAAAACCTGGAGCCAACGGGCGGGTTGGCCGGGCTGGCCCGCGTGTGGGACGCGAACACCGGCGCGGAGATCACCGCCGTCCGGACATTCGGTGAAGTCACCGGAATCGGGTTCATCACAAATGAGACGCTGGTTGTGGGCACAGCAGCCCAGGACTGCAATCTCGGCGGGGGCGAAGTGGCCTTTTATGACCTGAACGATCCAAACGTGGCGACTTTTACGCTGGCCGAAGACACGTCCATCGAAGTCATGGTCGCTTCCGCGGCCACCGGCCTGGTGGCAGCCGGTGGGCAGGAGGAACTGTGCAGCGGCCCCTACCTCGTTCAAGTCTGGCACACCAGCGGCGCGGTGCAGGCCACGCTGGATCACGGCAATACGCCTGTGACGGACATTGCCTTTAACGCCACCGGCACGCTGGTTGTCACCACCACCGGCGACGGCACCGTGCGCGTATGGGACTTGAGCACAAGCGGCCAACTGGCGGTGCTGAGCGCTGCGGGCACGACCGCCGGTGTCGCATTCAGCCCCGATGGCACGCGCATCGCGTCCGGCGGTGCGGCGGATGCCGTGTTGCTGTGGGCCATCGATTAACCCGCGCCCCCTGATATAGAAAGGCCCTACCACCCGATGAACCGTTCGACCGGACTCTGGCGACCGCTCGGCGCAACGATCCTGGCGCTGGCCGGGGCCATGCTCGCCTGCACGCTGAGTTTCGGCGGCGACAGGCCCGGTTCGGGCGGCGACGATGGCGGGGCATCCGGCCCTGCGCCCACCGTGCGGGTGATCCAGCCCGCCAGCGGGACGCGCATTGCGGCCAACCAGCCCCTCGACATCACCGTAGCCACCGACTCGACGGCCACCAGTTTCCTGATGACGGTAGGCGGTCGCGTCGCCACGACAAAAGCCCTCCCCCCCGGCCAGTCCGGGCCGACTCAGGCGATCCTGACCTGGACGCCGGAGCGCGAAGGCACGTACACGGTCGAGATCATCGCGTTCAACGGCGGTTCGGCCAGCCAACCGGCGGCCTTGATCGTCGAAGTCACGGGCGCGGCGGGCGGCACATCCCCCGGCGCGGGCGCTGGATGTACGGGGCGCGTCGTGGTGCAAAGCCTCAACTTCCGCAGCGCACCGGGCACGCAGGCGTCGCGGCTCGGACAGTTCGACCTGGGCGAAACGGTGACCGTCACCGGGCGCAACGCCGATGCAAGCTGGTGGCAGGTCAGGCGCATCAACGGGCAGCACGTCTGGGTGATCAACAACGCGCAATGGCTCCAGGTCGAAGGCCAGTGCGCCAACCTCCCCATCACCGGATGACCATCAACGATACTTGTCACCCCATTGCCCGCAACCCCGGCTCGAAGTACAATCAAGTTAGCATACAACGATGTTCTGCGGGCGAACCAACATGACCACACGGCTTCTGCTGATTGATCCTGACATTTCGTATATTGTGACGCTCAAGGGGGCGTTGGAAAGCACCGATGAATTCCGCGTAAGCCTGGCGGCGAATGCCCAGGCTGCGGAAGAGGCGCTGCGCCATGCCAGCTATGACGCGGTCATCGTCAATCTTGACCTCGACGAAACGGACGTGGCGGAGGTGATTCAGGTCATTCGCCAGATCCGCCCCAGGGTTCCGGTCATCGTGACGCCCAGCAGCGAGAGCCAGTATGATCGGGTGCGCTTTCTGGATGTGCAGGGAGCCATCAGCAAACCGGTAACCGCCCGCGAGTTGATCCCCTACGTGCGCGAGACCATCGAACACGCGCGGGGCCCCGTTACCACACCGCCGCAGGGTGACGCGCCCGACGAGTATTCGCCGCCCCAGCTTCCGCCCGCAATCAAGCAACTGCTGGAGTCGCAGCAGACGGCTGAGGAGGCGGCTGAATCCGGCCCGGCGAGCATCATGTTCAACCAGGCCGAACGCGACGACATCCTGGGCAATCTGGAAGTGCTGGATTCGGACGCGGAGAGCGCCGCTGCCCCCACACCCCAAGATGTGCTCGCGGAATTCGAGGCGTTCGAGCGTGTGCAGACCGGCCAGTTGGACGAGATACTTGAAGACAACGGCGAATGGGAAACAATTACCCCACACGGCGAAGCACCCGAATCCGAATCCCTCCCCTCCGCCGTGCCAGAAGACAGCGAAGCACCGCCCTTTGACGCGGAGTTTCTCGATTTACCCCAAGAATTACCCGAAGAATACGACGAGGAGTTGTTGCTCGGCCAGGACAGAGAACCCGACGCCGACGCCACGATTCTCGAATGGGAAACCGACCCGACTCCTGCATCACTGCACATGCCGGAGCAGGCGCTTCCGCCTGCCGGGACTTCGTCGCTGCCCCAGGAAGAAGAACCGCCGGACACGCGGACCCTGGAGCAGCCGCCAGAACCCGCAAGCACGATTCAACTGGCTATTGACGACGAGACATCCGACACAGCCGTGCTGCCGGATCAGGCAGAAGCCGAAGAAACCCGCACATTGCGCAACACTGACCCTCTGGACAAACTGATCGAAACGCACGGTTGGAATGTCCGCGCCGAGCAGACCGCAGCAGCCGATAGACTCGCTGAGGATGAGCCGTCCCGTCACCCCGATGACACACCGACGGTTTCATCACACGACCTTGAAGGCATTCGCGAGTTTCTCGCAACCAGCGAAAGCGACCAGGATGCCGTTGATTTTGGCGAAGTGCTGGATGTGGTTGCGCAGTCGTCCCCCGAAGACTACATGCCCGGCCCCGACGACCGTGACTTTCATGAGCTGGTGGATTCGTTGCGCTCGCCCGAAGCGGCAGGTGTCCGCCGGCACCGTCTGGAAGAATTGCTCGCATCCATCGCCGCCGACACAAGCGCCGATGAAATGCCCGACGCTTCGGATGATGCGTTGGATTATGTGCTTGATGCCATCCGGCGCGGCATGTCACCCCTGCCGCCCGGCGAGACGACGCAACCGGGCGACGAGGCATTAGAGGACGATGACGCGACCATCGGGGAGGTCATCGACGGGCTGTTCGACCCGGCCTTCGAAGGCGTGCTGGCGGCCCTGGCTGGCCAGGAGATCGACGATACTTACGAAGAACCGACCTACCAGGGGGCCCCCGCGACCGCCGAAAGCGCCGTTCCCAGCCCCGAAGACCGCATCGCGCCAGAAGAAATGTCCGCCGAAGCCGACGCCCCCGACTGGTTGGCAGGCTTCGACGCCGAGTCGTACGCGCCGCCATCAGAACCCACACCGCCCGCGCCCACCGAGGAGCCGCCGATCACGGAAGAAGACTCGCGCAGCTATCCCGCTACGGCAGCGCTGGAGGCTGTCACAGGGGGCACGGATGACGACGACTTCTCACTCACCCAGTTGCTACACGAGATCGAGGAGCAGCTTCCGCCGGTTTTTGGCCACAAACCCCGGCTCAAACCGCTACCGTCCTGGGACGATAGCGCCGGACTGGATGAGGCCGAAGAACTGGAAGCCATCTTCGACCGGATGGAAGGCCGCGCCCAACCCGAACGCCCGGCAGACACCCCCCCCATTGGAGCAGACGAATTGTCCCCACTCCCTGAACTGGAAGATATTCTGCCCGAACCGCTGACCGAACCGCCGCTATCGCCGCAGGATACACGACCGGCGCAGCCGCTTTCGCCTAGCGAGCGCACAGACGACGATGAGCATCCCATTCCCACAACCGACCAGCCCGCCGAGCCAGCCGGGGACGTAGACCTGGATCGCACCTTCGAACTGTCCGGCGACGACATCGAGGACGCGGAAACCCTGCCGGACGAGTTGCGCGAGCTGGTCGCCGAGCTGCCTGAAGCAGACACCGGCCCTGCGCTCGACGCAGCCGGCGA
>CAZSXY010000135.1:0-9505 GCA_964611395.1 uncultured Anaerolineaceae bacterium | reverse complement strand
AACCGTCTGCGTGTGTCTATGTAGGCGACAAGCTGGAGTCGGATGCTGTAGCGGCGTCGCGAATTGGCATAATTGGTGTGTGGTTGAATCGGTTAGCCAAGCGGGAACCAATCCGGAAGACTATCCCCGATGGGATTCGTACGATCACGGCGCTGACTGAGCTTGGCGGTGTGTTGCGCGAGGTTTGGTTATGACGCTTCGTATCATATATTCTGGTGCGGGAGCGGAATCGATTTTTTCCGCTTATGCCGAAACTTTTGTGCAGAATTTTGGATCGGGAAAACATGAGGCATTACCAGAAGGCGACTATTGCGGGCGCGTGTTGCGCGGTCTTGCGGACAGCGACTTCTTAACCCTGACTAACCAGCCGTCTCGTCGTCTCGTATTTTTGCTTGACGCCAGAGGGGTGGCCGGTTTGGTGGGCCGGAGCGGATGGGAGATTCTAACCGGAATCGGCTACGATAGATCGACCATTTCACGATTGGTGAGGGATGGCACACGCTTCCGCCTTACGCTTGTCCCACAGGTGGCGATGTTGCCCGCAACGTGGGAGCATGTCCTTGACCTGGCTTGTGTGGCCTATCCTGATTGGCGGGACCGAATTCAGCAGTCCCGTCAGGCGCTGATAACATTGTCGTACAACGACATCATGTCTACCGGGGGCGTCGTGGCTAGCGTACGACAATTTCTTGATCAGATGTTGAATATTAGCCGGTTGTATGCCGGTGATGGCTATACGCGACATGGCAGTATGTCCGTTTTCGCCGAATACGTATGTTTCAACCAACCATTGCAGGCGTTTGATGCCTGGTGCCAGATAGAGTTTCCAGTTGAAGTCCCGTGAGCACCCGGCGTCAGGACTCGTCCTTTTGTTTGGCGATGCGTTGCAGCTGGTTCCGGCGGCGCTTCAGATACTTGCGGGCCTTGATGATCCACGTAGTGGGTGATAGTAACATCAGTCGCCTCCACCATCGGATCAAAGGCCGACGCACCCCGGCCACCGCGTACGCGCTCCGCCGTCGCCCCCACGTGATGGAATAGGCCGGACGCGATGGCAAGGCCGTCCACTCGATCACAGCCGATGCCCATGTCAGCCCACCCCCAAACCCTACGAGGGCGAGAATGTTGCCCGGATCGACGCGACCTTCTTCCACGGCTTCGGCGAGGGCGATGGGAATCGAAGCGGCGGATGTATTGCCGTACTTAGATACGTTGCTGTAGACGCGGTCGCCTGGGATTTTGAGCGATTTTGCCGCATGATCGATGATTCGCTGGTTGGCCTGGTGAGGGATCACCAGCGACAAGTCGTCTGGTGTCAGGCCAACCTGGGTTAGCGCATCGCGGATGCTGTCGCCAATGATACGCGATGCAAAGCGGAAAACCCCACGCCCGTCCATGTAAATGCGATGCATTTCATGTGTGCCATCTTGCAGGTAGGTATCGCGACTGCTCACGGTGGGCAATGTGAGCATGTCCCACCCGGAGCCGTCAGAGCGCAAAACTGTGCTCAGAACTCCGCCGGGTGTGTCGCTGCCTTGCAGAACAATGGCTCCTGCGCCGTCACCGAAGAGGATGCAGGTTCCCCGGTCGGCCCAGTCCACTACACGGCTGAGCGTTTCCGCCCCGATTACCACCGCCGTGTCGATTGACCCCGTTTTTATCTTGCTGGTCGCCATGTCAAGGGCATAGACAAACCCTGAACAGGCGGCGCTGAGATCAAAGGCTCCGGCGTTCGTTGCGCCGAGATAATCTTGAACCAGGCTGGCCGTGCTGGGGAATGCGTGCTCCGGCGTTGCTGTTGCCACAATGATTAAGTCGATGCTGCCCGGTAGCACGTCGGCTACGTCCAACGCTTTTTGGGCGGCGCGTGTGGCAAGGCTTGTTGTTGTTTCGCGCTCCGCTGCAATGCGGCGTTCTTTGATCCCGGTCCGTGCTGTGATCCACTCGTCGTTGGTGTCCACGATCGCTTCCAGGTCGAGATTGGAAAGCACTTGCGACGGCACTTCCATTCCCCAGCCAACGACGTGGGCGTATCGTTGGTGACGCGGGCGGCCATTTGGCGTGGCTCGCCCACGAAAGAGTCGACGCGAGCGAGGTGTGTTGTCGATCATGGGCGGATGTTGTCGCTCCAGTTAAGATATCATGGGTGGGGGAGGGGATGTCCGGATACTTGCGATGGGCATGCCCTCCGGTCGTTCATGTGTATGATTGCGGCTCAGTCTTCGTACTTGCTGAACACGATCACAGCATTGTGGCCACCGAATCCGAACGAGTTGCTCATGACATGATTGAGTTCGGCGGAGACCCCGACATTGGGCGTGTAATTGAGGTCACATTCCGGGTCCGGATTGTGCAGGTTGATGGTCGGCGGAATGAACTGATCCGTGATAGCTTTGACGCTGAAAACGGCTTCAATACTGCCTGCCGCACCCATCAGATGTCCGGTCATCGATTTGGTGGAACTGATGGGTACCTGGTAGGCGTAGTCGCCGAAGACCGCCTTGATTGCCCGCGTTTCGCTGACGTCATTTAATTGCGTGCTTGTGCCATGTGCGTTGATGTAATTGATGTCTTCCGGGCTGAGTCCCGCGCTGCGTAGCGCCCGTCGCATGGCTTCTTGCGCTCCTTCACCGTTTTCCATCGGGGCGGTGACGTGAAAGGCATCGCATGTTGAGGCATACCCTGTCATTTCACAATAGATGCGCGCACCACGCGCCTGGGCATGTTCCAACTCTTCCAGCATCAAGACGGCTGCACCTTCGCCGACGACGAAGCCGTCGCGATCGGCGGCGAACGGCCGCGAGGCTCCTTGCGGATCGTCATTGCGGCGCGAGATCGCGCCCATATTCGCCAAGCTGGCAATCGTCAGGTCGATCAGCGCGGCCTCTGAGCTTCCGGCGAGCATTGCCGTCGCAGCGCCACGACGGATAATTTCAAATGCTTCGCCCAGGCTGTTGTTTCCGGTGGCACACGCGGTTGAAATGGCCATGTTCGGGCCACGCAGCCCAAAGTCGATGGCAACTTTGCCGGCGGGACTGTCCGGTAACATCATAGGCAGGAGCAGGGGGCTGACTGAGCCATGGCCGTTTTTCATGAATTTCTGAATGCCATTGAATAGTGTTTCGAACCCGCCGATGCCGGTGCCGATAAGAACCCCGATTTCCCACCGGTTTTCGTCGGTTATTTCCAGGCCGGAGTCTTCCAGCGCTTGTTTGCTGGCATAAAGTGCGAGCTGGGTCAGAGGATCGGTGCGGCGCAGGTCGCGCCGGGTGAGATGCGCGGAAGGATCGTAATTCTTGATCGGTGCGCCGAAGGTAACCTTCAAGCCCTGTTCTTCAAATTTGGGAATGTGCTGCGCGCCTGATACGCCGTTGGCGGCATTCTGCCAGGCTTCGTCAGGGGAGTTACCGATCGGGCAAATGATGCCTAGGCCGGTGACTACCACGCGTTTGAGGTCCACTGATCATTCCTCCGATTACATAAGCCACGCTGCCACGTAGGGCAAACGGGTATCTGTGCTGAAACCACACGTTCGGGGCTTGCCCGACGCTCAGGCACATTATTATACCGCAATCTCCACCAGGGTTGTGATTGCGCATCCTTGTTTATAACCCGGTTGGGGGCGAAAGGTTGCACGGGAAGCGTCGGCTAAAGGGCAATCCGCACGCAGAAGCGAGTTTTCGGGCATATCAACACGGCCAACCGGTGAGCAAAAGTGGTATAATTCCGCGCCGGAGGATAGCGGGTAATGATATTAGTTACTGGTGCGACGGGTCTGGTTGGACGCGAACTGGTGCCGCGGTTAGTTGAGGCGGGATACCCTGTTCGTGTGTATGTGCTGCCCCGGCGCGGCGGGCGTGCACCACGCGTGACATGGCCGGAAGGTGTCGAGGTTGTGATTGGTCGCCTCGACGATTCTGAGCGTTTGCACCGTGCGATGCAGAAAGTTCACAGCGTATTTCACCTTGCCAGCGCCCAATGGTGGGGAACACAACGCGACCTGGAACGTATCGACATAAATGGGACGAAATATCTGATTGCAGCCGCACGGGCCGCGCGTATTGGACGCTTATTCTATCTGAGCCAGCTTGGCGCTGAGCCGTCGTCGGCCTACGCGCTGCACCGAAGCAAAGGCCGCGTTGAGGGGCTGATCCGCAACAGTGGGATAGCACATACCATTATGCGCTGCGGGATTATTTTCGGCCCCAGGGATCGTTTCGTGAACGGAATTGCGATGTTGTTGCGAAGCAATCCGGCGGTCTATTTCCAACCAGGGAGCGGTGATAGCCTGCTTCACCCCTTGTATGTCCAAGACCTGGTTGAGGCGCTCCTCCATAGCCTGGAACGAATCGACCTGGTCGATATGACAATTGAGATTGGAGGGGCGGAATACGTGACCTACAACGAGATGATCCGTACGGTCATGCGTGTGTCGGGAGCGCGCCGGATCATTGTGCCCGTTCCTCCCTACGTGCTGCGGACTATGAACCGGGTTGTCAGCCGGGTGGTACGCAGGTGGCCGATGACACCTCAATGGCTCGACATTCTTGCTAGCAACCGGACCGCTAAATTGGGAAACCTGTTTGATTATTGTGGCGTCCGCCCCGTACGCTTTGAAGACACGCTGTTAACCTACATGCCACAGCGTCACTACGCACGAGAACTTATGCGGTTTGTGTGGCGCCCCCTCCATTAACCCAGATGGTTTTTGCGTAGCGAGACGCTGATATTGTCTGTCCAATGAGACTGGGTCGGCGAAACTTATAACAAGCGCAAGTACTTCGCGTAGTCATAAAACCAAAAACACAACACATCACTCCAACCAAACCAAACTACCATCCGGATTCCGCTCAGACCAATAAAGAACCGGAATCGGATCACCATCACCAAAATACGTAGCCCACAAAGTCTGAAACGCGCCATCACGTGCCATATCCTGCAACGTGAAGTCAACCAAAGCGCGAAAATCAACATCATTGCGCGGCACAGCAAAAGCAACCGGCTTATCATCACCATAAGGCGTTGGAAGAATATTCACACCAACCTCTCCCGCCTTCCGAATAATTCCAAGAAAACGCAAGCTATCCCCAAAAACAACATCCACATTACGTTGAACAGTCAACACGTGAAGAGCATCCTCTTCACGCTGAATAGCATACGGCTCATTCAAATTCGCCTCAACACCAAAAAACTCCGCGTACTTCTTAATCAAATCCGCATCACGTGGGTCATCAGCAAAATAACCAACCCACCAACCCGTCCCACGCATATCCACAAAACCACCAGCAATCTGAGTCTGCTGCGGAACAAGCAACCGATCACCATGACACAAATACGCCTGCGAGTAATCAACCTGAACCGCACCATCCCAAACCGGCGTCACTCCCACAGCAACATCAGCCCGCCCATCAGCAACCCACTCCACAGCATCCACAGCAGAGCCAGAAAGAAACTCCACCTGCACACCCCAACGCCGCGCCATCTCCTCAACAAGCGCACGGTTAAGCTCATTGATAACCCAAAGACCCGCCGGCGCATCCTCCCCAAACGGGACAACTCCCGCAACCCGAATCGGCAACCCCGCTTCGATCCGGTCAATCACCGAACTGGAGGGATACGGAATATCCGTCGGAAAGTCACCAAGTGCACGGCTATCCTCAAACAAGTTCTCATAAATTGGTATCAGCGCCACAAAATCGACTTGGCCATCAGGAAACCAGGTCGCAAACATCGCCTCCAGGCGACCACTCGCCTTCAACCGTTGAATAGAGCGATTCAACACATCACGCAAGTTAACATCGCCCCGGCGAACAACCATCGCGTAGTACTCTTCAAGCACCGGCTCATCAATCAACCGCATGCGCTGACGTCCTGCACGGCGCAGACTATCGAGTTCCCCCACCATACCTTTTACCTCACCGGACGCAAGGGCATCGAGAGCCGCGCTTTCCGAAAGATAAGTGCGAACATCATACTGAACGCCGGTACGAGTGATCCAATCCCGCAAGGCCCGCTCACTGCGACTCCCAACTTCAACCGAAACCGGCAACCCGGCAAGGTCTTGCAAGGCGTAATAAGGCGCGTCTGTTTGCACAACCATCCGTTCCTGGTTAGCGAAATACGGGTGTGTGTAATCGACAACAGCCTGACGGTCACGGGACTGTATTTGCTGGCCAATGAGAACATCAACCTGTCCACCAGACAGCATCGCCAGTGCATTGTGACGCGTCACCTGGACAAATTCCACTTCGATCCCCAGATCAGCGGCGATATTGCGGACGATCTCAGCTTCGTATCCTGTCACCTCTCCCTGCTCATCGAGCCAAGCGAAGGGATAGGCGTTGAAGTAAGTCCCAACACGCAACACACCCGTCCGTTGAACCTGGGCCAGCCCGGAGGATTCAGGGAGCACGACCGCAGTCGGGGTCATGGTGGGCAGCGGCGTCGGCGGAACCAGAGTGGCCACAATTGCGGTCGGTGTGCGCTCTGAACGTGGAATAGTAGTGGCAGTGGTGGCGGATTGGGGCGGTATCGCTGTCGCCTCCTGCGCGGCCACGGGCGCGGTTAGGAAAGATGTGCTTACCAACCCAACGACTGACAGGGCCGCCAGCATTATCATCCCTATGACCATTACGGGTGTCATCGAGCGAATTGGCATCATGATTGCTTCCTGTACAAGCCATGCATTTCAATGTAGTCACAAACAGCGTCGGGAACCTGATACCGGATGCTTCGCCCGGAAGCGAGCAATTCCGCGATTGTTGATGATGCGATGTCAATCAGCGGCGCATCAATCCATTCTATCCGATCCATAACACCGGGGATGTCCTGCTCCAGCAGACTCAAGTCCGGAACAACACCGGGGCGTCGCATCACCCCCAGGGACGCCAGCCGGATGAGCTCCGCAGGCCGGGACCACGTTGGCAGATCTTGAAGTGAATCCGCCCCAACCAGAAAGACCAACGCAGAAGCCGGGTATTGCCCGGCAAGCAAACGCAACATATCAACTGAATAGTGGGGGCCGGGCCGGTCAACATCTACCCGTGATAGAGCAAAGCGCGGATTACCTGCGATAGCCCGCTCCGTCATGGCCAGCCGATGTTCGGCGGAAACACGCACTGCTTCCCGGCGCTTATGGGGTGGGGCTGCTGCGGGAACGAAGATAACGCAGTCCAATCCCAGGTCGTCAGCAGCAATCTCGGCCAGAATCAAATGGCCAATATGAGGCGGATCAAATGTGCCGCCGAAGACTCCCAGGCGCTTGGGGGTATGGGACATCCAGAACTCCTCTGCCTGTCCGGCTAATCAAGCTCGAAGGGTAATTCAAAGTTGTAGTGTTCGTAGCATTCGTAACGAAACTCGTATTTGAACCCTTCCTGGAGTATCTCGCGTGAAAATTCGGCGTAGCCCTTGTAATGCGTTCCCGGCTGCGAATCTGTGACAATGACCGTTACCGGAGCATAGACAAATCTCTCCTCGTTTCCAAGCCCAAGGAAACCGGGGTCGATCTGATACAGACAACTGTCGCGTGGATCGAGGTCTGAGTACGGATACGTGCGCGGATGGGTTCGCGCCGCGTCGTAAAAGACACGTATCACGCTTGCATTCAACTCCAGATAGTCTGCCATGACGTCTGTATCACCCACCTGGATACGTTCCCGCAACGGAATCAATGTCACCGGCTCGTCATTCCGTTGACCGGGTTCGACAGTAAGGATCAAATCCTTGCCATAGCGGACCAGGCCAGAAGTTTCGTATACGGGCGAATCAAATTCAAGCTGAAAAAGGGTGTCATGCAACTCGAAAAAGTATTCCCTCTCGTTTAAGCGGATGGTGAGGGTGTTGGCAACGCCGTAGTAGGCAGTGGGATTAAGGATTACACCGGTGTCCGCGTCACCAAGCAACACCGGTTCAGAAAATTCGTCAGGTACTCCAAAGGTGATCTGGCTCATCTCATCGATGTGCACATTCAGCACTGTGCCAAATTCCTCAAGAACCTGTGCCTCGCGGTTAGAGCCAGTGCATGCCGACATAAGCAACACAGCAGATACCAGCAAAGTCAGCGTATGGTGGAAGCGCGTAGGCATGGCACCTCTCCGGGGGTCGGCCCAGCATGTAATCACAGGGGATAATCAGTCGCCCCATTCGAGTTCTGTATCGCCGATGATGACGGTATCACCGGGCTTGACACCTGCGTCTTCCAACGCAGTGGTAACGCCCATCGTTTCGAGGATACGTTGGAAACGAGTGACCGCCTGATCGTAATCCCAATACGTCATGGCGACGGCATGTTCAATGCGCGTGCCGGAAATACGGAACTGGCCAGGACCGAGAGTAGTAATGGTGAAGGCAAACGGGTCTTCTTCTAGCTGGTACAGAGCCGGCTCGACGATCTCTGGCGCTTCCTGGGGCAGCGAGTCCAATACCTGTACAGCCCGGTTGACGACTTGTCGCACGTTTTGCTGCGTCACGGCGGAAATCGCCATGGCATTGTGACCCAATTGCTGGAATTCATCACGGATGATAGGCCAGTATTCTTGTGCCTGGGGCAAGTCGAGCTTGTTCACGACAACGATCTGCGGTTTTTCGCTCAACGCGTCGTCAAACAGCGCCAGCTCGGTGTTAATTTGGTGGAAATCGGCGATTGGATCCTGGGCGGAGCCATCCACCAAGTGAATCAGCACACGCGTTCGCTGAACGTGCCGCAGGAAATCATGCCCCAACCCAACCCCGGCATGCGCCCCTTCAATCAGGCCGGGTATGTCGGCAAAAACAACATCGCGATCATCAAGCACAACCACTCCCAGGTTAGGTTGCAGGGTGGTAAAGGGATAGCTGGCGATCTTGGGCCGGGCGTTGCTGATCACGCTCAGCAGGGTTGATTTGCCAGCGTTCGGCGCGCCAACGATGCCCACGTCTGCCAGAAGCCTAAGCTCGAGCTTCAGCGTGCGTTCCTCTCCCGGCTCGCCTTTTTCGGCTATCCGTGGGGCCTGATTCGTGCTGGTTGCAAACCGGGCATTGCCGCGTCCGCCACGCCCTCCGCGTGCGACCAGCACTCTCTGGCCAGGACGGACCAGGTCGGCCAGCACAGCGCCGGTCTCCGCATCGCGTACGATGGTTCCTGGCGGAACCTCGATCAGTAGATCTTCACCACTGCGCCCGGTTTTATTGCTCGATCCCCCCGACGCTCCATCTTCGGCCTTAAAATGCGATCGGCGGTTGAAAGCGACTAACGTGTTTAGTGTTGACTTGACAACCAGGTACACGTCTCCGCCCTTGCCGCCATCACCACCACTGGGGCCACCGCGCGGGACGTATTTTTCGCGGCGAAAATGGACGATTCCATTGCCACCGTCGCCGCTACGTACATAAATGGTTGCTTCATCGTAAGTCATAGTGGCCCGGAGTTTAGCGCGGGGGCGTATTACCGTCAAGCGGCAGTATGAAGCGGGGCGAGGTTTTATGACAGTGAGGATAACTGCGATGTTGTGCCTGCGCCTGTGAC
>CAZSXY010000134.1:0-9522 GCA_964611395.1 uncultured Anaerolineaceae bacterium | reverse complement strand
GCATTTTTGTATATTCTTAGGTATCGCCACTACGTCACTTCATTAACCCTGTGGGCGTTATGACCATGACGCCCATTTTCATGTGGGCAGAGGGAAACTACATAATGGCCAAACCAAACAAGAGCACGCTGCTTGACTGGTACCGGCAAATGGTACTGATCCGGCGCTTTGAAGAACGCTGCGCCGAACTGTACCAACAAGGTTTCATCGGTGGGTTCTTGCACCTGTACATTGGACAAGAAGCAACGGGGGTCGGTGCGGTGAATGCGCTTGGCCCGGACGATCACGTCATCACTGCCTACCGCGATCACGGGATCGCGTTGGCACGCGGCATGGACGTGAACGCGGCCATGGCCGAGATGCTGGGCAAGCGCACCGGCGTTAGCGGCGGCAAGGGCGGCTCGATGCACCTGGCCGACCGCGCGATCAACATGTGGGGCGGTTACGGCATCGTCGGCGGTCACCTGCCGCTGGCAGCAGGCATCGCCCTGAAGAGCCAGTACGTGGGAGAAGACAACGTCGTGCTGGCCTTCATGGGCGACGGCTCGACCAACATCGGCTACTTCCACGAAGCGCTAAACCTGAGCGCCGTCTGGAAACTGCCGGTCGTCTGGTTGATCGAGAATAACCAGTACGGCATGGGCACCGCCGTCCACCGGGCAAGTGGAGCCAAAGAGCTGGTGCGCAAGGCGCTGGCCTACAGCAGCGAGGACGGCAGCGGGATGAAGATGGGGCCGCGCATCGACGGCATGGACGTGCTGGCCGTGCACGAGGCGGTTAGCGAAGCCGTCGAATATGCCCGCAAGCATGGCCCGATTCTGGTGGAGTCGTTGACCTACCGGCTGGAAGGACACAGCATCGGCGACCCGCAGCGTTACCGCACCAAAGAAGAGGTCGAGTCCTTTATCGCCAACGGCCCCATTGGGCGCTTCCGCGCCGTCTTAATCGAGAGGTACAAGGGCATTGAGCCGGCCCTGAACAAGATCGACGACGAAGTGCTGAATACCATCGACGAAGCTGTCGCGTTTGCCCGCAACGGCGAAGACCCGACTTACGAAGACTTGATCAGCCACGTGTACGTTGACTAGAGGGGCACTATGGTAGATAGACCGATAACTTATCGTGAAGCACTCAGCAGCGCCCTGCGCGAAGAGATGCACCGCGACGAGCGCGTATTCATCATGGGCGAAGAGGTGGGCGTGTGGGGCGGGACCTATGCCGTCACGCGCGGTTTTTTGGACGAGTTCGGCGAAAAGCGCGTGCGCGACACCCCCATCGCCGAGATGGTGATCGTCGGCGCAGCCGTCGGTGCGGCCATGGCCGGTTTGCGCCCCATCGCTGAGATCATGACGATCAATTTCGCATTCGTGGCGATGGATGCCATCGTCAACCACGCCGCGAAAGTGCATTATATGTTCAACGGGCAGTTCACCTGTCCGCTCGTGATCCGCACCACGACCGGCGGCGGCAAGCAGCTCGGCGCGACGCACTCGCACGCGCCCGAAGTGATTTTCGCGCACTTCCCCGGCATGTACGTCGCCGTGCCGGGCACCGCCTACGACGCGAAGGGGATGCTCAAAGCAGCGATCCGCGACGACAACCCCGTCCTGTTCGTCGAACACAGCACCATGCTCCAGCGCCGCAGCCCCACCCCGGATGATCCCGACTTCGTGCTGCCCATTGGCAAGAGCGACATCAAGCGCGCAGGCAAGGACGTCACCATCGTGACCTACCAGAAGGGGTTGGAACATTCGCTGGCCGCCGCCGACGAGCTGGCGAAAGAGGGCATCGAGGCCGAGATCATCGACCTGCGCTGGCTGCGCCCGTTGGACCTGGAACCGGTGTTCGAAAGCTTCAAGAAGACGAATCGCTGCGTGGTCGTGGAAGAAGGCCTGCCGATGTTCAATGTCGGGGCCGAAGTCGCCGCGCAGATTCACGAGGAATGTTTCGACTGGATGGACGCGCCGGTCAAGCGGGTGGCGGCGATGGACCTGCCCCTGCCCTATGCGCGTGACATCGAACAGATGGCCCTACCCAGCCCGCAAAAGATCATTGCCGCGGTGAAGGAGGTGGTCTAATGGCTGAGCCAATCCTCATGCCCAAGTTGGGTTTTGACATGGCCGAAGGCATCCTGATCAACTGGACAGTTGAAGTGGGCCAGGCGATCAAGAAAGGCGACGTGATCGCCGAGATCGAAACGGACAAGGCCACCATCGAGATCGAGACGACCGTTGAAGGCACGGTGCTCAAGCTGCTGGCCGAGCCGGGCGACGTGATCGCGGTTGGTTCGCCGATCGGGTACATCGGGCAGCCGGGCGAATCCGTGCCAGACGACGGCGCACCCGCCGCAACAGCCCCCGCAGCCGAGCCGGAAGCCGCCCCTGCTGCAGAAGCCCCCGCACAGGCCCCCACTCCTGCGCCAGGCCCCGCGCCCGGTGATGGTGATGGCTTCATCAAGGCCAGCCCCATCGCACGCCGCCTGGCCGCCGAAAAGGGGATCGACCTGAGCAAAGTCGCGGGCAGCGGCCCCGGCGGGCGCATCGTGAAACGCGATGTCGAGAACTTCCCCGTCGAAGAAGCCCCCGCCGCTCCACCCATCGCTCCGGCCATTTCGCCGGAAGCGCCCCGCCCCACCATGCCGACCTTCATCGAGATTCCGAGCGGGCCGGACGTGGAGATCGTGGAACTCAGCCGGATACGGGCGCGCATCGGGCAGCGGCTGGTCGAAAGCAAGCAGTTCGTGCCGCATTTCTACGTCACCACCACCATCGATATCGCGGCGGCGCTGGCGCTGCGCAAGCAATTGAACGAGAGCATCAGCGACCCAGCGGGCAAGATCAGCGTCAACGACCTGATCGTCAAAGCCGCGGCCCTGGCGCTGCGCGAGTTCCCCAACCTGAACTCGCATTATTACGGCGACCGGCTGGTGCGCCACAAGCGGATCAACATCGGGATCGCGGTAGCGCTGCCGAAAGGCGGGCTGATCAACGTCACGTCATACGACGCGGACAAGACCGCGCTGGGCACGATGGCCGCCAACCATCGCGACATGATCACCCGCGTCCGTGAGGGTAAGGTCAAGCCGTCCGAGATCGAAGGCAGCACCTTCAGCGTGAGCAACCTCGGCCCGTTCGACGTGGATCACTTCATCGCCATCATCAACCCGCCAGAAGCGGGGATTGTGGCCGTTGGCGCGGCCAAGAAAGTGCCGGTGGTGCTGGAAGACGACACGATCGGCGTGGGCATGCGCATGAAAGCAACCGTGAGCGTCGATCACCGCGTCAGCGACGGCGTGGAGGCCGCCGAGTTCATGCAGCAGATCAAGGAACTGCTCGAAAACCCGATGCGGTTGCTGATATAAGCACCAACAGGTTGCAAAAACACAGGGGACGGTTCACCACCGCCCCTTTTTTGATCTTTCACCATCGTCAACCCGCGCCCGAACGTGTGACAGGTATAACTATGCCGCGTGGGGGCGGCGTGGTATGCTCCGGATTGTCGTATAGTTTACAATCAACCTGGACAGATATTTCAATCAGGAGTGATATTTTGACCACACAGACTGTTGACGTGCTGGTGATCGGGGGCGGGGCCACCGGGGCCGCCGCGCTTTATGATCTGGCGCGTCGCGGCGTGCGTGCCCTGCTCGTCGATCAGAGCGACCTGACGACGGGAACGTCGGGCCGGTATCACGGCCTGCTGCACTCCGGCGGGCGCTACGCGGTGCGCGACATCGAAACAGCCCGCGAGTGCATCGTCGAAAACCGGGTGCTCCGCCGCATCGTCCCGTTCGCCGTAGAAGACACAGGGGGGTTATTCGTCGCCACCCCGCTAGACCCGCCTGATTTCCCGGACAGATGGGTTGCGAGCTGCGCCGAGGCTGGCATCCCCACCGAACGGCTGTCCCCGGCGCAAGCCCGCGCCGAGGAACCCGCGCTCACCAAAGATATTGTCGCCGTCTACCGCGTGCCGGACGGGTCAGTAGATTCGTTCGACATGATCCACGGTTTTATCGAAGCCGCCCGCGCCCTGGGTTCTGATGCGTTGATCTATCACAAGGTCACGGGTCTGCTGCGCGAAGGTGATGTCGTCGAGGGAGCCACGCTCGAAGACACGCGCACCGGCGAGACGCGCACCGTCCACGCCGCATGTACCCTGAACGCCACCGGTCCCTGGGCCGGGGTCGTCGCTGGGCTAGCCGGGCTGGATGTGAATGTGACATTTGGCCGGGGTGCGATGGTCGCCATGAACACGCGCTGGGTCAATACCGTTGTCAACCGGCTACGCCCCCCCGACGACGGCGACATCCTGGTGCCTGTCGGGACGGTGTGCGTGCTTGGCACAACGGATATCAAAACCCACACGCCTGACGATTTTCGCATCGAGGCGTGGGAAGTTGAGAAAATTCTGCGCGAGGCGGATGCCGTCGTGCCCGGCATCCGGTACGGTCGCGCGTTGCGAGCGTGGGCCGGTGTGCGACCGCTGTATGAACCGCCCGACGTGGGCAATCACAACGCATATGGGCGTGAAATGCTGCGCACCTTCGCCGTACTGGATCACGCCGGGCGCGATGGCGTGCGCGGCCTGGTGACCGTCGTGGGTGGGAAGCTGACCACATGCCGCCTGATGGCCGAGAAAGCGGTCGATGCCGTTTGCGCCCAGTTGGGCATCGATGCGCCCTGCACCACCGCCGACGAGGTCTTGCCAACCACCACCGGGCGGCGCTACCACCGGCTGGATCACCGCCTGCACAAACTGGAACACGGCGAGATGCCCGGCGAGTTGATCTGCGAGTGCGAGATGGTGACGCGCCCGCAACTCGAAGCGGCTATCGCGGCGTATGGCGATCAGCCGGTCGCGCTCGACGACCTGCGCCGTGACCTGCGGCTGGGCATGGGGCCGTGCCAGGCCGGATTTTGCAGCGTCCGCGCGGCGAGCATTTTGCAGCGCATGAAACAGCAGTCCAGCGAGGAAGCCACCCAGGCGCTCGGCGCGTTCGTGGACGAGCGTTACCGGGGCGTCAGGCCGCTGTTGTGGGGCCACCAGCTCCGGCAACTCTACCTGGACGAATTGATCTACCGGCGCACCCTGGGGCTTGACCAGCTTCTGGGCTACGTCCCCCCTGACGCGCCCGGCATCGAAGCGGAACCGGACACCACCCAGGAGGCGCGCAATGGCTGAGGCGATGCACAAAACTGATCGTTGCGCCATCGACGAGCAATCCGGCAAGGGGACTGATGTCCTGGTGATCGGCGCGGGGCTGGCCGGGCTGATGGCCGCCGTGATGGCCGCGCGGGCGGGAGCGCGCGTGCGCCTGATCGCCGCCGGGTGGGGCCAGCAAATCGTGTCACCGGGCTGGCTGAGCGTGTGCGACCGCGCCGGCGACGACGTGATCGCCGAGGTGCGCGGCTACGCGGCCATGCACCCGCAGCATCCCTACGGGCGAACGGGAGTCGATGCGCTGGTCTGCGGATTGCAGCAGTTCCAGCAGATCACCGGCGAAGTCGGCCTACCCTATAACGCGCGCACCAAAGACGGGCACAACCTGCGGCTGGCAACCATGCTCGGCGCGATCCAGACCCCCATGCTCGCCCCACAGGGCATGGCCAACGGTGACCTGACCGGCATCGACGGCCAGGTGGTGATCGTGGGCTTCGACGGCTGGCGCGACTTCCATCCAGAAATGGCCGCCGGTAACCTGGCCGCACAAGGCATCGCGGCGAAGGCCGCGCGCGTGTCGCTGCCGGAAGATCACGGGCAGTGGGATGAATGGCCGGTAGACCTGGCCCGCCGCCTGGACGATCCTGGCTCCCGCGCGGCGCTTATGCGCCAGCTACAACCGCACGTGAAGGAAGCGGCCCTGATCGGTTTTCCGGCGGTGTTGGGCATGGAGCACAACGATGTGGCGCTTCAGGAACTCAGCGAAGGGCTGGGCCGTCCCTGCTTCGAGATACCGACCCTGCCCCCCAGCCCGCACGGAACCCGCTTGAGTAACCGCCTCCGCCGCTGGTTGCTGCGACGGGGCGCACGCGTGCAAATCGGGCATCCGGTGGTGCGCGGCATCGTCGCGGATGGGCGCTGCGTGGGCGTCGAGGTGGACGCACTGGGACACACCAACGCGTTCTATGCGGATACATTCATCCTGGCGACCGGTGGGCTGTACAACGGCGGCATCCAGAGCGACGAATCGGGCCGCCTGTGGGAGCCGATCTTCGACCTGCCGGTGTCACAACCCGATGGCGAAGGGCGCACGGGATGGTACCGCGACCAACTGCTGGCGCATCGCGGCCACCCGATTCACCGGCATGCCGGGCTGCGCGTCAACGAGCGAATGCAGCCGGTCGATGCTGAGGGCGCGCCTGTGCTGGCCAATGTGTTCGCGGTGGGGCACATGCTGGCAGGCTTCAACCCGCTGACCGATGGCTGCGCCGAAGGCATCGCGCTGGCGTCCGCCTATAAGGCGGTATGCGCGGCCCTGGAGCGGGAAGCCTGATCCGAATTCTCGTCGTGAAACTGCTTGCAATGACACCAGTGTGGTAACTATTTATGTCTGACAATCACCCGATCATCGACCTGACGCCCTTCACTGCCGACCACTGCCTGAAGTGCAACATCTGCACCTCGGCGTGTCCGGTGGCTGCCGTAACGCCGCTGTTCCCCGGCCCGAAAACCGTCGGGCCGCAGGCTCAGCGACTGCGCCATCCGGGCAACCCATCCCCCGACCACTCGATCGACTATTGTTCCGGGTGCGGCATCTGTACCCTGGTCTGCCCGCACGGGGTCAAGGTCATGGAGATCAACACGCAGGCCAAAGCGCAGATGACCAAGTCCAACGGCATGTCGCTGCGCAACTGGTTCCTGAGCCGTAACGAGCTGTGGGGCCGCCTGGGGACGCCGTTCGCGCCGCTGTTGAATATCGGTGTGCGCAACCGCCTGGCGCGGCTCATGGCCGAAAAGTTGTTCAAGATATCGGCACGCGGGCCATTGCCGGGCTGGGCCGGGTATACCTTCCGGAGCTGGTGGAAGAAGCAGATCAAAAAGCACCCGCGCCCCGCACCGGCATCGGATGCGAACCGCGTTGCCTATTTTCACGGCTGCTCGACCAACACCTACGAGCCGCATATCGGCAAGCTGGCCGTCGCCGTGCTGGAACATATCGGGCTGTACGTGGAAGTCCCGCCCCAGACCTGCTGTGGGCTGCCCGCGCAGTCCAACGGCGATTTCGACGCGGCGCGGCGCTACGCCCGCACCAATATCGCCTCGCTGGTGGAGTACGCGCGGCGCGGCATCCCCATCGTCGGCACGGCGGCAAGCTGCATGACGGCCATCAAGGGGGACTACCATCACGTGCTGGGGCTGGACGACGAAGACGCGCTGCTTGTCGCCAAAAACACCTACGACTTCATGGAGTTCCTGGCCAGGCTGCACCGGGAAGGCCGCCTCCCGACCGACTTCCGGCCCATCGAGGCGGAGTTGCCCTACCACGCCCCCTGCCAGCTCAAGGCGCATGGCATGGGCCGCCCCGCGCTGGACGTGCTGGACCTGATCCCCGGCCTGCGGTGCTGGGAGATCGACGCCGAGTGCTGCGGCATCGCCGGAACCTATGGCTACAAGGCGGAAAAACGCGCGATCGCCGAGGCGGTCGGCTTACCGATCGTCGAGCAGGTGGCCGAAGCGGGAGCCGATACGGTCGTGTGCGATACGGAAACATGCCGCTGGCAGATCGGTTCGCTGACCGGCGCGCAAACCATCCACCCCGTCGAACTGGTCGCCCTGGCGTATGGCATCACGGTCGATCACTACCAGCCGCCGGTCATAGCGAAACAGGTGACGGATCGCCCCGCCGGGCAATAACCACACATAGCGTTCAAGACGACTACGGGGCGCAACTCATGCGCCCTGGTTTGTTGCGGGGATCAATTCGCGGTGCAGCATCCACTTGACCGCCCAGAACCCTTCCACATAATCGAGACAGGCCACGCTGGACGTGGCAAACCACAGCGGCGTGCACCCCGTGTTGCACATGAGCATGGCAGCCGCCAGATGCTCCATGAACGGGTTGTGGCCGACCAGCATCACCGGCTCCGTTTCGAGGTGCAACTCGTGGGCTAACTGTCCGACCGGGTCGGCATAGTGCAGGCCGCGCACCGCGATCACTCCGCCGGGCGGTTGGAGACGCTCGCCGAAAATTTCAGCCGTCTGGCGAGCACGCACCAGCCCGCTGTGGCGAATCTGGTGAACTTCTACGCCTGCCTGCGCCATGATGCTGGCGATGGCCTGCGAATCGGCCTGGCCGCGTCTGGTCAATGGGCGGTCGGCGTCGGTGTGATACCTGGGGTTTTTGGACGCTTTGCCATGACGAACCAGATACACGCGCATCGGTTTCCCCTCCTCCTGACACGGGCCAGGCCGTGCCACCACTACCCGCCCGCTTGATCGTCGTCCCGTTCGCGGTCATGCTTGCGTTTGAAGTATAGCAAATCGTCTGGCCCGTCCTCCGGCACATCCTGGATCGCGTCCCAAAACGCGCTGTGCGTGAGCGGCTCAAACCCCTTCCAGGTGACGCGGTACGCCTTCGAGCGCATATAGAGAAACAGGCGCTCGCCCCCCGCCCGCAGGTGTTGCGCGACGTTCGGAAGCAGCAGTTGATCGCGTGCCTCAAAGCGCCCCTTGACCTCAACCCAGCACTTCAAGTCCGGCAGGTGAAAGTCCACCAGGTAGCGCCCGCCGCCGATGCGTTCCGGCTCGTAGTCCCACGCGATCGCGCGCCGGTCCAACTCCTGGGCGAACGACACTTCCAGCCGCGAGCGCATGAACGCGCCCTTGTAGATGCTCTCCGCCGACGCCTGGCGACGCTCGCCCCGTACAATGCGCGGCCCGCGTTGAGGTTTCTTAGAAGGCTTTTGGGGCGAATCGGATTTGCCGGACGGCATGGCTACCCCCTCCGCTGCCGCATGATCTCAAAGGCGATCACGGCTGTCGCCGCCGTTGTGCCCAGGGATTGATCGAAGGCGCTGGCATACGGGATCGCCAGCCGCAGATCGGCCTGGTCGCGGAACGAGCGGGTAATGCCGCGCTTCTCGCCGCCGATCACCAGGAACAGCGGCCCGGTCAGGTCGGCGTCGTATAGCGGCACGGCGTCGCGCTCACCGGCGACGGCCACCGCCAGCCCCCGCCCCCGAAAATGTTCCGCCGCGTCGTGCGTCGTTTCGGCAATGGCCGTCGGCATCCACTCCGACGCCCCCGCCGATGCCCGCCCGACTACGCCCGCCGCCGACATCCAGTTGCGCGGGCGCAAGACCAGCCCATCACACCCGGCAGCGAACAACGCCCGCACCGCCTGCCCGAAGTTGAACGGGTCTTCCACGCCATCGATCATGGCGATGAACGGCGCGTCTTTTCCGGCGGCGAGATCGTCCAGCGCCACAAACCGGCGCGGCCCCACCAGCGCGATCACGCCGCCGTGCGTCTTGCCGCTAGCCTGCGCATCGATTGCGTCTGCCTCCACGCGCTCGACGGCGA
>CAZSXY010000133.1:0-9631 GCA_964611395.1 uncultured Anaerolineaceae bacterium | reverse complement strand
TCCTGGCGGCGGACGGTGAGTTGGGAGTTTATCGCTTATACGTTGCGCTGACCGGCGCCCTGTTTCCCCAATGGTCGCGGTTGGATTATACTAACCAACACCCGACACACAGTGCCTGGGGGCGCAGTGAAGGAGAATTGCTGATGTCTGCTAGACACCGTCGTATAGTGCGTTTAACGATCGTGGTGGTGTGGCTGGTCGTGGCGCTGGTGCTGGTGATTCCGGTGCTGGCGCAGGATGGGGACGGAACATCCCTGCCGGGAGCCGACCCCGCAAGCACGGCACCAAGCGATTTGAACGAGGTGGCCGCGCGGCTGGCCCCATTGCTGGTGGGCGCGGCGTTGATCGAGCGTGCGCTAGAGTTCTTATTCGCCTGGGCGCAACGTACCGCGCTGGATGCGACAAGCTCGGTGCGCGGGCTGGCGACGCGCATTACCGGGCTGGTGAAGGTTGATTTCCGGCAGGCATACGAGCGCCTGGACGAGTTGAGCGATGCGCTGGTCCGGCGGCAACACCTGGGAAGACCTGCCGAACACGGTGATCCGGAGGCTGACGACCCGGCAGAATGGCCGCTGGCCCAGCTTGAAGAGCAGCTTTCGGCGGTCGAGACGTTGCTGGCGAGCACGGAGGCCAAGCTCAAGCAGATCACGGATTCGCCCCTGTACAAAGAGCGCAAAAAGATGGTGGCCGGCGTGCTGAGCCTGGTGCTGGGCGTTTTGCTGGCCTTCACGGCCAACCTGCGGCTGTTCGCGCCGCTCGATGTGTCGGTCGCGGGGTGGTTTGAAGGTACATTCGAGGTGCTGGACACGGTGCTGGCCGGTATGTTGATGGGGCTGGGCACCGACTGGGTGCACCAGGCGATCAACATCCTCACAAAGGGGCAACGGGCGCTGGGACGCGCCGGTGAGGGGCGCGGGCTGGATATTGAGCAAGTCCGGGCGCTGGCAGCCGAAGCCATTCAGGACGAGTTCAACCGGCAGATGGAGGGGTTACGCGAGCAGGTGCAGGCCAATGTTGCCGAGGTGGCACGCCCTGACTCGCCGCCGGTTTGAAGAGAGACGGCGTTATCCTCAGCGCCGGATGCCGATGATGCGCTGCTCTCACGCTTCGCCGAAGCGGTACCGGACGATCTGCCACCACGCCGCGCCGCCGAACCAGTGCCGCCTGCAAACGTAATTCCGCTGCACCAGGTCGTGGTCACGGTGCGGCAGGGCGGCTGCACCGTGGCCGCCGCGCCGGACGGTAACGGCGAGCCGGTAGGTGAATTGATCGGCGGGACGCGGCAGAGCGTCAGGGGCGTGGTTTTTGGTGATCGAACCTGGCTCAGCATCCCCTGGGCCAACGGTGACGAAGCGTGGATCGATGGCGAGGCGACCAATTTCTGCCGCTCTGCGGCGTACAACCAGGTGGTGGACGCATGGTATGAATCGGATGCGGTCCTGGCGTTCCGGCGGGCGCTGGTCCGTGACCTCCTGCGCTTGCGTGGAGCCGAGGCGGAGCAGGTCGCCAGGGTAAGCACTTTGCGCGGTGACGCACTCCGGCAGTTGGAAGATACGCTCACGCGCCAGACGATTCCGCCTGGGGCGTTGCGTTTCCGCGAGTTATCCGAGCACCTGGGGTTGCCTGCGCCGTTTGAATATTTGCCGGTGCACCCGATGCCCCCCGCGAGCGTCGAGGCGTTGGAGTTTCAGGGGTTTGGCCCGACGACATTCGCGTTCGAGCAGTGGATGCTTTATTACGAGCGTTCACGCGGCATGAACAATGGCATCGATTTCTATGTGCCAGAGGGCACGCCATTGATTGCGGTTGCCGATGGGGTGATCGTCGATTTCCGGTTCCTCAGCAGCGACAAAGACCGGTCGCTGGCCCTGCGCCCCTATTTGCCGGACCAGTTTCGCGCCCCGGATGGATCGCGCGTGCTGTCCAACGTGATTGTCGGCTATGGACACCTGACCGGCGACCCAACGTCCGAGTTGGTGCGGGCGGGGGACGAGGTGCGTGCCGGGCAGATCATCGGCACATCGGGATGGCCGGTCTATGAGCGCGATGATGGCACGGTGAGCGTGCAGGGCAATAACGCGCACCTGCATCTGGAAGTCCATCTTGTGACGGATGGCGAGCACAGCTTCGGGAATCACCAGCCGTTGAACCCCTTGTTGTTCTGGTCGCCGCGATTGGTTGCGTTCCAGGCGCGGCTGGCGTCCCACAGCCAGTCCCCACCATACCCCACCAGCGGCCAACCCTGGGGGCGGCTGGGCTTCTTCACCATCGGGGGATTCCGTTATGACCCGGCGACCGTTGTGTGGGAGTACGAGCCGACCGCAGATGCTCAATGGCCGCCCGGCGTGTACGAACTGGATGACATGATCGCGGCTATGCAGAACTACAAACCGTATCCTGCCAGCGGCGGCGACACCTTTTGACCGGGCAGGTGATCGGGGTGTGATCCGGCACCGGTGGCCCTGAGACTGCCGGTTGTCGTGTTCGGATGCAGACAAAACGGGTGGGCGGGCAATCCGCGCCGGTGGTGGGATAAGGTACCGGCATGGTGCTGGCCGGAGCTGTGCCACCACATCTGAAAAAACACTTTTCTGGCTACCTGGAGGTGATGATGAGCGGGACACAGGAGCCGGGGTTCATTGATCGGAAGCTGGCACTGGCGATGCTGGCGACCACTTCGGCCAGGCTCTTTCTCTACAATCGGGCGGGCGAAGTTTTGTATGCCAACCCGGCGGCGCTTGAAGCACTGGGCAAAGCCGCCGATGATGTGATCGGGGAGACCTGGGCAGCGATCGGCTTACCGGATCGCTACGTTCGGGCTTTGGAGGCAGGCCTGGATGCGGTGTTCGAACGGGACGAAACCGTTACCGTTTGCGGCGCGTTCGAGGTTGAGGGGGAGCCGCGCCAGGTTGAGCAAGTGATCAGCCCGATCAGGGACGCGGCGGGTCAGGTGGTGGCCGCGCTGGCGACGACAGTGGATGTTTCCAACCACGTTCGCACGGAGGAGGCGCTCCGGCACGCAGCCGGTCTTGAGCAGGGAGAGGATGAGCTGAGCGCGTTCACGCACACAGTGGCGCACGGTTTGCAGAATCCGCTTGGTGTGATCGCCGGTTATGCCTTGTTGCTGATGGAAGTCGGCGGCGATTTGCCAAGAGAGCAGTATCAACGTGCGGTGACCATCATTGCGCGGTCGGCCAAGAAGATGAGTCGCCTGCTTTCTGACCTGTTACTCCTGTCCAGGTTAGGCCGCGAGGAAGTGGAAACGAAACCGCTCGAAATGGGCGGGATCGTAGAGGCGGCGCTTGATCAGATGTTGCCCTTGATAACCCAACATAATGCCGAAGTGAGCGTGCCCGATAGCTGGCCGTTGGTCATGGGATATGCCCCCTGGATTGAAGAAGTGTGGATGAACTACATCAGTAACGCGATCAAGTACGGAGGACGTCCGCCTCGCGTTGAACTGGGGGCCATTGAGCAGGGCAATGGTTTAGTGCGTTGTTGGGTGCGGGATAACGGGCAGGGCCTGACACCCGAGGAACAGGCGCGCGTGTTTGCCCCGCCTATACGTCTTGGGGTAGCTAACATTCCAGCACATGGACTGGGGCTGTCGATCGTCAAGCAAGTTGTGCATAAGCTTGGCGGTGAAGTCGGCGTCGAGAGCCAGGCCGGTGAAGGGTGTGTCTTCACTTTTACGCTTCCCGGTGTCCCCAGCCGCATTAGCGGGCGTGCATCACTTGCGTAATACAAGAGATCGGTGATGCGCCACTACAACGATCCACCCCCCAACCTGATGCACGGCATTCACCTTGTCCAATCAGGGCTGCGCCGCGAGGCGTTGCCCTATTTACGGCTGGCCATGCGCAGCGAACTGGTAATCGCCGATGGCTGGCTGTGGCTTGCGGCGGCGACTGACGACCTCGAAGAGTATCGCCACGCGGTATTGCAGGCGCTCAAGCTTGACCCCGATCATCCGGTCGCCCGGCGGATGCGAGCAACGCTTGAACAACAAGGGGCCTGGACGTACGGGCGCGGGGCGGGCCAGCAGGTGTCGGGCGCGACGATCCCCGCGACCCCCTGGCCCCGCGAGGGGCTGCTTGTGGATAGCCCCACCGGCGATACGATGCCGTCGCAGCGACTTCCCGTTGTGAGGCGAGTGCTGCGCGTGATTGGGTTGCTGCTGGTGTTGGTGTTGTGCGTTGGGGGCGCGGGCGCGGTGCTGCTGTTCGGCGGCCTGGCTGATTCGCTGCAGGGCGAGCGTGCAGGTGAGCGCCGGCATGTGCTTGATTTCTCGGTGGGCGGCCCTTCTGGATTTCACTTCCGCGTGGAAGTGCCGGAAACCTGGCTACCGGCTGATACGGGTAATCCCGCGTGGATCACAGCCCGCGAGCAGTGGGCGGCAACCTTCCCCGTCGCCGAGGGCGAGATTGGGGTCTGGCGGCAGGTCGAAGCGCCGTTCGCGGAGGTGAAGCGCAACCCGGTTTACGGCAGCGTGCTCCCTCAGGTGCGGATCGTGGAGACGGACGTTACCCGCCTGGATGCTTACGGGATTGTCACGGCGCTGACGCTGCATGAAATTGTCCCGTTGCCCGATCCCGCGCCGGGTGAAGCGGACGATGTCTGTGTGCGCATGCAATTGCTGGCACGCGATCTTCAGGCAAGCGGGGCGCTCGCTGCGCAGCCGAACACGGCGCTTGAAGGAAATGGCCTTGAAACGCGCGACGATGATTGCGCCTACTGGATTCACCGCCGGTTGACAAACCTGGCCCCGCATGAAGTGCCGTTCCCCGTCACCATCGCGCACGCCCCCGACGTGCTGCGCGAAGTGATTATTTACGTTCCCGTTGGAACCGAGCGCTATGCGGTGTGGCGCTTGACGCTGGCTGACACCGCGTATGCAGACTATGACGAAGCGATCACGCGAATCATCGCCACATTGCAGGCGCTTGACGCCGGTTGATGGCGAAACGATTTTCGCCGTGCATGACGTGGAAGTTATGAGTTTTTGGTTTTGAGTGATGAGAGAAAACAACGGCAGCCCGACTCGTATACAGTAGTCCCATAACCTATGCCTCATCACTCATGACCCCTGGTGATTGTGCGCTTCATAAGTCTGAACCTGTAACAGTACTTTCCAGAAAGGATGTGGTATGCCTCAGTTGGGTTCGGCCCCTGGCCCCTGGTGGAAGCATGCGGTTTTCTACCAGGTCTACCCGCGTAGTTTCATGGATGCAAACGGCGACGGCGTAGGCGATTTGCAGGGTATCATCGACCGCCTGGATTATCTCGTTGAGCTGGGCATCGATGCGATCTGGATTTCGCCCATTTACCCGTCGCCGATGGCCGATTTCGGGTACGATGTCAGCGACTATACCGGCATACACCCGTTGTTCGGCGATATGGTCACGTTTGAGCGGTTGCTCGATGAGGCTCACCGGCGCGGCCTGAAGGTGGTGCTTGATTTCGTGCCCAATCACTCGTCCGATGAGCATCCCTGGTTTGTTGCGTCGTGGTCGTCCCGTGATAACCCGAAACGGGATTGGTACATCTGGAAGGATCCCGCTCCGGATGGCGGCCCGCCGAACAATTGGGAATCGTTCTTTGGCGGCCCGGCATGGCGCTATGATGAGCGGACGGGACAGTATTACCTGCACCTGTTCCTTGCCAAGCAACCCGACCTCAACTGGCGGAACCCCGACGTGGTGGAGGCGATGCATGACGTGTTGCGCTTCTGGCTGGATAAGGGGGTTGATGGCTTCCGGATCGATGTGGCGTTGTTCATGATGAAGCATCCCGACTTCCCGGACAATCCACCACAGACGGCGGCTGATGCTAGCGCCCCCACCAACCGGCTGGAGCATCGCTACGATATCCGGCAGCCGGAGATTCACGACGTTTTGCGGGCGATGCGACGCGTGTTTGATCGCTATGATGGCGATCGCGTGATGATCGGCGAGACGGTTGAACCTGATCCGGCAAAGTTGGTGGCGTATTACGGCGCGAATCTCGACGAATTGCACGTCCCGTTCAACTTCAAGCTCCATTGGGAGGTATCGTGGAACGCCGCCGAGTTACGGCATGCAATCCAGTCCTACTACGACGTAATGCCGCTGGGCGCTGTGCCGAACTTTGTCATAGGAAGCCATGACCGGAGCCGCCCGGCCACGCGGTTCGGGCCGCAGAACGCGCGCACGGCGATGATGTTGCTCCTGACCCTGTGGGGCATCCCGACGATCTATTACGGTGACGAGATCGGCATGATGGACGTGCCCATCCCGCCGGAAAAAGTGCAAGACCCCTGGGCGTTGCAGAATCCGGGAGCGGATGTGGGGCGCGATCCGGTGCGCACGCCGATGCAATGGGACGGCTCGCCGAACGCAGGCTTTGCGCCGCCTGGCGTCGAACCCTGGTTACCGCTTGCTGCCGATGCCGCCACCCGGAACGTAGCCCGCCAGCGCAGCGATCCGCGTTCGATGCTTGCGATGACGCGGGCGTTATTGCGCTTGCGCCGGGAACTGGCGGTGCTGCACGATGCGGGGCAGTTCGCGTTTGTGGACGGTGTGCCGGGGGATGTGCTGGCGTATGTTCGTGCGCGCGGAGAGGAGCGCATCCTGGTTGTGCTGAATATCGGCTCGAAGGAGCACGCGCTGGACCTGTCGGGAGTTGGTGTGGAAGGTGACCTGCTCCTTAGCACGACGATGGATCGTAGCGGAAATTTGCCCCTGAATCAGGTGATCTTGCGACCGCACGAAGGTGTGCTGGTTCGTTTGTAGCGTGCGACGACCGCGCCTCACCCTGACCGGCGAAGCCGGTGCCCCGTTCCTGCAGGAACGGGGTGCAATGTTCCATTGCCAGGGTGAGGCGCGTGGCATAGCGCGAGTCGAGCGATCTACCGGCTTTCTTCCCATTCGCGCACGGTGTCTATGAGCAACTCGCGCACGTCATCATCCGCGATGTCTCCCACGCCGTCGTAAAAGATTCCGTCAACTTCAATCTGCACACTTCCGTCGAGCGCGGGTTTGACGTGAATCTTTCGCCCGGCGTAGGCCGGTAATTGTTTCAGGCGGTCCTGTAGCAGGTCTTCGATTTCGTCGGCAATGGAGCGGGGCAGTTCTTCTTCTACGGGTTCGGGCGACTGGCCCATGGCCATGCGGGTCACCTGGCGCAACATGCTGCCGGAGCGCGGTTTGATGTCCTCCTCGTCGGGCGCGGCAGGCGTTTCAGGGGACGGCGCGACGGGTTTTGAGCGTTGGGCAGGGCGTGCCAGCGCGTCCAGATCGCGCATAACATTCTGGAAGCGTCGTTCCAGGTCGGCCCCGCGCAAGTCGCCAAGCGACCGGAACTGCTTCCCGCCGATTTCCACGATGAGCGTCCCATCCGCCAGGTCGCGATACACGCGTAGCAGTTCGATGGAATCCTGTGGCGGGGCAGCCGGAGCGGGTGGGGGGCGATCTGGTTCCTGCGCTGCATCCGGCGTGTCGGGTGTTTCCTCTGAAGCATCAGCAGTGGCAATGTCTTCCGCCGGTTCAGGGGAAGGCTCGGGCGGCGCGTATTCTGCTGAGGGCATTTCTTCGCCTTCCGGCGGGGATTCTGCCTGTTCGTGCCCGGTTGTGGCTTCAAGATCGGGCGTGGGCAGGTTCCCGGTGAGCATATCTAAATCCGGGGTGGGCAACACCGGAGCCGGTGCCGGTTGGCTTCTTCTGGTCATCGTCTGCGGATCGGGTGGTGGCTTGCGAGTCGCGGCGGGTGATACCAGGTTGGTCAGCCAGCGATAGAGCGCTATGTGGATGCCCGGCAAGGGTTCCAGGCCCTGCGCGGCGCGGCGTCGTCGTTCCGAGGCCCGCTGCATGACCAGGGCCATCAATGCCAGCCACACCACGCCAGCACCACACGTGAGGACCAGCAATCCGCCCACCTGCCGGAAGAAATCGCCCGCGCCAGATGAATCGCTCAGCGCGAGGACATGAATCAGGGATTTGATATCGAGGATCATGGCTCCCTCACTTGTCGTCTTGCCGGCCAGCCTGCCTTCAGTATCGCCCCGCTTAACGGGTTTGGCAAACCGGGCAGATGTGCGTGCCGCGCCCCCCAACGACGATGCGCTCAATGGGATGGCCGCAGCGCAAACACGGTTGGTCGCCGCGCCCGTAAACCGCCAGGTGGTTCTGGGCTGATCCCTTTGTGCCGTCTGGTTTCCGGTACCAGTTCACGCTCGCGCCTTCGCGTTTGATTCCTTCGCGCAACACAGCCCGAATCGCGTGAAACAGCCGCGCGATGTCGTCACCGGTGAGGGTGTCGGCGTGGCGAAGAGGATGCAGGCGGCTTGCAAACAGCGCCTCGTCAGCGTAAATGTTGCCCAGCCCGGCAATGAACGCCTGGTTGAGCAGCAGCGGTTTGAGCCGTCCCGACCGCTTCCGGAGGCGCGCGCGAAAGACGTCCAGGGTGAAGTCGCTTTCGAGCGGCTCCGGTCCCAAGTGCCCCACCACGCTGACCGGATCGCTCACCAAGTAGACGCGTCCGAATTTGCGCGAGTCCGAAAAGCGAAGCTGGTGCTCGTTGTCAAGCTGGAAGGTGAAATGAACCCAGCGATCGGCATACTGCATGCTGCGGTCGGGCACAACATACAGCCGCCCCGTCATCTTCAGGTGAATGATCAGGGTGTCAGGGGCGAGCGCAATCACGATGTATTTCCCGCGCCTGCTAACGCCGCGCACGGCTTGCCCGGCGATGCGCGCCGTGAAGTACGGCCCGTCAGGGGTGACAAGGCTGTTGGGCCAATCGTATGTTGCATGGTATATGATGCGCCCGGTGAGCGGCCCGCGAAGGGCACGCACGACGGTTTCAACTTCTGGCAATTCGGGCATTGGGCCTCCTGATGCGTGTATGGCTGGCGCGGCGTAGCCATCGTAGGTCATTCGTGCGCCTGGTGTTCTCACCAAGAGTTTAGCGCAATTACAGGCGCTTGTGGAATGTCCGTAACTCCGCCTGGGGGCAGGGTAATTCCGTAGAACTACGTAGATTGCTATAGTTAAGTTCAGGAAGTGAACGGATGCCGCAGATTGCGCTTCTGTTATATTCTAAGCTTTACCACTTTATCAGGGAGCGCGATTGCCCTCCAGCGCAAAAGGTTTTTTAGGGGGCGAGCACTCCGGTGGCGTAATGGTTGTCACGCCGTTTGCTATCCTGGTCCTGGCCGTTTAGGGTACGGGGAGCGATTACTGGTTTCCGTATTTGAGCTGGACACATGACACACGGTGGGAAGCGTCACGTTCGGGAAGAGCGTTGACCTTGAAGCGGGAAGCTGGGGCCAGGATAGCGTCGTAGGAGCGTAGTTGGCGTTTTTGTCTGAGTGAGCACTCCTGATCTCATTTTAATGCTGCAGCGCTTCTCCCTTTGTTTGCCCGCGACATACGATTTTCGTGATGTCGCGGGCAAATGCTTTGATTCAACGCCTACACCCTCTGATTTCCCGGCACACGCATCTGCTCAGAATGGCCACGATAGCCGTCACCGATGATGAGCGCAAATTTCAGAAGACTTTAGGAGTTTCGGATACTCCGTCACCGGCGTAGCGGGGGAGGAAGTGGATAAAGTCAAGGATATACGAAATCTCTGACGTGAGCAGGGTAGTTCG